>DATMAZ010000022.1:0-12573 GCA_035559675.1 Candidatus Limnocylindria bacterium
CGCGGAGGCCGCCGCCGCGGCGGCCGAGAAGGCCGCGGAGACCGAGGCCCTGGCCGCCCGCCTGGCCGCCGCCGAGGCCGCCCGCGCAGCCGCCGAGCAATCGGCCACCAGCTGGGCGCAGCGGCACGATGCGCTGGCCGCCGAGTTCGAGGCGGCCGTGGCCCGCGCGGAGGATCTGGCGCGGGCGCTCGAAGCGATCCGGGCCGACACGGCGAGCGACCGCGTAGCCGCCGAAGGGGCGCGTGCGGCAGCCCAGGTCGACGCCGAAGCGACCCGCGCGCTGCTCGCCGAGGCCCAGCAGCGCGTGGACGCGCTCACGCAGGAGGTGAGCATGCTGCGCGAGACGGTGGCGACGCTCGAGCACGAAGCCGAGGCCCGCACGGCCGAGCTGGCGGCGGCGCTCGCCGCGCAGACCGAGCGTGCCATCGAGGCGCTCGAGCCCGCGCCGCCGCCTCGCCCCGCCCCGCCACCACCCGCCACCACCGTGCGGCCGGTGACGCCGGTGACCACGCCGGCCAACGTCAGCGCCGACGTGCGGCGAATCGCCGTGGTCGACGATCCGAGCGGCTGGGCCAACGTCAAGCTGCATGGCGTGGAGACCATCGTCATGCCGCCGGCCGACGACCTCGCCGCGAAGCTCGCGGAGGCGGCGACCGATCGCGTGCTCGTGAACCTCGCCGCACGCGGCGCCTTCGATGCGCTCATCGCCGCCCGCGCCGCCGGCGCCAGCGTGCCCTTCTGCGGGTGCCTCATCCCGCCGGGCATCACGCGCGGGCTCGGCCTCGGCTTCGTCGAGGTGGTGCACGCGCCGCTCGACCCGGACGAAGTCATCGGAATCCTCACCCCGTACGCCAGCCGCGGCACGCGCGTGCTCACGGCCGGTGCCGACGCCGACGCGTTCATCAGCCTGCGCCAGGCGCTCGCCCGCCAGGGCATGTCGGTCTCGATGGCCTGGGACGGCAAGCAGGCCTCGGACCTCCTGCAGATGGTCCGCCCCGAGATCGTGGTGGTCGACATGGACATCCCGCCGCGCAGCGGCCTCGGTCTGATTATCGAGCTGTCCGCGGCGCCCGTGATGCCGATGCTCGTGCTGCTCCCCGGCCGCCAGGACCTCGCCAAGCGCACCGCGGCCGAGCTGTCCGATCCCGGCCTCGGCGGCCGCCTGCTGCCGCCCGACCGGCTCCTCGAAGAAGTTCGCCGCAGCGGCAAACCGAAGTAACCGCAACGACGAAGGGCGCACCCGCCCGCGGCGCGCCTATCTGATGCGCGTTCGTCCGAACGGAGCGCGCTGCAGGCGCGCGATCACGGCGAGGCCGCGGCGCGCCAGTGCCTCGCCCGACTCCGAGGCGCCCCCCTCCAGCGCCGCCACGAAGTGCTGGTAGGCGGCGGTCGAATCGTCGAGGTCCTCGAGCAGGATCGTGCCGGCCAAGGCGTGCAGGTCGGCGCCGTAGGGGCTCCGCGGGTGATCGCGCACGAAGCGCAGCAGCGTCGCCACGGCTTGCCGGCTCTGGCCGCGCGCGCGCAGGCGCTCGGCGGCCGCGATCACGTCGTCGGGGTCGTCGCCAGCCACCGGCGCGTGGCCGAGCCTCCAGCGGCCGGTGAGCCACGCGCCCGCGGCGCCCGCCACGAAGCCGCCGATGTGGGCGGCGTGCGCGATGCCGCCCGTCTGTCCACGCACCAGCATCGGCAGCAGGTTGTCGAGCAGCAGGTAGAAGGCGAGCACGATGCGCGCCGGCACCAGCACGACCTGCATGAGCAGCGGGGGCAGCATCCAGAGCAGCCGCACGTCGTTGCGCGGGAACCACACGAAGTAGCACCCGAGCACGCCGGAGATGGCGCCGGAGGCACCCACCATGGGAAGGTTCGAGGTGGGATCGAGCAACACGTGCGAGAGGCTCGCGGCCGCGCCGGTGGCGAGATACACCACCAGGTAGCGGATGCGCCCCAGGTGGTGCTCGACGTTGTCGCCGTATATCCAGAGGAAGAGCATGTTGCCGGCGAGGTGCAGCAAGCCGCCGTGCAGGAACATCGAGGTGAAGAGGTCGGTGACCGTCATGGCGGCCGGCCGAAAGCCGTGTACGAATACGAAGAGGTCGTATTCCGTGACGTTGCGCAGCACGTGCGGCAGCATCGCGGGATCGGGCAGGCTGTGGGCGATGCCGTCGACGTACGCCAGGTAGCGGGGGTCGCGCGGGTCGACGGGGACGGCGGAGAGCGGGACGGTGAAGGCGACGAACACCGCCACGTTAGCGAAGATCAGCGCATACGTGACGAGCGGCAGCCCGCGCGGATTCGGCGCATCGCCGATTGGAATGACCATGCGTCGTCGCCGCCCGGGCGCGGCCGGCGCCTACTTCATCGGCGGATGGTAGAGCACCATCATCTCGTAGATGAGCGCCGGCTTCTCGCTGCCGACGACGGCCACCTGAATCTCCTGGGTGATCATGGTGCCGGCCTTGTGCGACTCGACGGCGATGACGCGCGAGCGCGAGTGAATGCTGGCGCCCGCGGGCACGGGCGACACGAAGCGCAGCTTGTTCGCCCCGTAGTTGGTGGCGTTGCCGAAGCCCGTGGGCACCCAGTCGGGCTCTCGCTTCATGGCGGGCAGCAACGACAGCGTGAGAAAGCCGTGGGCGATCGGCTGCTTGAACGGACTCTCGCGCTTGGCCCGCTCGACGTCGACGTGGATCCACTGATGGTCGCCCGTCAAATCGGCGAAGCGGTTGATCATGTCCTGGGTGACGGTGATCGGCTGGCTCCAGGAGCCGAACTGATCGCTGATCTTGCGCCGCAGGCCCTCGATATCGTCGAAGCGGATCTGTTCCACGATGCTCCTCCCTGTTCGGGCCGGACCCTAGCCCACGCCTGCAGTCGGCTCAAGACATGACGGAGCGGCGTGCGACGGCCGGAGCGCGCCACGCGGATTTGCCGCGCCGCCGTCCCGTCTGCTAGCTGCACGCATGTCGTCGGCTCGCCGGGCGGCCGCGCTGCTCGCCGCAGCGCTCGCGTGCGCCACCGCTGCCGGCGCGGCCACCGTGCCGTGGACGGCGGCGGGCGCGCACGTACGCCGCCTGGTGACCGTCGAGGGCGTGGTGGCGCGCGCCACCACCACCGCGGAGCGGCGCTGCATCCTCGAGTTCGACCCGGACGACCCGCGTGCGCTGCGCGTGGTGATCCGGATTCCGCTCATCACGGAGCTGCCGGCCGACCCGGCGCGGCTCTACGCCGGCAAGCGCGTGCAGGTGACCGGCCGCGTGACCCGCTTCCAGAATCGGCTGGAGATGCTGGTGACACCGGCCCAGGTGGAGGTGGTGGGGCTCGCCGCCACGCCCTCGCACACCGCGCCGCCGCCGGCTCCAGCGCCACCGGAGGCCTCCGGACAGGCGCCGCCCACGGCGACGCCCGCACCGCCATCCGCTGCGACGCCGCCGCCAGCTGCCGCGCCGCAGCCAGCCGCAGCGCGCCCGCCAGCTACGACGCCGCAGCCGGCCACAGCACCGCCCACCACCGCCGTACCGCTGACGGTCGTCGATCCGCGCTGTGCCGGCTGGCGGGCCGAGCGGGCAGCGGTCCGCGAGGAGCTGCGTGCGCTCACGAGCCGCCTCGCGGACTGCCTCGCCGCCGGTCGAACGGGCTGCGCCGATGCCGGCGATCGGCTGGGGCCACCGCTCAGCCGGCTCGCCGACCTCGAGCAACGGCTCGGCGTCGCCTGTCCCTGACCGTCACTCCTCGACTTCGACGAAGATGTCGATCTCGTCGCTGCCGGTGAAGTTCCGCTGGTCGGTGACGGTGAGCGTCGCGGTGTACTCGCCTTCTTTCTCGTAGGTGTGCGTCGGATTCTGCTCGTTGCTCGTGTGGCCGTCGCCGAAGTCCCAGGCGAACTTCCACGGGCCGCCTTCGTCCTCTTCGACGTAGCCCTGGAACTTCACCGTGAGCGGCGGCGGGCCCTCGTCGGGCTCGCCCTCGACGATGACGTCGAGCTCGTAGGGCTCCTCGCCCGCCGCGGGTGCAGGCGGGGCACCCTGCTGCTGGGCCGTGGTCGGCGGTGCAGCCGGCGCCGGCGCCTTCTCGGCGGGCTCTTCGCCGCCGCCGCAGCCGACGATCAAGCCGAGCACGGCGACTGCTCCGATCACTGTCTTTCGCATGATTCCTCCCCTCACACGTAGGCTAGCCACGACTGGCGTTGCGCATCCTTCCCCTGCACTGCCGCGAAAAAACGCTCCTGGAGGCGGCGCGTGATCGGCCCCGGCTCGCCCGTGCCCACCTTGCGGTCGTCGACCTCGCGAATGGGCGTCACTTCGGCGGCCGTGCCGGTGAAGAAGGCTTCGTCGGCCAGGTAGACCTCGTCGCGCGTGAACCGCTCCTCGCGGCACGGGATCTGCAGGTCGCGCAGCATCGTCAGCACCGCGTCGCGCGTCACGCCTTCCAGCACCGTCGGCAGCGGCGTGGTCTTTACCACCCCGTTGCGCACGATGAAGATGTTCTCGCCGCTCGCCTCGGAGACGTAGCCGTCGACGTCCAGCAAGAGCGATTCGTCGTAGCCCGCGTCGCGAGCCTCGCGCGCCGCCAGGATGGAGTTCACGTAGTGCCCGACCACCTTCGCCTTCGTCAGCATGGTGTTCGGATGGAAGCGCGCGAACGAGCTGGTCTTCAGCCGCACGCCGCGCTGCATGCCTTCGTCGCCGAGATAGGCGCCCCACGGCCAGGCGGCGATGGCGACGCGCGTGGCCGGCCGCGCCGCGAGGCCCATCTCGCCGTCGCCCATGAAGGCCAGCGGCCGGATGTAGCATTCCTTCAGCTTGTTGGCGCGGACCGTCTCCAGGCAGGCCTCGTGGATCTGCTCGCGGGTGAACGGCATCTCCATGCCGACCACGTGCGCCGACCCGAAAAGCCGATCGACGTGCTCGCGGAGCCGGAAAACGGCCGAGCGGCCGTCGGCGCACTGGTAGCAGCGGATGCCCTCGAACACGCCGAGGCCGTAGTGCAGCGTGTGCGTGAGCACGTGGACCTTTGCGTCCGCCCACGGCACGAGCTGCCCGTCGAGCCAGACGTAGTCGGTCGCTTTCATGATCGCGCACGCCTACACGGTAGGCCCCAGCCTGGCAAGCTTCGACGGCTCAGCGGGGACCGCGCGCGCTCAGCCGCTCCAGCACACGGAGATACGCGGCCCGCACGGCCTGGCGGTGGGCCGCGTGCTCTTCCTGGAGCTGCGCCACCACCGCGTCGTCCGGGCCCTCCAGCCGCATCCGGCGGGCCAGCGCGAGCAGCGCGGCGCGGTCGCCGTCGAGCGAGCCGGGCGGCTGGTCGCGCTCGATGCGGAGCCGGCTCTCGAGCGCCCGGAGAAAGGCGTAGCCGGCGGCGAGCGCCGCGACGTCGGCCGCCGGCAACAGCCCCGTCTCGGCGAGCGCGTCGAGCGCGGCGCGCGTCTGGGGTGTCCGCAGCCGCGGCTCGCGGTGCCCGTAGGCGAGCTGCATCAGCTGCACCGCGAACTCGACGTCCACCACCCCGCCCGCGCCGGTTTTGATGTCGCCGTCGTCGCCGCGCTCCTGCGCCATGCGCTCGCGGATGCGGCCCACCTCCTCGGCCTCCTCGGGGCTGAGCCCGCGGGCGTAGGCCGCGGTGTCGATGGCCGCCTGCAGCCGCACCGCGAGCGCCGGCGGTCCCACGACCACGCGCGCCTTCACCAGCGCCTGGCGCTCCCACACGGCGGCGCTCGAGCGATGGTACGCCTCGAAGCCCGCGAGCGAGGTGACGAGCGAGCCCTGGTTCCCCGACGGCCGAAGCCGCGTGTCGATCTGGTAGGCGATGCCCTCGGTGGTGGGCGTGGCGAGCGCGCTGATCGTGCGCTGGGCGATGCGCGTAAACACGACGTGCGCGTCGTGCTCGCCCCACGCCGCCGGGTCGCCCGCGTCGTAGACGAACACCAGGTCGAGATCGGAATGGTAGTTGAGCTCGTCGGCGCCGAGCTTGCCCATGCCCACCACCGCGAGCTCGCCCACGGGCGCCGCCGACGGGATCCCGTAGCGCCGCACGACCTGCTCGCGGCCGAGGTCGACTGCGGCGGCGAGACACACGCGCGCCAGCGCCGTCAGCTGCCGCTCGACCTCGATGGCGTCCAGCTCGCCTTCGATGTCGTGGATGCCGATGCGCAGGAACTCCTCGTGACGAAAGCGCCGGATCCCGTCGAGCTGCGCCTCGAGGTCGGGCGCGGCCGCCAGCCGGTCGCTGAGCTCGGCCGCCAGCTCCTCGGGGGAGCGTACGAGCCGTACCAGATCGACGCGCACCAGGCTGTCGAGCAGCTCCGGATGCCGGAGAAAGTAGCGCGAGAGGAACTCGCTGGTGGCAAAGAGCCGGAGCAGCAGCCGGCGCACGCCCGGGTTCTCGAGCAGTAGGTGGAGGTAGCTCGAGCGCGCCCCCACCGTGGTGATGAACGTCGCCATGTGGGCCAGCGCGCGGTCGGGGGCGCCCGACTCGGCGATCTCGGCGAGCAGCGACGGGGCGAGCTGTGCCAGCGTCTTTCGGCGCCGCGGCGACGCCGGCGCGTGCGGCGGGCCGTCGCGCAGCAGCACCAGATTGCTGCGGGCCGTCTCGGGATCGGCGAAGCCGAGCTGCGCTAGCTCGGCCGCGGTCGCCGGATCGTCGGCATGGTCGAGCAGCCGCTCGACCCCCGGCCGCGGCGCCTCCTCCGCACCGTAGAAGAGGCGCTCGAAGCTCGCGTGCACCGCCGCCGTGTGGCGCGCGAGCGCCGCCTCGAACTCCGCGACCGCCTCGGGGCCGCGGTAGCCGAGCCGCCGGGCGAGCGTCAGCCGCTCGCCGGCGTCGACCGGCAGCCGCTGCGTCTGCCGCTGCCGGACGATCTGGATCTTGTGCTCGACGTCGCGCAGAAAGCGGTACGCCTGGCCGAGCTCCGCCGCCTGCGCGGCCGGCACGTAGCCAGCCTGCGCCAGCACGTCGAGCGCCGCCATGGTGGAGCGCACGCGCAGCCGCGCGTCCTTGCCGGCGTGGATCAGCTGGTGCGCCTGCACCCAGAACTCGATCTCCCGGATCCCGCCGCGGCCGAGCTTCACGTCGCGGCCCTGCCGCTCGGCCTCGCCGAGCGACGCGTCGACCTTGCGCTTCATCTCCTTCAGGTCTTCGAGCGTGGCGAAGTCGAGGTAGCGGCGGTACACGAACGGCTCGAGCTCGGCCGTGAGCGCGGCCGCGAGATCGCGGTCGCCGCCCACCGGACGCGCCTTCAGCCAGGCCGCGCGCTCCCACGTCTGGCCCCAGCTCTCGTAGTACGACACGGTGGCCATCAGCGAGGTCGCGAGCGGACCCTCGCGGCCGCCCGGACGCAGCCGGAGATCGACCCGGAAGCAGACGCCGTCGGCGGTCACCTCCGAGATGGCGCGCGTCACCTCCTCAGCGAGCCGCGCGGCGCACTCGCGGTTGGTCCGGCCGCTCGGATGCTCGCCGTCCGTGCCGTAGACGTAGACCAGATCGATATCCGAGCTGTAGTTGAGCTCTTCACCGCCGAGCTTGCCCATGCCGAGCGCGGCGAACGGCCCGTCGAGCGGGGCGCCCCACTCGCGCTCGAGCCGGCGGCGCGAGAGCAGGATGGCCACGTCGACCAGCGCCTCGGCCAGCACCGACAGCTCGCGCACGGTGTCGTCGACGGTGGCGAGCCCGATGAGATCGCGGCCGCCGATGCGCACGAGCTCCCGGCGGCAATGGAGACGAAGCTGCCGCTGCAGCGCGGCGCGATCGGCCGGCTCCTCGCCCGCCGTCAGCATCGCGACGTGCTCGGCGAGCGGTCGCGTGCCGAGCGCGAGCGTCACAGCGAACAGCGCCGGCCAGGCCGTCCCCTCGCTCGCGAGCGCCGTCGCCAGCGACTGGCTGCCGCCGAGCACACGCAGGAGCTGCGGCAGCTCCGGCGGCGGCGGCACGCGGGCCGCATCGAGCACGCGGGCCAGGTTAGTGAGCGCGGCCACCGGATCCGCCGTCTCGCCGAGCGCCGCGGCGAGCCTCGCGGGGTCGACCGCATCGAGCCACTCGCCGAGCGGGGCGGCGGCGGCCATGACCGCGTCGGGTTCCGGTACGCCGTGGGCGACGAGGGCCGCTGCCTCGAGCCGCATGCTCACGCGACCGAGGACGCGATGCCCGACGGCGCCAGCTCGGCCTGCCAGCGGGCGAGATCGGCGAGCGCGCGCTCGGCCAGCGCGCGCTTCTTCTCGCGGCCCTTGCGGGCCTCCGGCAGCGGCGGAAAGAGCCCGTAGTTGGCGTTCATCGGCTGGAAGTCCTTGCGCCCCGGCTGCGTGACGTAGGCGACGAGCGAGCCGAGCGCGGTGGTGGCCGGCGGCACCACGGGCCGCTGCCCATGCAGCAGCCGGGCGGCGTTCATGCCGGCGAGGATGCCCATCGCCGCCGATTCGACGTAGCCTTCGACGCCGACGATCTGCCCGGCGAGCAGCAGCGTGCGGCGGCGGCGAACCTGCAGCGACGGCAGCAGCAGCTCGGGCGCGTTCACGTACGTGTTGCGATGCAGGCTGCCGAGGCGCACGAACTCGGCGCGCTCGAGGCCCGGGATCATGCGGAGCACGCGCCGCTGCTCGGGATACGTCATCTTGGTCTGGAAGCCGACCATGTTGTAGAGCGTCCCGGCGGCGTCGTCCTGCCGCAGCTGCACGCAGGCGTGCGGCCGCCGGCCGGTGCGCGGATCGACGAGGCCGACCGGCCGCATGGGGCCGTAGGCCAGCGTGTCGTGCCCGCGGCGGGCCATCTCCTCGATCGGCATACAGCCCTCGAAGTAGATGCAGCGCTCGAACTCGCGGCTCGGCACCTTCTCGGCGGCGAGCACCGCGGCGACGAAGGCGTCGTACTGCGCGCGATCGAGCGGGCAGTTGATGTAGTCGTCGCCGCCCTTCTCCCAGCGCGACGCCTTCCAGGCGATCGTCATGTCGATCGACTCGGCGGCGACGGTGGGGGCGATCGCGTCGTAGAAGTAAAGGTGGCGGCTGCCGAGCACGCCGGCCAGCTCCTCCGAGAGCGCCGGCGAGGTGAGCGGGCCGGTGGCGAGCACGACGAGCCCGTCCGGCAGGCTCGTCACCTCCTCGCGCACGAGCCGGATGCCCGGCGTGGCCTCAACCAGCGCGGTGAGCGCCTCGGCGAAGCCGACGCGGTCGACGGCCAGACACGCGCCGGCCGGCACCCGATGCTGCTCAGCCACCCGCAGCACGACCGAGCCGAGCCGCCGCATCTCCTCCTTCAGCAGCCCGACGGCGGTGTCGAGCGTGGCGTTGCGCAGCGAGTTCGAGCACACCAGCTCGCCCAGCCGGTCGGTGTGATGCGCGGGCGTGCCGCGCACCGGACGCATCTCGTAGAGATCGACGCCGACGCCGGCGGCGGCGAGCTGACAGGCCGCTTCGACGCCCGCGAGCCCCCCGCCGACGACCGTCACCCGCGTCACGTCGCGCGGCCCTTCTTGGCGCGCGTCGCGCCGGAGGCCACCTCGCGCCTGGCCGCGGCCTTCGGCGCCGCCGCGGCGGGCGTCTTCCCGCCCGCGGTGCGCTTCGACTTGGCAGCCGCCCGCGCCGCGCGGGCCGGCACCTCGACGGCCGTCATGGGCGACGGCTTGGCCAAGCGCGGCCGCCGCCCGGTCTTGGCCGTGGCCTTGGCCGGCGGCAGCTCGACGAGCTTCGATGGGTCGTCGGGGTCGACCTGCGCCTGCCAGCCGCACGCCTCGCGGATGCAGCGACGGATCGTGCCGAGGCGCTTGGTGGTCTTCTCGGTGACGAACGGCGCGCCGCACGACGGGCACGGGGTGGGCAGCGGCTTGTCCCAGGCGACGCCGGTGCACTCCGGGTAGCGGCTGCACGAGTAGAACAGCTTGCCACGCCGCGAGCGGCGCTCGAGGAGCTCGCCTTCCCCGCAGACGTGGCACTTGACCCCCGTCGGCACGGGCTTGTGCAGCGGCTGGATGTTCTTGCACTCCGGATAGCCCGAGCAGCCGAGGAACTTGCCGAAGCGGCCGAAGCGCACCTGCATCGGGCGCCCGCACTTCTCGCACGTCTCGTCGACCACCTCGGGCTGCTCGGGGACGATGGTGCCCGACTCGTCGCGCGTGAAGTTCATGGTGTTGCGGCACTCGGGATAGCCGCTGCAGGCGAGGAACTCGCCGCGCCGGCCCCACTTGATGACCATCGGCTCGCCGCACTTCTCGCACACGAGGTCGGTGGGCCGCTCCTCGCGCTTCACGTCGCGCATCTCGACGTGGGCGCGCTCGAGGTCTTTCGAGAACGGCTCCCAGAAGCGGCGCAGCGCCTGCGTCCACTGCTCCTTGCCCTCCTCGATCGAGTCGAGCTCGTCCTCCATGCTGGCAGTGAACTCGACGTTCAGCACGTCGGGGAAGGATTCGACGAGCAGGTCGGTGACGAGAAAGCCGAGCTCGGTGGGCCTGAGCCGGCGCTGCTCGTCCTCGACCACGTACTCCTTGTTGAGGATCGTGCCCATGATGCTGGCGTACGTCGAGGGGCGGCCGATGTCGTCCTCCTCGAGCTCCTTGATCAGCGTGGCCTGGGTGAAGCGCGGCGGCGGCTGCGTGAAGTGCTGCTCGGGCACGAGCTCGAGGAGCTTCAAGGTCTCGCCTTCCGTGAGCGGCGGGAGCTGGCCCTCGGCCTCCTCGTCCTCGCCGCGCCCCGCCTGATCGTCGTCGCGTCCCTCGGTGTAGACGCGAATGAAGCCGTCGAACTTGAGCACCTGCCCGGTCGCCCGGAACCGGCACGCGCCGGCCTCGATGTCGACCGCGGTGGCGTCGTAGACCGCGGAAGCCATCTGGCTCGCGATGAAGCGGTTCCAGATGAGCGTGTAGAGCGCCAGCTCCTCGCGCTCGAGAAACGGCGCCACTGTCTCGGGGTCCCACTGCGTGGAGGTGGGCCGGATCGCTTCGTGGGCGTCCTGCGCCTCCTTCTTCGAGCGGTAGACGTTCGGCTGCTCGGGCACGTAGTCGGGGCCGAAGCGCGCCGCGATGTACTCGCGCGCGGCCGCGACGGCGTCGGCCGACAGCCGCGTCGAGTCGGTGCGCATGTACGTGATGAGGCCGACCGCACCCTCCGAGCCCAGCTCCACACCCTCGTAGAGCCGCTGGGCGATGCGCATGGTGCGGGACGGCTGGAAGCCGAGCTTGCGCGACGCCTCTTGCTGAAGCCGGGAGGTGATGAACGGCGGCGTCGGATTGCGGCGGCGCTCCTTGCGCTCGACCTTGACGACCGTCCAGGTGGCGGCGTCGAGCCCGGCCAGCACCTCGTCGACGCGGGCCTTGGTGTCGAGCCGGAGCTGCTTGTGGTCGAGGCGCTGGCCCGCGACCTCGGCGAGCCGCGCCACGAACGGCGGCGGCGCGCCGCCCTCCAGCCGGGCCTCGACCGTCCAGTACTCCTCCGGGACGAAGGCGCGGATGGCGCGCTCCCGCTCGCAGATGATGCGCACGGCGACCGACTGCACGCGGCCGGCGGAGAGCCCGCGGCGCACCTTCTTCCAGAGCAGCGGCGAGAGCTGATAGCCCACCAGCCGGTCGAGCACGCGGCGCGCCTGCTGGGCGTCGAAGAGGTTGCGGTCGAGGTCGCGCGGCTGGGCGATCGCCTCCTGCACGGCCTTCTTGGTGATCTCGTTGAAGAGCACGCGCCGGACGTTCTTCTTCTTCGGATAGCCGAGCTTCTCGGCGATGTGCCAGGCGATGGCCTCGCCCTCGCGGTCGGGGTCGGAGGCGAGGTAGATGTTCTCCTTGTCCTTCGCGGCCTTCTTGATCTCGTTCAGGATGGCGCTCTTGCCCTGGATCACGTGGTACTCGGCGGCGAAGTCGTTCTCGATGTCGACGCCGAGCTTGCTCTTCGGCAGGTCCATCACGTGGCCGATCGACGCCTTCACCTGGTAGTCGCGGCCGAGGTACTTGGAGAGCGTCTTCGCCTTGGCGGGCGACTCGACGATGACGAGATGCTTCGCCACTACGCCGCCCTCCGCCGAACGAAGCGCGCCCCCGGCTGCTGCTCGACCAGCCCGCGGAGCTCGAGCGCGAGCAGCGTCTCGAGGCTCGGGCCCGGCGGCGTCGCCGCCCGCCGGCCGATCTCGTCGACGTGCGTGGCGTCGTCGCCGACGGCGTCGAGGATGCGCCGCTCCTCGTCGGTGAGCTCGGCGGCGGCCGCCTCGGCGCGGGCGCGGGCGAGTCGCTCGCGCAGCGCCGGCGCCAGCACGCCGAGCACGTCGTCGACGCCGGTCACCAGCGTGGCCCCCTGCTGGAGCAGCCGGTGGCTGCCGAGGTGCCGTCCGTCGCCGATCGGGCCCGGCACGGCGAAGACCTCGCGGCCCTGCTCGAGCGCGTAGCGCGCCGTGATCAGCGACCCGCTGCCCTCCGCCGCCTCCACCACGATCACCGCCATGGCGAGCCCCGAGACGATGCGGTTGCGCTGCGGGAAGTGCGACGGCAGCGCGCGCGTCCCGGCCGGGAACTCGGTGACCAGCGCGCCGCGGCGGGCGATGGCCGCGGCGAGCGGCCGGTGCCAGGCGGGGTAGACGTCGTCGATGCCTGTGGCCATGACGGCGACG
>DATMAZ010000023.1:0-18092 GCA_035559675.1 Candidatus Limnocylindria bacterium
GGCTCGTGCGCGGCACTCTACCTTGACACGTTGGGGGGTGGGGTCTAGCTTCGCGGTAGCGATGCGGCACGACGGCCGTCGCGGATCGAATGTGCGCGCTTCCCGGCGCGTCCAACGGCCCGAATCACGCCGCTTCCTGGAGAGCTTGTGTCGAACGCACTGAAGACGACGTTGCTGCTGGGCCTCATGACGGGGCTCGTGCTGTGGATCGGCGAGGTGGTGGGCGGCCGCGACGGTCTCGTGGTGGCGTTGCTCTTCGCCGTCGTGATGAACTTCGGGACGTACTGGTTCTCCGACAAGCTGGTGCTGCGCATGTACGGCGCACAGCGCCTCACCGAGAGCGACGCACCCGACTTGTTCCGCATGGTCCGTGAGCTCACGCAGCGGGCCGGGCTCCCGATGCCCGCCCTCTACGTGATCTCGTCCGACACGCCGAACGCGTTCGCGACCGGCCGCAACCCGTCGCACGCGGCCGTGGCGGTGACCAGCGGCATCGTCCGCATGTTGTCGCCGGCGGAGCTGCGCGGCGTGATCGCCCACGAGCTCGGGCACGTCGCCAATCGCGACACGCTGATCAGCGCGATCGCCGCCACCATGGCCGGCGTCGTGATGATGGTGGCACGCATGGCCTACTGGGGCGCGCTCCTGGGCGGTGGGCGGCGCGACGGCGACGGCAACGGCAACGGCAATCCGCTCGGCGCGCTGGCCATGATGCTCCTGGCCCCGTTGGCCGCCATGCTGATCCAGATGGCCATCTCGCGGTCGCGGGAGTTCGGCGCCGACGCGTTCGCGGCCGAGACCACCCGCGATCCGCTGTCGCTCGCCTCCGCGCTGGAGAAGATCGCGCTCGGCGTCGAGCGCATTCCGATGCACGCCAGCCCGGCGACCGCCCACCTCTTCATCATGAATCCGCTGAGCGGCCGGCGCCTGGCCGGTCTGTTCAGCACGCACCCGCCGACCGAAGAGCGCATCCGGCGGCTCCGCGCGCTGGCCGCGTGACCCCCGCGGCCGACAGCACCGGCGGGACGGGACACTGACATGGCGGACGATAACCGGAAGCCCGGCGCGGCGTCCGCCTCGGGGCAGTCGCACGACGTTCCGGTCACGTTCTCCACCTTCGTGCTGGGCCTCAGCACCCAAGCGCTGCTGCACCTGGGCGAGATCGCCGATCCGACGAGCGGCCAGGTGAACGTCGATCTGAACGCCGCCAAGCAGACGATCGACATCCTCGGCGTGCTCGAGGTGAAGACCCGAGGGAACCTCGACGAAGCCGAGCGCGGGCTGGTCGAGTCGGTGCTGTACGACCTGCGCATGAAATTCGTGGAAGTGACGCGACGCCGCGCGAAGGAGGCGACATGACGTTCGGAAGTGGTGGCAGCCGGCGAGCCGGTGCGGTCGTACTGGCTTTGGCGCTCGGAGGCGGCATCGCCGTCCTCGGACCGCGGGTGGCCACGGGCTTCTTCGGCAGCAGCACCACGGAGACCGCCCCGCCGCCCACGGTGACGCTGCCGGACTTCCGCACCCTGGTCGAGCGCGTCTCACCCGCCGTGGTGAACATCTCGACGAAGAGCGCGCCGACCGGCCCGAGCTTCGGCGGGCCCGGCGATCCGTTCAGCGAGTTCTTCGGGCCGTTCGAGCGCTTCTTCGGCCCCCCGCATCGGCCGTACCGGCAGCGCAGCCTCGGCTCCGGCTTCGTGATCGACGAAGAGGGCTTCATCCTCACGAACAATCACGTGGTCGAGAACGCCGACGAGATCCTCGTGAAGCTCTCCAACGGCAAGGAGCTGAAGGCCAAGGTCGTCGGCCGCGACGCGAAGACCGACCTCGCGCTGATCGAGATCGACGGCGGCAACGGCTTGAAGACCGTCCCGATGGGCAACTCGGACGAGCTGAAGGTCGGCGACTGGGTGCTCGCCATCGGCAACCCCTTCGGCCTCGACAACACGGTGACCGCCGGCATCGTGAGCGCGGTCGGCCGCAAGATCGACCAGGGCCCCTACGACAACTTCATCCAGACCGACGCCGCCATCAATCCCGGCAACTCGGGCGGGCCGCTGCTCAACACGCGCGGCGAGGTGGTGGGCATCAACACCGCCATCTTCAGCCGCAGCGGCGGCAACATCGGCATCGGCTTCGCGATCCCGATCAACCTCGCGATGGAGATCGTGCCCCAGCTCAAGACGAAGGGGAAGGTGACGCGTGGCTGGCTCGGCGTCATGATCCAGCGCATCACCCCCGAGCTGGCCGAGTCCCTCGGCGTCGAGGGGACGGCCGGCGCGCTCGTCTCCGAGGTGGTGCCCGACGGCCCGGCCGCCAAGGCGGGACTCCGGCAGGGCGACATTATCGTCGAGTACGACGGCACGGTGGTGAAGGATTCCACCGATCTACCGCACCTGGTGGCCCGCACCCGCGTCGGCAGCCACGTGTCGGTAAAGGTCCGGCGCGGCGACGAGGAGCAGACGTTCACGGTCACCGTCGGCGAGCTCGACGAGGGCGAAGGCGGCGAGGCCGCCGGCGCCAGCAGCGAGCAGCTGGGCCTCGGCGTGCAGACCCTCACCCCGGAGATCGCGGAGAACCTGGGCCTCGAGCGCGGTGTGCGCGGCGTCGTGGTGACCGAGGTCGATCCCGACGGGCCGGCCGCGGAGGCGGGGATCAGGCGGGGCGACGTCATCGTGGAGGTGAACCGCCGTCCGGTCCACACCGCCGGGCAGTACGAGAAGGCGGTGAAGGCGAGCGGCAAGGGCAAGAGCGTGCTGTTCCTCGTCCGGCGCGGGGACAACACCATCTTCCTGGCGATCAGGCCGAGCGACCGATGACGTGATCGTCCTCGGCATCGAGACCTCCTGCGACGACTCGGCGGCCGCCGTGCTCGAGGACGGGCGGCTCCGCGCTTCCGTCGTGTCGTCGCAGGACGCTGTGCACGGCCCGTTCGGCGGCGTGGTGCCCGAGCTGGCCTCGCGCCAGCATCTCACCAATCTCGTGCCGGTGATCGACGCCGCCTTGGCTCGTGCGGCAATCGACCTCGGGCAGGTCGACGGCATCGCCGTCACCCGAGGACCGGGGCTGGTGGGCTCGCTGCTCGTCGGCCTGTCGGTCGCCAAGGGCATCGCGCTGCGCCGCGCGCTGCCGCTGGTCGGCGTGCATCACCTCGAAGGGCACCTTTTGGCGGCGAACCTCGACCGCGCGCCGTCCGACCCGGTGCCCTTTCCGTTCCTCGGGTTGATCGTCTCGGGTGGGCACTCGGGGCTCTACCTGGCGCGCGGCCCGGGGGACTACGCGTGTCTCGGCCGCACGCGCGACGACGCCGTGGGCGAGGCCTTCGACAAGGTGGCGAAGCTGCTCGGTCTCGCGTACCCCGGTGGTCCGGCGATCGAGCGGCTGGCGCGTGGCGGAAATCCGCACGCGGTCCGCCTCCCGCGCGCGCGGCTGAAGCACGGCCGCTTCGATCTGAGCTTCAGCGGCTTCAAGACCGCCGTGTGGCAGTACGTGCGCGAGCGCCAGCCGCCGCCCGAGGCGCTGCCCGATCTCGCCGCCAGCGTGCAGGAAGCGTTGATCGACATGCTGGTCGATGCCACGGCGGAGGGGCTCGATGCGACGGGGGTCGGCCGCGTGGTCGTCTCGGGCGGCGTCTCGGCCAACCGGCGGCTGCGCGAACGGATGGCGGCGCTCGGCGTCGAGCGCGGCGTGGAGATCATCGTCCCGCGGCCCGCGCTCTGCACCGACAACGCCGCCATGATCGCGTTCGCCGGCGCGCCGCGGCTGGCCGCGGGCGAGAACGACGGCCTCGGCATCGAGGCCACCGCGAACCTGGCGTTCGGCCGTCCCTGGAGCGCCTAAATGGGGCTGCGGCGCGAGGCGCGCGACGCCCTCGCCGCCACCGGCCGCCGGCCGCGCAAGCGCTGGGGCCAGCACTTTCTCTGCGACGAACGCGTGATCGCCCGCATCGTGGCGGCGGCGCGTCTCACGCCCGACGCGGTCGTGCTGGAGATCGGCCCGGGGTTGGGTGCGCTCACCGACGCGCTCGCCGAACGGTGCCGTGCGCTGTTCGTGGTGGAGATCGATCCCGTGCTCGTCGAGCGGTTGACGGCGCGCTACGCGGATCGCGACCACGTCCGCGTGCTCGCCGGCGACGCGCTGGCGCTGCCGCTCGCCGAGCTGGTCCCGCGGGGCGCGGTCGTGGTGGCGAATCTGCCCTACAACATCTCGACCGCCGTGCTGATGCGTCTCTGCGAGCTCCGCGCCTGGTTCCCGCGCGCCGTCCTCATGCTGCAGCGCGAGGTCGCGGAGCGCCTCGTGGCGCCCGCCGGCGGCCGGCAGCGCGGCGTGCTCGGCGTCATGGTGCAGACGTACGGCGACGTGCGCACCGTGCTGCGCGTGCCGCGCAGCGCGTTCTTGCCGCCGCCGGCCGTCGAGTCCGTGGTGGTGGAGGTGGCGTGGCACTCGGCGCCCCGGGTGGCCGTGCCGGATCCGGTGCTCTACGGGCGCGTCGTGCGCGGCGCCTTCAGCCAGCGCCGCAAGATGCTGCGCAACGCGCTCATGCAGCTCGGAGCCGAGCTCGGTCTGGAGCCGGCGGCGCTCGAGGCGGCGCTCGAGCGTTCGGGCATCGATCCGACGCTGCGTGCCGAGCGGCTCGAGCTGGCCGACTTCGCCCGCCTGACCGACGCGCTCCGGAGCTGAGTCGTGCCCGAGCTGCCGGAAGTCGAGACCATCGCGCGCAGCCTCGCCCCGCACGTCGTCGGCCGGCGCATCGAGGCGGTGACGGTCCGCGAGCCGCGGCTGCGCGAGGTCGTGGCGCCGGACTTCGCCGCCACGCTCGTCGGCCGGCGCATCACGGCGCTCACCCGGGCCGGCAAGACCCTGGTGGCGCGCCTCGACGACGGACGCTCGTGGCTCGTCCACCTGGGCATGACGGGGAGGCTCACGCTTTTCCTGACACCGCCGCCGCCGCGCGCGCACGACCACGTCGACGTGCTCTTCGACGACGGCCGGCGGCTCGTCTACAACGACGTGCGCCGTTTCGGGCGCATGCTGGTCGTCGGCCCGGAGGCGCTCGGCGCCGCGGTGGGCCGCGGGCTCGAGCCGCTCGGCGACGCGGTGCGCCCGCAGGTGCTCGCTGTGCGGGCCCGAGGCCGGCGGGTCTCGATCAAGGCGTTTCTCATGGACCAGCGCGAGCTGCTCGGCATCGGCAACATCTACGCGAACGAGATCCTCTTCCATGCCGGCGTGCGCCCGCGGAGACGGGTGGGCCGGTTGCGGCGTCGCGAATGGGAGCGGCTGGTGGCCGGCATCCGCGCGGTGCTCGAGGAGGCGATCGCCTGCGGCGGCTCCACCATCTCGGACTACCGCGACGGCTTCGAGCGCTTCGGCAGCTATCAGCAGCGGCATCGCGTCTACGACCGTGCCGGCGCGCCGTGCGTGGTGTGCGGAACGCCCATCCGCTCGCTCGTGATCGTCGGCCGTTCGAGCTACTACTGCCCCCGCTGTCAGCACTGAATCGCGGGACCGGTCTCCTCTAGTCGGCGTCGCGCACGTCGAGGAGGTCGCGGAGCCCGTCCCCGACGAGTTGCAGCGCCAGCACGATGAGCGCGAGCGCCACGGCCGGCACGACGAGCGCGTGCGGCGCCACGAACATGAAGAGCCGGCCCTCGTCGAGCATGCCGCCGAGCGACGGTGTGGGCGGCGCCGCGCCCAGGCCGAGGAACGAGAGGCTGGCCTCTGCCACCACGACGGCGGAGAGGGCGAAGATCGCCTGCACCAGCACGAGGGGCGCGGCGGCCGGCAGCACGTGGCGGCCGACGATGCGCACGGCCGGAACGCCGAGCGTGCGGGCGGCCTCCACGAACTCGCGGTGCCGCAGCGCGGCGACCTCGGCGCGCACCAGCCGCGCGTAGCCCGTCCATCCGAAGGCTGCGAGCGCCAGCACGACGTTCTCGAGCGACGGCCCGAGCACCGCGGCGAGCGCGATCGCCAGCAGCTGGCCGGGAAAGGCGAAAAAGACGTCAATCACGCGCGCCACGACCGCGTCCGTCCAGCCGCCGCGCCAGCCGGCCACGGCGCCCACCAGCACGCCCGCCGCCAGCGACAGCGCCACCGCCGTGCTCGCCACCGCGAGCGACAGGCAGCCGCCGAGGCAGAGTCGCGCCAGCAGGTCGCGCCCGAGGGCGTCGCGGCCGAGCGGATGCGCAGGGCCGGGCGGCTCGAGCCGGGCGGCGAGGTCCGTCGCGTAGGGATCCGCGCGGCCGAAATACAGGACGGCGAGCGCCCCGAGCAGCATGACGGCGAGCATCCCGGCGCCGACCGGGAGCGCGAGCCGGTATCGCCTACGCGGCGTCACGCAACCTCGCATCGAGCCGTGCCAGCAGGACGTCGGTGGCGAGATTGATGGCCACGTACGTGACGCCGATCGCCAGCACGCATCCCTGCACCAGGGGATAGTCCCGGGCGCCGATCGCCTGCACCAGGAGTCGACCGACGCCGGGCCACGCGAAGATCGTCTCGGTGACGACGGCGCCCGCCAGCAGCGCGCCCGCCTGCAAGCCGACCACCGTGACGATCGGCAGGAGCGCGGTGCGCACGATGTGCCGCCACGTCACCAGCCACGGCGGCGCGCCGCGCGCCCGTGCGGCCAGCACGTAGCCTTCATGGAGCACGGCCAGCACGCTGGCGCGCGTCAAGCGCACGAGGATGCCCATCATGCCGGCGGCCAGCGAGACGGCCGGCAGCACGAGATGCGCGAGCCCGCCGCGGCCGGAGATCGGCAGCCAGCCGAGCTGCATCGAGAAGACCAGCACGAGCACCGGACCGAGCCAGAGCGTGGGGAGACAGATGCCGAGGAGACCGAGCGCCCGGGCCGCAACATCGATCGCGCCGCCGCGGTGGGTGGCGGCGAGCACGCCGAGCGGCACGGCGAAGACCACGGCGAGCAGCAGCGCTGCGCCGCCGAGCTCGAGCGTCGCGGGGTACCGGCTGGCGATCAGGTGGGAAACCGGGGCGCGAAAGGCGATCGACTGCCCGAGATCGCCGCGCAGCAGCCCGGCGACGAAATGCACGAACTGCTCGGGCGGCGGCCGATCGAGGCCGAGTGTGGCGCGCATCGCGTCGAGGTCTGCCGGCGCGGCGCCCTCGCCGAGCATGATCTCGACCGGATCGCCCGGAACCAGATGCAGGAACGAGAAGACCAGCACGATGAGGCCGGCCAGGGTGGGCAGCACGAGCAGCAGCCGGCGCCGCGTGCTCATCGGAGCTCCGCGCCGGCCAGCGAGCGCAGCTCGCCGCCGGGGGCCGGCTCGAAGCCGTGGAGCGCGGCGTCGTGGACGACGACGCGGTCCTCCCACCAGAGCGGAATGACGGGCAGGTCCCGGGCGGCCCGGCGTTGCACGCGCGCGTACCAGCGCCGGCGCTCCGCCGGCGTGGGTGCGTAGCGTGCCCGCGTGACGAGCCGGTCCATGACGGCGCTGCGATAGGAGCCGCGATTGTAGCCGGCCGGCGGCACCATCGTGGAGTGGAGGGTGAGGAAGTAATGATCCGGCTCGGTGATGCCGACCCACGCCAGCGCCGCCATCTCGAAGTTGCCGTTGCGCACGTCGGCGAACAGCACGCCCCATTCGTAGGTGCGGACGTCGACGGCGATGCCCACCTCGGCGAGCGCGGCTTGGACGGCCTCGCCGAAGCGCCGGCGCGCCGGCTGGCTCGACGTCTTGAGCACGATGCGAAAGCGGGGCAGCGGCCCGGCCCCGTCCGGGTCGGGCCGGCCAGCGCGATCGAGCAGCCGGCGGGCGCGTGCGGGATCGTGACGAGGCGGCGGTAGCGGGGCGTACGCCCAGTGCTCGGGTGGCAAAAGGCCCGTGGCCGGCCGCCCAGCATCGCCGAGGGCGAAGCGGGTGAGGCCCGGTCGATCGAGTGCCAGCGCGATCGCCTGCCTCACGCGCCGGTCGGCCAGGCGGGGGTCGCGGTGGCTCACCGCCAGGTAGGCGACGCTCGACCCTGGCGAGCGCCGGACCCGCAGCCCCGGCTCGCGTGCCAGCGCCGACAGGATCTCGGGTTCGAAGGTCTCTTGCAGCAGGTGGATCGATCCACGCCGCAGCTCGAGCACCCGCATCACCGGATCCGGCACGACGCGAAGCGTGAGCGGCCCGGATGCTCTCGTCCCGGGCCAGTAGGGGTTCGGCTCGAGGACGATGCGCTCGCGGCTGGCCACGGCCGCCAGGCGATACGGGCCGGCGCCGGTCGGCACGCCGGGCGCACGCGCTTCGGCCGCCGGCAGCACGGGTAGGCCCGTGGCCTCGAGCACGGGCGGAAATGGCCGATGCAGCCGGAAGGCCAGGGTGTAGTGATCGCGCGCCTCCACGGCGGCGACGGCGTCAAGGCCGATCCGCCGCGGCGATCCCATGGCCGGATCGCGGATGGCCTCGTAGGTGGCGCGCACGTCCTCGGCCGTGACGAACGTGCCGTCCGCGAACCGGAAGTCGTCCCGCAGGGTCAGCACGAGCGTGGTCGGGTCCTCGAGCCTCCACTCGCCGGCCAATTCGCCGATGCGCTCGCCGCTCGGGGCGCTGCGGGTGAGCGAGATGTGCAGGAGGTCCGCCACCCGGGATGCGTTCGCATCGAGGCCGAGGCGCGGATCGAGGCTCTGGGGCTCGGCGTCGAGCGCGATCACGATGCCCGGCGCGGGCGGCTCCGAGCCGCCGCATCCGTTCCCGACACCCACAGCGAGTGCGATGGCAAGCGCAAACCACCTGCTTTGGTTGACTCTTACGGAATCGCCTTGGTACGATGCCATTGACGGTGGGGTGGTGTTGGATGCAGGGTGGAGTCCCGTGAAGCACGGCGGATTGGCGCTGATCATTCTCGGCGTAGTCGCGCCGTCGCTCGCATCCACGGAACACTTTCCGCGCCCGCGAAGCATCGAGCCACAGGTCCGCTTCTGGAAGGCCATCTTCACGGAGTACTCGCAGGACCAGGTGGTTGTGCACGACGCGGTCGACCTCGACAAGGTATACCGCGTGCTCGACTACCGCGGACTGCGCGCCAACGGGACGAGCGAGATCACGATCGAGCGCGCGCGCGACGAAGGCACGCGCGAGGCGGTGGAAGAAGTGCGGGCCGCGCTGCGCGCGCTCGATGCCAACGGCGGGCGGCCGGTCAACGAGCAGCAGCGGCGCATCGTCGCGCTGTTCCAGAACGATCGCCGGCCGGGCCGGTTTCGCGAGGCGAGCGAGCGCGTGCGCAGCCAGCGCGGGATCCGCGAGCGCTTTCGCGAGGGCCTGCGGATCTCCCGGTACTACTTGCCGGAGATGGAGCAGATCTTCCGTGCCGAGGGGCTGCCGGTCGAACTCACGCGGCTGCCGCTGATCGAGTCGTGCTTCGACGTCCGGGCGTACTCGAAGGTGGGCGCCGCGGGCGTCTGGCAGTTCATGCCGACGACGGCCCGGCGCTTCATGACCGTGAGCTCGCTGGTCGACGAGCGGCTCGACCCGCTGACGGCCACCCGGGGCGCCGCGCGCTTTCTGCGCGAGAACTACGAGACGCTGGGCACCTGGCCGCTCGCTATCACCGCCTACAACCACGGGCCCTACGGCATGCTGCGCGCCGTGCAGGCGGTCGGGACGCGGGACATCGGCAGGATCATCGCGCGCTACCAGGGCAAGGCATTCGGGTTCTCGTCGCGCAACTTCTATCCGGAGTTTTTGGCGGCGGTGGAGATCGAGCGCGAGGCCGAGCGGTACTTCGGCCCGCTCACGCCGCCCGACATCCCGGAGAGCACCGAGGCGTACCTCAGTGCGCCCGTCGGCATCGAGGTGGCGGCACGGCTCGCATCCACCGACCGTGACACGCTCGCGTTGCTCAATCCGGCGCTGCTGCCGCCGGTGACGCGCGGCAGGTACGACATCCCGCGCGGCTACCGGCTGCGTGTGCCGGCCCCGGCGGCATCCGCCTTCGAAGCACGGCTGGCCGCGCTCGCCGCGGAGCGGCGGGTGACCAGCAGCCGTCCGGCTCCGCCGAACGAGCCGGCGCCCGGGACCACCGTCGCTCGCCACCGCGTGAAGCGAGGCGACACGCTCTCCGGGATCGCCCAGCGCTACGGCGTCACCGTGGCGGCGCTCCGCCAGGCCAACGGCATGCGCGGCACGGTCGTCAGGATCGGGCAGACGCTCCGCATCCCTGCGACCCGCAGCGCGAGCAGCCGGACGGCGAGCGCGCGGGAGACCACGCCCGCGCGTTCGCATCGCGTGCAGCCGGGCCAGACGCTCACCCACATTGCGCGCCGCTACGGCGTCAGCCTGGAGCGCCTGCGGGCCGCAAACGGGCTTGGCAACACCTCCTTGCTGCGCGCCGGGCAGGTGCTACGCATCCCCCACGGCGGCTGACCAGTCCGCGCGGCGCGATTCCTCGGTCTGGCGCCGTCTGGTAGCATTTTGGCCCGATGGGCACCCATCCGGTGTTCTTGTGCCTGGCGGGACGCCGTTGCGTCGTGCTCGGCGGGGATGCGCGGGCCGCCGCCAAGGCGCTCGCCTGCCGTCGTGCCGGCGCTGCCGTCGTCGTGGTGGCGGCAGAGGTCGTCCCGGAGCTGGGGGCCGCGATCGCGGCCGGGCGGGTCGTGCACGTGGCGCGAGACTATCAGCCGGGAGATCTCGCCGGAGCGTTCGTGTGCTACGCCTCGCTCCGGGACCCCCAGACCGTCGAGCGCGTCCGCGCCGAGGCGAGCCGCTCCGGGACGCTCTTGAACGTCATCGACGTTCCCGAGGCGTGCGATTTCTTCTCCCCTGCGGTGGTGGAGCGTGGCGCGCTGCAGCTCGCCATCGGCACGGGAGGCGAGAGCCCGGCCCTCGCGGCCCATCTCCGCGAGCGGCTGGAGGCCGAGATCGGGGCGGAGTTCGGCACGTTGGTCGAGATGCTCGGCGAGCTGCGCCGGCGCCTCGCCGGCCGTGCCGATCGCCAGGCGATCCTGCGCCAACTCGCCGGCTCCGAGCTGCCCGCACTGCTCCGCCGTGGCGACACAGCGGCCATCGACCGGCTGCTCGACGCCGCCGGGGCCGGCTGCTCGCTGGCCGAGCTCGGGATCGCACCGGAGCCGCGACCGTGACGCCGGCGGATCTTCTGCTGCTGCGCGGGGCCGCGGGGCTCTACTTCGTGGCGACGGTGATCGCGCTCTCCGCGATCACGACCCGCCGCGCGTTGCCCGAGCGCCTGCTGCGCTGGGCGCTCGCCGGCGGGCTCGCGCTGCACGCCGCCTCGCTGGTGTGGCGATCGGCGACCGCAGGCTACCTGGCGGTCGCGAACTTCGGTGAAGCGCTGTCGTTCCTGGGGTTGCTCCTGGTCGCCACGTTCCTGGTGATTCAGCGCCGGCTGCCCGTGCTGGCGCTCGCCGCCGTCGTGGTGCCGCTCGCCTTCGGGCTCACGCTGGCCGCGAGCGCGCTCAAGGGGGGCGTGCAGCCGCTCCCGCCCGTCCTGCACAGCGTGTGGCTCCCGGTGCACGTGGGGCTCGCGATTCTCGGCGATGCGCTGCTGGCGCTCGCCTGCAGCGCCAGCGTGCTCTACCTGGTCCAGGACCGCCGGCTGAAGGCGCACCGCGTGCGCGGCGTCCATCCGCACTTTCCCTCGCTCGAGACGCTCGACCGGCTGAGCCATCGCAGCGTCGTCTGGGGCCTGGTGCTGCTGACGCTCGCCATCCTCACGGGCATCGTGTGGGCGCACGAGGCGTGGCGCGGCCCGCGCGCGCAGAACTGGGTGCTCGACCCGAAGCTGGTGTTCACGGTCGGCGCCTGGGCGTTCTACGTCGTGCTGCTGCAGGGCCGGATGGCCGGCGGCTGGCGCGGCCGCTTCGCGGCCCAGCTCACCATCGCCGGGTTTGCCGTCATCGTGCTGTCGCTGGTCGGCGTCAACGCGCTCGGGCTCGGCCGGCACGGAGGGCTCTTCTGACCGTGGAGGCCTCGATCGTCCTCATCGGCCTCTCCCATCACACGGCTCCGGTCGAGCTGCGCGAGCGGGTGGCGGTGCCCAACGGACGCCTCGACGGGACGCTGCGCGAGCTGGTGCGCCTGCCGGGTGTCTCGGAGGCTGCGATCGTCTCCACCTGCAACCGAGTCGAGGTGATCGCCTGTGGTCCCGACGGCGAGGCGCTGGAGCGCATGCTGCCGGTGTTTTTGGCCGAGCGCCACGGCGTGGCGGTGGACGACGTGACGTCCCGTCTCTACGTGCATCGCGACCGCGAGGCGGTCCGCCATCTCTTCCGCGTGGCCGCCAGCCTCGATTCGATGGTCGTCGGCGAGCCCCAGATTCTGGGGCAGCTGAAGGAGCAATACGCGCGCGCCGTGGCGGTCGGCTCCTCGGGCCCCGTGCTGCACCGCTGCTTCCACAAGTCGTTCTCGGTCGCCAAGCGCGTGCGGACCGGGACCCGTCTCGCCGAGCGCGCCGTGTCGGTGGGGACCGCCGCCATCGGCCTCGCGAAAGAGATCTTCGACCGTCTCGACGACAAGACGGCGCTCCTGCTCGGCGCGGGGACCATGGGCGAGCTTACCGCGCGGCAGCTCCTGGCGCACGGCATCGGTTCGCTGATGGTGACTAGCCGCACGTTCGAGCGTGCGCTCACCGTGGCGCGCACGCTGCACGGGACGGCCATCCCGTTCGATCGGCTGCTCCGCCATCTGGCGTTCGCCGACCTGGTGGTGAGCGCGCTCGACGTGTCCGAGCCCGCGCTGCGCGGCGCGCACATCGAGGCCGCACTGCGCGAGCGGCGCGGCCGGCCGGTGTTCCTGATCGACCTCGCCGTGCCGCGCTCGCTCGATCCGGCGATCAACGAGGTCGACGGCGCCTATCTCTACGACATCGACGACCTGCAGCAGGTGGTCGCCGAGAACCGTGACGCACGCGCCTGGGAGGCCCGCCGCGCCGAGGCGATGATCGAAGGCGAGGTCGAGACCTTTTGGGCCTGGCTGCGCGGGCGTGCCGTGGCGCCCACCATCGCCGACCTGCGCGCGCACGCGGAGCGGCTCCGTGCTCGCGAGCTCGAACGCCATGCCGGCCTGCTCGCGGCCCTCGATCCGCAGCAGCGCGAGGAGCTCGAGCGGCTCACGCGGCGTCTCGTGAACAAGATCCTGCATGCGCCGACGGCGGCGCTCGGACGGCATGGCGAGAGCGAGGGACTCGACAGCCCGCTGGTGCATGCCGCGCGCGAGCTGTTCGCGCTCGACGAGCCGCCGGAGGACGGGGGCGACGACTCGACATGACGCTGGCTCGCTCTGCCGCGCGGCTTCGCCTGGGCACGCGGGCCAGCAATCTGGCGCGCACGCAGTCGGCCTGGGTGGCCGAGCGGTTGCGGGAGGCGCATCCCGGGCTTTTCGTGGAGCTCGTGCCGATCAGCACGTCGGGCGACCGGCGCAGCGAAGGGCGCCTGGCCAACGTCGGCGGCAAGGGGCTCTTTCTGAAGGAGATCGAGGACGCGCTGCTCGCCGGTGAGGTGGACTTTGCGGTGCACTCCATGAAGGACGTGCCGGCCGCGCTGCCCGCCGGGCTCGCCTTGGCGGCGGTTCCGCCGCGGGCCGATGCGCGCGACGTGGTGATCGGAACGCGCGGGGCGGGGCTTACAGGGCTGCGGCAGGGCGCGCGGGTGGGCACCTCGAGCGTTCGGCGGCGCATCCAGCTGCTGGCGCTCCGTCCCGATCTCGACGTCGTCGTGCTGCGCGGCAACGTGGAGACCCGCCTCGCTCGCGTGCGCGACGGCACGCTGGATGCCGTCGTGCTGGCGGCGGCCGGCCTCGCCCGGCTCGGTCTCGGCAAGGTCGATGCCGTTCCGCTCGAGCCGGCCGACTTCCTGCCGGCCGTGGGACAGGGAGCGCTCGCGCTCGAGTACCGGGCCGACGACGTCGCGGTCGGTGCGCGGCTCGATGCCATCGGTGACCCCGATGCCACCGCCGCCGTCGCCGCGGAGCGAGGGTTCCTCGCCGGCATCGGCGGCGACTGCAGTACGCCGCTCGCGGCGCATGCGTGGCTCTCGGGCGGCGAGGTGGTGCTGCGGGCCATGGTGGCCGACGAGCAGGGGACGCACCGGCTCGACGAGCAGGCGGCGGCGCCGCGGGCCGAGGCCGCGGCGCTCGGCCGCGCCGTGGCCGAGCGGCTGCTCGCCCGCGGCGCCGGAAGGCTGCTTCGGCCATGACGGGCCGCGTGCACCTGGTGGGCGCCGGTCCGGGCGATCCGGGACTGCTCACCGTGCGAGCCGCGCGGCTCTTGGCGGAGGCGGACGTCGTGGTCGCGGATCACCTCGTGTCGCCGGCGCTGCTCGCGGGCGTGCCTCCCGACGCGCTGGTGGTGGAGGTGGGCCAGCCGCACGGGGCAGGGCCGCGGCTGTCGCAGCGAGATGTGGAGGCGCTGCTGGTCGAGCACGCGCGTGCGGGCCGGCGGGTGGTGCGGCTGAAGAACGGCGATCCCATGGTGTTCGGACGCGGTGGCGAGGAGGCGGCCGCACTCCGCGCGGCGGGCGTGCCGTTCGACGTCGTCCCGGGCGTGTCGTCGGCCGTGGCGGCCCCGGCGTACGCCGGCATTCCGCTCACCCACCGCGAGCATGCTTCGATCGTCACGATCGCGACGGGTCATCAGGCGAGCAGTGCCGAGGGCGGCGCGCTGCCGGAGCTCCCATGGGCCGAGCTCGCGCGTCAGGGCGGGACGCTGGTCTTTCTGATGGCGGTCCGACAGCTGGCGGCGGTGCTGGACGCGCTGGTGCGCCATGGGCTGCCGCCCGATCGTCCGGCAGCCGTGGTGCAGCACGCGACGCTCGCACGCCAGCGCACCATCGTGGCGACCGCGGGGACGCTCGCCGCGGCGGCCGCCGCCGCCGACGTGACCTCGCCGGCGGTCGTGATCGTCGGCGACGTCGTCTCGTTGCGGGCGCAGGTGGCCTGGGCGGAGCGCCGTCCACTCGCCGGGCGCGTCGTGCTGGTGACGCGGCCGCGCCATCAGGCGAGCGCGCTGGCGAATCACCTCGAGGCGTACGGCGCCGAGGTGCTGGCCGTGCCGACCATCATCCTCGAGCCGCCCGACGACCCGGCGGCGCTCGAGCGCGCGGTCGCCGCAGCCGGCTCGTATGATTGGATCGTGTTCACCAGCACCAACGGCGTGCGTGCCTTCTTCGATCGGATGGCGGCCGCGCGGCGCGACGTACGGGAGCTCGCCGGCGTCCGGATCGCCGCGATCGGCCCGGAGACGGCGCGCGCGCTCGACGCGCTCATGGTGCGTCCGGCGGTGGTGCCCGAGGAGTACCGTGCCGAGGCGCTGCTGGCGGCTTTTGGCGCCCGCGAGATGGCGGGCCGGCGCGTGCTGCTGCCCCGCGCGGCGGGCGCGCGCGCGGTGCTGCGTACGGAACTCGAGCGCTTGGGCGCTCGCGTGGACGACGTCGCCACCTATCGGGTGCGCCCGCCTACGGAGGCCGAGGCGGCGCCGCTGCTGGCGGCACTCGACGAAGGGCGTCTCGACGTCGCCACGTTCACCAGCAGCTCCACGGTGGAGCACTTCGTCCGCCTGCTCGGCCCGGAGCGCATAGCGGCCATGGCCGCCTCGGGGCGCCCGCTGGTGGCGAGCATCGGTCCGGTGACCAGTGCCACCGCGCGCGCCGCCGGCCTCCCCGTGCACGTGGAAGCGCGGCCGTACACCACGGCAGCGCTCGCCACCGCGCTCGCGCGCCATTTTTGCAATGAGGAAGTCGATCCAGTAGGGGCGTGATGAGGGGTTCTTCGTGATCGCGCCCTTTCCCGCCCACCGGCCGCGCCGGCTCCGCCGCAGCGACGCGCTACGACGCCTGGTGCGCGAGACGCGCATCGCGGTGGACCAGCTCGTGCAGCCGCTGTTCGTCGTCCCCGGCACGGGCGTGGAGCGGCCGGTACCGTCGATGCCGGGCATCTCGCAGTACTCGGTCGACCGCCTGGCCGAGCACTGCCGCGTGCTCGCCGACACCGGCGTGCGCAACGTCTTGCTGTTCGGGGTGCCGGAGCACAAGGACGCGCGGGGCTCGGGCGCGATCGACGAGAATGGCATCATCCCGCGCGCGCTCCGCGCGGTGCGGGAGGCGGCGCCGGCGCTGCTGTGCATCACCGACGTCTGTCTCTGCGAGTACACCGACCACGGGCATTGCGGCGTGGTCGTCGATCGGCACGTCGACAACGACGCCACCCTCGAGCTGCTGGCGGCCGAGGCCGTGGCGCATGCGCGGGCCGGCGCCGACCTGGTCGCCCCGTCCGACATGATGGACGGGCGCGTGGGGGCCATCCGGGCGGCGCTCGATGCGGCCGGATTCCCCGAGCTGCCCATCATTGCCTATGCCGCGAAGTACGCCTCGGCGCTCTACGGTCCGTTCCGCGACGCCGCCCAGTCGACGCCGGCGTTCGGCGACCGGCGCTCCTACCAGATGGATCCGGCGAACGGCGACGATGCGCTTCGCGAGGTGGCGCACGACATCGCCGAGGGCGCCGACATCGTCATGGTGAAGCCGGCGCTGCCGTATCTCGACGTCGTCCGGCGCGTGAAGGAGCGCTTCGGCTATCCGGTCGCCGCCTATCAGGTGAGCGGCGAGTACGCGATGATCAAGGCGGCGGCCGCCCGCGGCTGGATCGATGAGGCCCGGGTAGTCGAGGAGACCGTGACCGCCATCCGCCGGGCCGGCGCCGACGTGGTGATCACCTACTTCGCCCGGGACCTCGCGGAGGCCGCCCGACGAGCATGAGACCCAGCCGGTTTGCGGCCGCCTTCACGGCGGCGGCGCTGCTCGCCGCGCCGTGCCGGGTCGTCGCCAGCAACGCGGAGCGCGAGCTTGGCCGCCGATTCATGCTGGAGGCGCGCAGCCAGCTGCCCCTCGAGGACGACCCCGCGCCGAACGAGCTGCTCCGCACGCTCGGCACCCAGCTCGTGGAGAAGCTCGGACCGCAGGAGTTCGACTACCACTTCTACGTCATCGAGCATCCCACGCTGAACGCCTTCGCGGTGCCCGGGGGCTACATCTTCTTCTTCTCGGGCCTGATCGGGCGCGTGAACAGCGACGACGAGCTGGCCGGCGTGCTCGGACACGAGATCGCGCACATCTCGGCGCACCACATGGCGCGGCAGCAGACCGCGGGACAGCTCTGGACCGCCGCCGCGCTGCTCGGCATGCTGGCCTCGCTCGTGAACCCGGTGCTCGGGGCCGGCGCGCTCGCGGCCGCGCAGACCGCGCAGCTCAAGTACTCGCGCGACTACGAGCAGGAGGCGGACTACCTCGGCCTCGGTCTCGTCGGGCGGGCGGGCTACGATCCGCACGCGCTGGCCTCCTTCTTCCAGGAGCTGCTGACCGAGCAGCGGCTCAATCCGGCTGGTGTGCCCGCCTACATGTTGAGCCACCCCGTCACGCAGGAGCGCGTGGCCAAGGCGGAGTCCATCATCTCGGCGCAGCGCCTCGTTACCCCGCCGGGGCGGCCGATGCGCTCGCTCGCGCTGCAGGAGGCGCAGGCCGTGGTGCGCGCGCAGAACGGCCCGAAGGAAGAGGTGCTGGCCGAGTACCGCCGTGCGGCCGAGGCCAAGCCGACCGACCCGATCGCCCGCTTTCTGCTCGGCCGCGCCTACCAGGTGGTCGGCCAGACGGACGCGGCACGCAAGGAGCTCGAGGAGTCGCGCCGGTTGGGCGGCGCCGAGCTGCGCGAGCAGCGCGCCTTGGGCGCCGTGTACCTGGCGGCCAATCGTCCGGAAGACGCCAAGAAGGCGTTCGACGCCTATCTCGCCCGCTACCCGCGTGACGCCTGGTCGCATCTCATGCTGGGCCGGGCGCAGAGCGCGGCGGGCGACGAGGCGGCCGCCATGCAGGAGTTCCGGCGTGCGATCTCACTCGACCCGGAGTTTGGCCCCGCGCATCGCGAGCTCGGGATCGCGCTCGGCCGGCAGGGCAAGGAAGGCGAGGGCTTCTATCATCTCGCGATCGCGGCGCGGGAGCACGGTGACCTGCAGCAGGCGTTCGGATTCTTCCAGCGGGCCGCCGCGGCGCTGCCCAAGGGTGACGCGCGCCAGCCGGAGATCGAGGCGGCGCTCGAGGAGCTGAAGCCGCTGGTGCGCGACCCGCGCGCGCTGCCCGGCGACCCGCC
>DATMAZ010000024.1:0-19755 GCA_035559675.1 Candidatus Limnocylindria bacterium
GGTGGTCGCCGCCAGCTTCGCCGCCGGCTTCGAGGAGGCGCTCTGGAGCGCCGGCGTCCCGGCGCTGGCGGTGGACGCCCCGGCCATCTTTCATACGGGGCAGGTGCTGCGCATCAACGTCGAGGCCGGCACGATCGCCAATCTCTCGAGCGGCGACCGCCAGCCGATTCGCAACCTCACGGACGCGCTGCTGGAGCGTCTTCGCGCCGAGGTGGGGGTGTGACGCTCACGCGGAGCGGCGTCTTGAAGCCCTCGAGCACGCGCCGCTCGTCGCCCGGCCGGTAGTCCGGCAGCACGAAGACGCGGAACTCGAACTCGTAGTAGCCGGCGGGCAGCGCCTCGATGGCGTCGGCGCGGAAGCCCACCAGCGGCACGCTGCCCCGCGACGCCTCGGGCGGGTCGCTGCGCGTGGCGTCGTCGGCGTAGACCAGGTGGACGGGCAGCGCGCGCGTGAGGTTTGGGCTGAGCTTGAGCGCCGTCAGCAGCGCCTCGTGCTTGCCGACCATGAGAAACCACGACCCGAGCGCGTCGAAGCGCGCTTCCTCGGGGCTCGGCGTGCCATCGATGCGCAGCGTCTCGCCGCCGGGGGCGTGGTAGCGCCAGCCGTCGAGCCCGCTCAGATCGACGCCCGCGCTGGCGCTCACGCGGCTGAACAGCGAGCCGGGCGAGATGGGGAGCCGCATGCGGCCGGGGCCGCCCAGGTGCACCGCGTAGAAGTACGTGGTGGCCACGCCGGCGCTCAGATGGATGCCGAGCGCCACGTGCACGTCGTGCTGCGAGCGCCGCACGGCGCGAATGGGGCCGTCGTGCCAGGCGAGCAGCGTGTGGCGAGCGTCGCCCTCCGTGATGGTCGTGCCCATGAGGTTGGCGAGCCAGGTGACGCGGGCGCGGAGCCGGAGCCCGTCGAGCAGGTTGCGATCCCCGAGGCCCGGCAGGAAAAAGCGCGCGGGCAGCGCCTGGTCCATCGCGATGCGATAGCTCGCCGTGCGCACGACGTCGCGCTCGTCGTACTCGATGTAGCGTCGGGTGGTGGCCGGCGGCGTCTCTGCCACCACCACGTAGGCGAAGGCGCGACGCCCGGTGAGCGGGTCGTCGATCTGCACCTCGCGCCAGTGGATGGCGCCGATGCGCGCGAAGTACGCGTCGCGGACGTCGTCCGCCGGCCGCTCGCCGGCGTCGCACGGCATGAAGACCACGCCGTCGTCGAAGTCGAACTGGCCGGGACGATGGTCCGTCTCCTCCACCTCGGGTCCCCGCACCATCACCTTGCGCCCGCGGCGCTCGTCGATCTCGAACGGGATGGCCACCGCCTCGCCGCCGCGGAAGGCCACCACGCCGAAGTGGGCCACCGGCGTCTTGCCGAGCCCCTGCAAGGTCGCGCCGAGCACCTCCACGTGGTCGTGGCGCCGGTCGACCGGGCCGCAGGCGCCAGGCGCCACCAGCTCGGCGTGAGCGGCGAGCGCGCCGAGCAGCACGGCGCCGAGCGCACCCGCGATCCTCACGACGACAGCACCGCGGTGAGCGTCGGCGCGCGCATCATCTCCCGCCAGGCCGCCTCGACCTCCGCGTGCTCGAGCCGTGCCAGCAGCGCCATCGTCGCCGGGAGCGACGGCTGGCCCATCGCGGCGCGCGTGGCGTGGGCCAGCGCGCGGTCGAGCCGGGCGTCCTGCAGCCGCGCGAAGCGATAGCGGAGCTTGCGGTGCGCGCGCCGCACCTCGTCGTGCGAAAAGCCCCGCGTCGCGTCGCGGCAGGTGTGCTCCACCGTGTCCACCAGCCGCCGCTCCTGCTCACGGGCCGCGCTTGCCGACAGCACGGTCGCCGCCCAGTCGGGTCCCACCTCGAGCGACGCGCCGACGTCGTAGCCGAGGCCGAGCCGCTCGCGCACCTCCTGGAAGAGCCGCGCATCCGGATCGGCGCCCACGATCTCGAGCGCCACCTGCAGCGCGAGCTGGCGGCGATGGTCGCTCGGCACGCGGGCCAGCCGGATGAGATAGGCCTGCGGCAGATCCTCGCGGCGGAGCCGCAGCATCCCGGTGCGGAGCGTCGGCGGGCGCCGCAGCCGCGGCGCACTCCGGCCGGCGCGCCGGGGAAAGGCGCGGGCGACCGCACGGCGAAGCCGCGCCGCCGTGACGCCGCCGCTCACGCCGAGCACCATCCGCCCCGGCTGGAAGTGGCGGCGGAGAAAGCCCCGCACCACGGCGGGCGTCAGCCGGCGGAGGCTCTCCACCGTGCCGCAGATGGGATGCCCGAAGGCGTCGCCGAAGAAGCGCCGCCAGGCCTGCTCGTGCAGCGTGTTGACCGGGTCCTCGCGCCGGCCGCGGATCTCGTCGATCACCACCCGCCGCTCCTTCTCGAAGCGCGCGTCCGGCACGGTGCTGGCGAAGAGCTGATCGGCCAGCAGATACAGCGCGTCTTCGACGTCCTCGTTGAAGATCTCGAAGTGGAGCGTCATGTCGTCGTAGCCGGTATCCGCGTCGTGCTCGCCCCCGAGCTCGCCGGCCCGCCGGTTGATCGCGAGCTGATCGAGCCGGCGGGTGCCCTGGAAGAGCATGTGCTCGGTCATGTGGGCGAGCCCCGGATAGCGGCCGTCGTGGCGCGAGCCCACGGTGATGACGACGCCGATCGCCGTGAGCGGTCCCGGCATCGGATCGTACAGCACCGTCAGCTCGCCGTGCCGGAACCGCTCCGGCGCGCTGAGCGCGGGCGGGCTCACCAGCCGAACATGAGCGGGAGCACGCGCTCCATCACGCGCGCTCGCCTGGCGGAGTAGGGGAACCATGCGCCGTCCGTCTTGCTCTTGCCGGGCTCGATCAGCATCGCCTGGCGCACGCAGAACTGCCGCAGGCCCTCGGCGCCGCCGTGCCGGGTGCCGAGGCCGCTCTGCTTCACGCCGCCGAAGGGGAGCGCCGGCACACCCGCCGACACCACGCACTCGTTGACGCAGACGTTGCCGCTCTCGATGCGCGCGGCGAGCGCCATGCCGCGCGCCAGGTCGCGGGTCCAGACGCTGGCGTTGAGCCCGTACTCGCAGTCGTTGGCGAGCGCCAGCGCCTCCTCGGCGTCGCGCACCGCCATCACCGGGATCACCGGGCCGAACGATTCCTCGCGCATGATGCGCATGCCGTGCGTCACCCCGGTGAGCACGGTGGGCTCGAGGAAGTGGCCGGTCTCGGGGCCGCAGCGCCGCCCGCCGCACAGCACGCGCGCGCCCTTCGCCACCGCGTCGGCGAGGTGCGCCTCCACGATGGCGATCTGCCGGGGACTGGTGAAGGCGCCGTAGTCGATGTCGGCGTCGGGACCGTTCGGGCCGACGCGCAGCGCCGAGACCTGCGCCACGAGCTTCTGCGTGAAGGCCTCGGCCACGGACGCTTCGACGTAGACACGCTCGACGGACATGCAGACCTGCCCGCTCATCATGCAGCCGCCCCAGGCCGCGGCGCGCGCCGCCCGGTCGAGGTCGGCGTCGGCCAGCACGATCATCGGGTCCTTGCCGCCGAGCTCGAGCAGCACCGGGGTGAGCCGCCGGCTGGCGCGCTCCATCACGCGCCGGCCCGTCTCGGGCGAGCCGGTGACGCACACCATGTCCACGTGGTCGACCAGCGCCGCGCCGGTCGCCCCGGCGCCGATCACCACCTGCAGCAGGTCGGGGGGCAGCACGCGGTTCATCGCCTCGACGGCGCGGCTCACCGCGAGCGGTGCCAGCTCCGACGGCTTCACGACGACCGCGTTGCCGGCGAGCAGCGCCGGCACGGCGTCGCCCAGCGCCAGATTGAGCGGCGCGTTCCACGGGCTGATGACGCCGACCACGCCGCGCGGCTTGAACACGACCCGGCCGCGCTTGCCGAACAGCGGCCGCGTGGAGACGCGCAGCGGGCGCAGCCAGCGCGGCGCCCGGCGCATGAGGTACCCGCTCTCGATGCACACCCCCATGAGCTCGCCCACCACGTCGACGCGCGCCTTGCCGGTCTCGCGCTCCAGCCGCTCGAGCACGGCGGCCCGGTCGCGCACCAGCTCGCGGCGGGCGCGGCGCAGGAGCCGCGCCCGCTCGCGTACGGGTCGCTCGGCCCAGGCGGCCTGCGCCACCCGCGCCCGCGCCACCGCCGCCGCCACGGCGGCGTCGTCGGCTATGGGCAGCTCCTCGATGACGATCCCCCGCGCGGGATCGCGCACGGCCAGCCGTTCGTCCGGTTGGACCTGAATGGTTCCGGCCCCGAGCCCCATGGGCACCTCCCGGCGGGATCCTAGCGATTACCCGCGGGGCGGGGTAGTGGCGCAGCGTGCGAGGGGTGGGGCCATGAGCTGGCACTGGTACTTCGCCTACGGATCGAACATGCAGTCGGCGACTTTCCGCGGCCGCCGCGGCATCGTGCCGCGCCGGGCGGTGCCGGCGCGGGCGCCCGGCTGGCGGCTCGTGCTCGACAAGCCGCCGCTGCTCTCCATGGGCCATTCGTTCGCCAACGTCGTGCCGGATCCCGCCGCCTCGGTGTACGGCGTGGCGTACGAGATCGGCGCCGACGACCTGGCCCACGTCGAGTTCAGCGAGGGCGTGCCGTTCGGCAACTACGTGCGCGTGGAGCTCGACCTGGAGACGCTCTCGGGCGAGGTGCTGCACGGCTGCACGCTCGCCTCCGACAAGCGCGCGACGGGGCTGCAGCCCTCGCTCCGGTACATGGCGCTGCTCGTCGAGGGCGCGATCGAGCACGGGCTGCCCGACGACTGGATCGCCATGCTGCGCGCCGTGCCGGCGATCGAGGAGAGCGAGGAGGCGAAGGCAGCGCGCGCCTTGCTCGACCGCGTGATCCGCAAGCCGCGGCCGTAAAAAAAGCCCCGATAGCCTCTTTACGGCGCGCCGCCTCCCGGCGCTGCGCCATCCCGCCGGTGTCGCGGGGGGCTATCGGGGCTCGGTGGTGACTGGGTCCCCATCAGGGTGACCCAGTGACGCTGAGTCGGAACCCTATGAGGTCACCACCTCACAGATCACCGTAGAGTTACTCGCCACTGGATCACCTCCTTCTTTCGGCGCCCTCACCGATGGCGGTCCCCAACCCGCCGCTGGGGCGCGACCGCCGTTGCCGCTCCCCAGCCCCGGCCGTCCCCACGACTCGAAGGGGGCCTGTGTGCACCCCCGACCGGGATATGTAACGCAACCATACTCCTGCCCACCGGAGCTGTCGACCGGGGGGTGGTTGACGCGTCGCTTCAGCTCGGGTTGCGCGCGCTGACGATCCAGCACGCGCCGCCGACCCGGACGCCGTCCGGACCCTCGAACGGGGCCAGCGCCTCGCGCACGGCGTCGCGCACGCGCTCGATCACGTCGGGTGCCACGTCGACCAGAAACCGCGACGCGGGGCCGGTCTCGATCGAGAACCGCGCGGCATCGTCGAGGGTGCCGGTCATGCCGAGGCTGAGCGCCTGCTCGTGCGCCGTGAGCTCGATCTCCGTCCAGCCGGCGCCTTCGAGGATGCCGCGGACGCGTGCCGCGTCGCCGAAGGAGAACGGCCCGGGCTCGCCGGGCGCCGGCGGCGGCGGGAGCGGCACGTGGTGGGCGAGCGCGCCCAGCGTCACGAGGCACCAGGGGTTCTTCGTTAGCTCCTGCCAGCAGATGAAGGCGAGCGCGCCGCCGGGGCGCAGCCCGCGCCGCAGGTTTGCGAAGGCCACAGTCGGGTCGGCGAAGAACATGACGCCGAAGCGCGAGTAGAGGGCGTCGGCGGCGCCCGGCTCGAAAGGATACGTCTGGGCGTCCGCCTGCACGAGCTCGACGTTGGCGAGGCTGCGCGCGCGCTCGCGTGCCCGCTCCAGCATCGGCGCCGAGACGTCGACGCCGAGCACGCGGCCGCGCGCGCCCACGCGCTCGGCGAGCGCGAGCGTGGTGGCGCCGCAGCCGCAGCCGACGTCGATCACGCGCGCGCCGGGCGGCGGATCGAGGCGATCCATCGCCGCACGGCCGAGCTCGTCGAGCAGGCGGTCGAGTTCGGCCTGCTGCCGCGTCCACTTCGTGCCCGAGGGACCATTCCAGTAGTCGATCTGCGCCTGATTCGCCGGGGAGGCTTCCATGGCACGCACTCTGGTCCGGGCTGCGCCAGCCGTGCAAGGTCAGCCGCGGACGAGGACCGAGCGCAGCGCGTGCGGCGGCAGCGTGAGACGGATCGTGCCGCCCGTCCGCTCGACCGGGAAGTCGGCGGGCTCCTCGTCCAGCCGCACCGCCTCGATGGAGGCGAACGGCACGCCGAGGCGCAGCTCGGCGGCGCGAACGACGTCCGTCGGATTGAGCAGGCGCACGACGAAGCCGGCGGTGCGCGCGGCGGGCTTGAGTGCCGACAGCACGACACCGTCGCCGCCGAGCTCGAGGAGCGGGGCGCCGACGGCCGGGTCCGCCGCGGCGGCGAAGGTGGCCCGAAGCCCGAGCTCGGCGTCGCGCGCGGCCGTGGGATCGGAGCCGGCGACCAGCGCCAGGTGCGCCACGAGCGTCCCGTGGAGCTGTGCGGCCGGCGCCGGCATCTCGGGCCCGGCCGGGAGCGGCCGCGAGGCGAGGTCGAAGCGGGCGAGCGTGCCGACCGCCCGCAGCAGCGTGACGGCGATCGTGCCGTCCGGCGTGACCTCGGCCTCCGGCAGCCCGGGCGCCACCACCATGAGACCGCCGGCGGCTACCCAGCCCTGATGGCAGAAGGTGGCCGGCGCCGGGTGGACCCAATCGGGATGCGGTGCGAGCGCCGTCGGCCGGCGCGCGACGTCGAACGTCGTGGCGGTCTCGAACACGTCGCTCGGCCGGCCGGTGGGAAAGCGCAGCCGCAGCCGGTGGTCGGAGGCGCGATTGTCGACCCGCACGGTGAGGTCGACGCGCCGCACGCCCGGGGCGACGCGCGCCACGGTCTCCACCACGAGCGGCACGCGCTCGGGCAGGCGGGCGCGCCGGTCCGCGGCGAGCGCGGCGGGAACGTCGAAGGTGCGCCGCACGAGCAAGGTCTGCACGCCCGAGGGATGGCGCCGCCGCTCCACCACGACGGAGCGGAGCGTCGCGCCTGCATCGCCGGCGACCGCGTCGAAGTCGTAGGTGTCGCCGCGGTCGCCGCGATCCTCGACGTCGCAGAGCCCCGTCCAGGATTGCCCGCCGAGCCGCACGGAGAGCGTGCCGGCCTCGTCGGCGACGACCCAGGCGGCGTCGCAGCCGATCTCGCGTCCGTCGTCGACGACGTCGGACGACGCCGCGGCGGGCGCGAGCCGAAAGCGGCGCGCGCCGAGCGGCGGCACGTCGGCGGCGACGAACTCGAGGTCGAGCGGGACCACACCCGGCACCCAACGCGCGCGGCTCGGGTCGTCGGACGGGACGAGGCGGGCGGGCCGCCCGTCCACCGTGAAGCCCGAGCCCCGCAGCACAGCGTGCGAGAGCGGCCCGAGCGCGGGCGCGCCGAGCGGCAGCCGCAGCGCGGGGTAGTCCTCGAGCGCGATGCGCACGACGTCGGTGCGCGCGTGCGGCGAGGGGTTGAAGACGGCGATCGTCTGCTCCACCGAGAGCGGCACGCTGCGGGCGCGGCCGAGCCCGGCGAGGCCGGCCAGCACGCGGTCGACGGTCTGTGCCGCCAGGTCGACGGCCTCGGCGAGGCGCGCCTCCACCTGTGCGGCGACCGCGTCGGTGGCGCAGCCGCCGATCGAGTCGTGCGCCTGGCACTGCAGCAAGAGCCGCCAGGCGGCGTCCAGCGCGGGGCGTTCGTCCGGGACGCCTTCCGCGAGCGCGGCCACGATCCACGGCTCGAGCCAGCCCGTGAGCAGCGTCTCGCAGCGCCGGGCTGCGAGCTTGATCGGCATGCGCGCCGACCACACGCCGGGCAGCAGGTTGGCGATGCGCGCGCCGTCCAGCGCGCCGCGAAACTCGGCGGCCGGCCGCGGCTCGTCACGCAGCGCATCGAGCACGCCGCGGCGCACCTCCCATCCCCGCGCCGCCTGCAACGCCGCCGCGACCTCGCCCGCATGGAGATCCGGAAACATGTGGTCGAAGCCGTTCATGAGCAGCACCGGATCCTCGCCAGCGGCGTCGAGCCGCTCCGCGACGGTGGCGAGCGCCGCCGCTGCTTCGCCGGCGTCGTCCGGCAGGAAGGCCGCGTTGAAGTAGCCCTCGTGCAGCAGCCGCGCCGGCACCTCGCTGCCGTCGGGCGCCACCCAGCGGTAACGGCCGCCGTGTCGTGCGAGCGCGTCGCCGTCGCCGCGCCAGTAGACGAAGGGTGCCAGATCGAAGCCGGCGAAGAGCTGCGGGAGCTGCGCGGGATGCCCGAAGGAGTCGGGCAGGTAGGCGACCCGCGAAACGGGCCCGAACGCCTCACCGACGGTCCGTCCGAGCAAGAGGTTGCGGACGTGGGATTCGCCCGACGGCAAGAGCGAGTCGGGCTGCACGTACCAGGGGCCGATCGCGAGCCGCCCGCTGCGCACGCCGCGCACGAGCGCGTCCCGCCGCTGGGGCCGCAGCGCGAGGTAGTCCTCCAGCAGCACGACCTGGCCGTCGAGGACGAAGTGGAGCATCGGATCGGTCTCGAGCGCGTCCAGCACCGCGTCCACCGCGTCGAGCAGCCGGGCCCGGGAGGCCTGGAACGTCCGGTACCATTCCCGGTCCCAGTGGAAGTGCGAGACCAGCAGACAGCGCATGGGTGCGGCGGTATGGTATACGCAAGCGATGCGCCCGGTCACACGGTATGCCCGCCGGGGCGGCGTGAGCATCGCGTATCAGGTGATGGGCGAGGGCCCGTTCGACGTCGTGTTCGTGCCGGGCTTCGTCTCGCACCTGGACTTCTTGTGGGAGATCCCCACGATCGCCCGCACCTGGCACCGCGTGGCCTCCTTTTCGCGGCCACGCGGATGCGATGCATCGGCTCGGGTGATCTGGTAGCGAGGCGCGCATGCGATTGGTCGTCGCGGCGGTGGCGGCGCTCGTGGTCACAGCCCGCGTCGACGCCGTGGCAGCGGAGGTACTGCCCGACGTGCGAGCGGGGGCGCTCCGCGCGCGGGCGAGCGCCGAGCCGTGGCAGCTTGTTTTCTACGATGCCGGCGGCGGCGGCGCCGTGCTCGCCGAGCGGCCGGGGACGCCGAGCAGTGCAGCCGGCACGCTGGGCTTCCGCACCGCCGCGGGGTGGTGGCATGCCACGCGGCTCGCGAGCGGACGCCGCGCCCGCAAGCGCTGGAGCGGGGTGCTCGAGACGACCGATCCGCTCGGCCGGCAGCTCGAGGTGACGATCGCGCCGGACGCCGACGGCGTCATCGCCGTGCGCATGCGCGTCCTCGGCAGTCCCCACGCCGACGTCGAGGCGCTCAGCATCGGCTTCGTCGCGGAGGAGGGCGAGCGCTTCTTCGGGCTCGGCGAGCGCGCCACCGGCGTCGACCACCGCGGCAAGGTGATCGAGAACTACGTCGCCGACGGCCCCTACCAGGAAGACGAGCGTCCGGTGATCGGGCTGTTCGTGCCCGCGCCCGGCTTCCGCGAGCGCGACGACGCGACCTACTATCCCGTGCCGTGGCTCGTCTCGAGCCGCGGCATCGGCGTGCTCGTGGACAACCCGGAGGTGAGCTACTTCCGGCTTGGCACCGACGAGCCCGGCGCCTGGAGCCTCGAGGTGACCGGTGCGCCCGAGGGCTGGGCGCCGCTCCTGCCGCCCGAGACGCTCGCGTTTCGCGTCTTCGCCGGGCCGACGCCGGCCGACGTGCTGCGCCGGTTCACCGCGCGCACGGGACGCCAGCCCCCGCCGGCGGCGCCGTGGATGTTCGGGCCGTGGGTGCAGCTCGGTGGCAGCCGCGACGATCGCTTCGCGCAGATGGCGAAGCTGCGCGCCGCCGACGCGCCCGTCTCCGTGATCCAAACCTACACGCACTATCTCCCGTGCGGCGATCACGCCGGGCGCCGGGAGGACGAGCGGGCGTTTGTCGAGGCGCTGCACGACACGGGCGCCGCGGTGACTACGTACTTCAACCCCATGATCTGCGAGTCGTACGAGCCGCGCTTCGGCGAAGCCGTGGCCGCCCGTGCGCTCACCCAGCGTGCGGACGGCGAGCCGTACGTCTACAACTACACGGGCAGCACCATCTTCCGCGTGGGCCAGTTCGACATGACCACCCGCCGCGGGCGGCGGACCTACGCGCGGCTGCTGGCCGAAGCCGTGGAGGACGGGCACGACGGCTGGATGGAGGACTTCGGCGAGTACACGCCGCTCGACGCGCGGGACGCGACGGGTCTCACGGGCAGCGGCCACCACAACCGCTACGTCGTCGACTACCACTGCGGCGCCTGGCAGTTCGCCCGCCGCGCCAAGCGGCCGCTGGTGCGCTTTCAGCGCTCCGGCTGGACGGGCGCGGCGCCGTGCGCGCAGGTGGTGTGGAACGGCGATCCGTCCACCACCTGGGGGTTCGACGGGCTCACCTCGGCGCTCTGGGGCGGCCTCGGCATGGGCTTCTCCGGCATCGCGTTCTGGGGCAGCGACATCGGAGGCTTCTTCGCGCTCGGCGAGCGTGCGCTCACGCCGGAGCTGCTCGTCCGCTGGGTGCAGCTCGGCGCCGTCTCGGGCGTCATGCGCACGCAGCACAACGGATTCGCCGTCCCGCCGAAGGTGCGCCCGCAGATCTACGACGACGACCAGATCGGCAACTGGAAGCGCTACGCCAAGCTGCGCACGCAGCTCTATCCCTACGTGACGGCGGCAGCCGACGAGTACCTCGACACCGGCATGCCGCTCATGCGGCATCTGGCGCTGGTTTATCCGGGCGAACCCGAGGCCGTGGCGAGCGACGACGCCTTCCTCTTCGGTCCCGATCTCTTGGCGGCGCCGGTGCTGGCTCCCGGGGTGAGCGAGCGCGAGGTGTACCTCCCGCCCGGCGCCTGGGTGGACCTCTGGCGCAGCGGCAGCTGGGACTCCGCGGCGGGCGCGTTCCTCCCGGAGACGGCGGCGGTGCTGGACGGCGGCCGCTTCGTCACCGTGCCGGCGCCGCTCGAGGAGCTGCCGCTCTTCGTGCGCGCGGGCGTGGTGCTGCCGCTGCTGCCGGCCGACGTGGATACGCTCTCCGACTACGGCGAGCCGGCGCCGGGGCTGGTGAAGCTCGCCGATCGCTCGCGGGACGTCGTGCTGCTCGCCTTTCCGCGCGGCGAGAGCGAGGCGCGGCTGTTCTCGCGGCGCGAGCGCCTGCGCTCGCGCGAGGGCGACGGCACGTGGAAGTTGATGGTCGAAGGGCGGCGCCGGCGCTCCTATCGGCTGGAGGCGGCCCTCTCGGCGCTGATACAGCCGTTCGTCCCGTGCACCGTCGAGTGGAACGGGCGGGCGCTTCCTCCCGGGAGCTGGTCGTACGACGACGCGACCGGGCTGCTGCGTGCCGCCTTCGGCGGCCGCCGCGGGCGCCTTACCGTCCGCGCCTGCGCGTGACGCCGCTCAGCGGCGGAGCCGGAGCCACCAGGCGAGCACACGCTTTACCGTCGGCGTGAGCCGCGTGCAGTTGTAGGCGTCGCCCGCTCACCCGCGCGTTCCCAGTGGACGACCGAGACGCCGCCGCCGAGGTCGCTCAGTCGTTCGACGTTGTCGTTGGGAGCGATCCGCGCGCGGCCGATCGCTGCGGACGTCTAGTCGAGGAGACCCGCGCGCCGGCTCGCGGCCAGCACGCCGATGGCGTCGACGCGTTTCAGCGTCGTGCGGATCTCGTCGGCAAAGGCACGGCGGCGCTGTGCCAGCGCCTCGGGGGCCGCCGGGTCGGGATCGACGAGCCGGCGGTTGCCCGCCAGCTTGAGGGCGGTCTCGAACAGCACCTTGGAGAGCGACTCCGCGCTGCGGATGCGCCGTTGCAGATGGTACTGCTTCCCGAGCGCCATGCAGCGCCCGTAGAACGTGTCCAGCTCGAGCGGCTTGGTCGGGTCCCAGCCGGCGAGCACGTCGGCCACAACCTGATAGGCGGCCACGAACGGCCGGATCACACGGTGCGCGTTGAACGGCCGGATGCGCCGGACGAGCGCGCCAATGGCCTCCGGCCCTTCGTCCAGACGCTCCTCCCACGAGGGATCGTGCAGCGCCATCTCGCTCGCCAGCTCGTAGCGGAACTCCTCGCGGTCGGCGAAGAAGAACTCGAACTTGAGGAGGTCGCGCAGCGCCAGCGCGGCTTCGAAGAAGGCCGCGCGGCGGTCGGTGACGTCGTCGTCCGCGGCGCGCAGCAGCGCCAGCTCGCCGATCGCGCCGGTGACGAAGAAGTGGATGATGGTGTTGCGGTAGTAGGCGGCGGCGAGGTGCTGGTCGGGACCGATTAGATAGACCGCCTCCGGCCCCTCGTCGAAGCAGGTGACGACGCCGCCCGCGACCAGGAGATCGAGCGTGCGCTGGATCCCGTCCGGCGTGTCGAGGTCGAGGTCGCCGGTGGTGGGGAGGTGGCGGCGGCGCACGTAGTCCACCAGGTTGGCGAGCGAGCGGCCGATCTCGGTGAGCGTGACCGCGCGATCGCCGACGCCGAGCAAGGAGTGCGTCACGAGCGAGATGGGCGTCACCGGGGTGACCCGGTTGATGCGGACGGCGACCTCGAAGGCGAGCTTCTGCACTTCCAGGCTCTGCTCGTCCGGATTGGGCTCGGCCGTCTGGTCCGGTGGGCCGAGCGTCTCGGCGAGCGAGATGGGCTCCCCGAAGTTGATGTGGATGTCGCCGAGCCGGCGCTGCAGCCCGCGCACGACCCGCACGAACCACGAGAAGCTCTCGCGCTGCTTGTGCGCCCCGCGCTGCTCCGCCGCGTACTCGCGCACCTCCTGGATCTGCTCGTACGCGATGGCGACGGGAATGAGATGGACGTCCTCGGCGCGCCCCCGCCGGTAGGCGTCGACCACGTAGGCCAGCATGCCGAAGCGCGGCGGCAGCAGCTTCCCCGACCGGGAGCGGCCGCCCTCGATGTACCACTCGAGCGAGAACCGCTTCTCGACCAGGTAGTCGATGTAGTGCCGGAGCACGAGCTTGTAGAGCGGATCGTTCTTGAACGTGCGGCGGATGAAGAACACGCCGCTGCGCCGCACGAGCGGACCCACCGGGAAGAAGTTCATGTTGATGCCGCCGGCGGTGTGGTTCGGCGGGTGGCCGTTCTCGTGCAGCATGTACTGGAGGACGAGGTGGTCGAGGTTCGACTTGTGCGAGGGCAGGAAGACCACCGGATGGCGCTGCGTCAGCTCGTAGATCCGTTCGAGCTTCGCCCGGTCGTAGTGCAGCGCCTCGCCGTAGGAGCGCGTGTAGAGCACGTGGATCAGCTGCGCCACGAGATCGATCACGTGCGGGCTGTGGTTGGCGGCGATCTCGCGCAAGTCGGCGGCCGCCTCGCGCAAGAGCTGCGTCTCGTCGCGTCCGAGCTCGCGGGCGAGCCGCGCCACGCCGGCGCGAAAGGAGGCGCGCGAAAGGATCTCCTCGCGCACGAAGCGCGGCACCTTGTAGCGCAGCCCGCGCAGCCGCCGCTCCGCACGCTCGAGCGCGAGGTACGCCTGCCGGGTGACGAAGTCGGCGAGCCCGCCGCTCTCGCCGCCGACCGCGCCGGCCTCCTGCCAGCGGCGGCGAAGCGTCGACACGGTGGCCGGGTCGGCGGCGACGATGCGGAAGCGCTCGGGGCGGCGCGCGAGCCAGCGCTGGCGGAGCCGCCCCGGATCGCGCGGGTCGCCGAGGAAGAGCAGCCGAACGAGCCGCCGCCAGCGCCCGCCCGGCGCGTCGGCGGGGAGCCAGGCGACGCGCAGCGGCGAGAGCAGCGGGTCGTCCTCGGCGGCGATGCACGCCTCGAGCTGCGGCTGCGGCCGGCCGCGCCGCGGGCGGCGCGAGGAGGGCAGCACGACCACCTCGCACGGAACCTCCGGCCGCCCGCCCCGCTCGCGCGCGATCCAGTCCTCGAGCAGCCGGCGCTCCACCGTGCTCCCGACGTCGAGCAGGTAGACCACGCGGCGCTCGGCGTCGGCCCGGAGCGCGTGTTGGGTCATGCGCGGCCAATACTACGCCGACGGGCGCCGGAAGTGGTAGAGCCGCGCCCATGGTGAAGATGATGTTCCTCTGCCGGCGGCGGCCGGACGTGGACCACGCCCGCTACGTCGCGATGGTGCTGAACGACCACGTACCGCTCGCGCTGCGTCATCATCCCACCATGCGGAGCTACGTCGTGAACGTGGTCGAGCACTCGCCTCCCGGCTGGCCCGAGCTGGACAGCGTGGCGGCCCTCGGCTTCGACTCGTTCGCGGACTACCGCGACCGGCTGTATGACTCCGCCGAGGGCCGCGCCGCGATCGAGCGCGACGTGGCGCGCTTCATGGGCGGGGCTGCCGCTTACGTGACGCGCGAGCACGTGCAGGGCGACGCCGTCCGGGCCGCGCCGCTCGGCACCCGGAGCCCGCTCGTGAAGCTCGTCTGCCCGGTGCGCCGGCGCGCCGGCCTCTCCCACGACGCGTTCGTCGCTCACTGGCTCGAGCGGCACGTACCGCTGGCGCTCCGCCATCACCCCGGGCTCGTCCGCTACGTCACCAACGTGGTGGACGAGACGCTCGGCGGCGCCGAGCCGCTCGACGGCATCGCCGAGCTGTGCTTCGCGGACGAGGCGAGCCTCCGCGCCGGGATGTTCGACTCGCCGGAGGGCGAGCGCGTGATCCGCGAGGACATGGCGCGCTTCATCGGCGCGACCGCCGCCTATCGCGCGAGCGAGTGGGTGCAGAAGCGCTGACGGGCGTCAGAACATCGACGCGTCCGCGTCGAGCCCGAACGCCAGCCGGCCGATGGGCAGCAGGTTTCGGTCGGACAGCATGATGTGCTGCGTGATGGCATGCACGTCGCGGGTGAGCGGATCGGCGAGCCGGCGCAGCCGCTCGTTCTCGTCGGCGTGCGCGCGCACGAGCGGCCCGAGTGCCCGCGCGGCGTCCAGCAGCGGCTGGCTCACGGCACCAGCAGCACCTTGCCGACGTTTCGCCGTTCCTGGATGTAGCGATGGGCGGCGGCTGCGTCGGCGAACGGGAAGGTGCAGTCGACGACCGGCGAGAGCCGGCCGGCTTCCACGTCGGCGATCAGCCCCGTCATCTCGCGTCGCAGCATGTCGATGTGGTCCCAGAGGTGGCCGAGATTGACGCCGATCACCGCCTTGTTGTCGTTCATGAGCTTGATCGGATGGAACCAGGGGAGCCGCGCGACCGCCCAGAGCGCGGAGAGCCGGTTCGGTGCCATGCCGGACGACGCGCTCGAGACCCCGAAGCAGACCAGCCGGCCGAGCGGCGCGAGCACGCGATAGCTCTTCGAGAAGGCGCCGGTCGCATCCAGCACGATGTCCACCCCACGCCCGCCGGTCACCCGCCTGGTGGCCGTCTCGAAGTCCTCGGTGCGGTAGTCGATGCAGTGCGCCACACCCGCCTGGCGGAGCACGGCGCGCTTGGACGCGGACGCGGTGCCGATCACCTCGGCGCCGGCGGCCCGGCAGAGCTGGATCGCCGCCATGCCGACGCCGCCCGCGGCGGCGTGCACCAGCACGCGCTCGCCGGCTTTCACGTTGGCGAAGTGCCGCAGCATCAGCACCGCCGTCAGGTAGTTCACGGGGATGGCGGCCGCCTGCTCGAAGCCGATCGAGTCGGGCAGCGCGAAGACGTGTGCGGCGGGCACCGCGATCAGGTCGGCGTAGCCGCCGAAGCGCGTGAGCGCCGCGACCCGCTGGCCGGGACGGAGCTCGGTGACGCCCGCGCCCACCGTCTCGATCGTGCCCGACACCTCGTAGCCGACCACGCAGGGAAACGGCGGCGCGTCGGGATAGACGCCGAGCCGCGCGCTCACGTCGGCGAAGTTGATGCCGGCGGCGCGCACCCGGATGGTCACTTCGCCCGCCCGGGGGGTGGGATCGGGCCCGCTGCGCAGCTCCAGCACTTCCGGGGGCCCAGCCTTCGGAATCCACACGGCCTTCGCCATGTGGCGCGGCGTAGCCGGAACGCCGCTGCCGGGTCAATCCTCGCCGCAGTGCGGTGCAAACGCCCGCTTGCGCGAAACGCGTGTTTGGGGCTTGGCTGACGCATCATGAACCTCGGCCAGATCCATCAGGCCATCGCCGCCGCGTTCCCGGAACGCGAGTGCATCGTCACCCCGACCCGCCGTCTGACATACGGCCAGGTGGCCGAGCGCGCCCGGCGCTTCGCCAACGTGCTCTACCAGCGGGAGCTCGGCTGCCACCGCGAGCGCGACCGCCTCGGCGGTCACGAATCGGGGCAGGACCACCTCGGCATCTACATGCTGAACTGCCCCGAGTACATCGAGGCCATGCTCGGCTCGTACCTGGCGCGCGTGGCGCCGTTCAACGTGAACTACCGCTACGTCGACGACGAGCTGCGCTACCTCTTCGAGGACGCCGACGCGACCGCCGTCGTCTACCAGGCCCGCTACGCGCCGACGCTGGCGCGCATCCGGGGCTCGCTCCCGAAGCTCCGCGTGCTGATCCAGGTCGCGGACGAGAGCGGCGAGCCGCTGCTGCCGGGCGCCATCGACTACGAGGAGGCGCTGGCCGCGGCGCCCGCCACGCCGCCGCCGGTGACGCCGTCGCCGGACGACCTGTACATCATCTACACCGGCGGTACGACGGGCGCGCCGAAAGGCGTGCTCTGGCGGCAGGAGGACATCTACCACGCCGCCATGTCCGGGCAGCCGCCGGGCATGCCGGGGCACCGCTCGATCGAGTCGCTGCTCGAGCAGGTGAAAAGCGGCGGGCTGCTCCGCGTGATGACCACGCCGCCGCTCATGCACGGCGCGGCGCAGTGGGTGTCGTTCGGCGCCATGAACACGAGCGGCACCGTCGTGCTGCAGGGCCGCCCGGAGCGGCTCGACCCGCAGGACGTGTGGAGCCTGGTCGAGCGCGAGAAGTGCAATGCGCTCACCATCGTGGGCGATGCGTTCGCGCGCCCGCTGCTCGAAGAGCTCGGCCGGCGCTCCTACGACCTGTCCAGCCTCTTCATCATCGGCTCCGGGGGCGCCATCCTGTCGCCGCACAACAAGGAGGCGTTTCTCAAGTACGTGCCCAACGGGCTGGTGATCGACGGCTTCGGCGCCTCCGAGACGGGCGCGCAGGGCTCGCACGCCACCTCCGGCAAGGACCAGGCGCAAACGGGCAAGTTCGCGATGAGCGGCGCGGTCGTGCTGCGGGAGGACCTCTCCGGCGAGCTGCCGCCCGGCACGGACGAGGTCGGCTGGCTCGCGCGCGCGGGCCACGTCCCGCTCGGCTACTACAAGGACGCCGCCAAGACCGCGCGCACCTTCCCGATCGTCGGTGCCACGCGCTACGCCGTCCCCGGCGACCACGCGCGCGTGCTGGCGGACGGCACCATCGAGGTGCTGGGCCGCGGCTCGGTCTGCATCAACTCCGGCGGCGAGAAGATCTACCCGGAGGAGATCGAGCAGGTGCTGCGCAAGCACCCCGCGGTCTACGACGCCGTGGTGGTGGGCACGCCCGACGAGCGCTTCGGCGAGCGCGTCACCGCGGTGGTGCAGCCCCGCCCGGGCGCCACGGTGACGCACGAGGAGCTGGCGCAGTTCGCGGGACAGTCGCTCGCCCGCTACAAGCTGCCGAAGTCCACGGTGCTGGTCGACCACGTCGTGCGCAGTCCGAGCGGCAAGCCCGACTACCGGTGGGCCAAGGCGACCGCCGTGCAAGCGCTCGGCGGCGGCGCGTGATGCCGCCCGCGCGTTGACACGGGTGGGACGGCGGCGTACCGCGCTCCCATGCGCTGCTCGGCCTGCGGCGCGGCCGTCGAAGGACGCTTCCGCTTCTGCCCCGAATGCGGGACGCGGCTCTCGAGCGCCGACGCGGCCGCACCGGCCGCGGTGCCGCCGCCCGCCGCGGCGCTCGACGGCGAGCGCCGGCAGGTCACGGTGCTGTTCTGCGACCTGGTCGGCTCGACCGCGATCGCCGAGCGGCTCGACCCCGAGGAGTACCACGACCTCCTGCAGAAGTACCTGACGGTCGCCTTCCCGGCGATCTATCGGTTCGAGGGCGTGGTGAACACGCTCGCCGGCGACGGGCTGATGGCGCTGTTCGGCGCCCCGGTCGCGCACGAGGACGACCCGCAGCGCGCCATCCGGGCGGCGCTCGCGGTGCGCGAGGCGGTGCGCGGGCTCGCCGAGCGGGTGGCCGCCGACGGCGGCCCCGCGCTCACGGTGCGCATCGGCGTGCACACCGGCCCGGTGGTGGTGGGCGGCTTCGGCACGGAGCTCAAGCGCGACTACACGGCCATCGGCGACACGCCGAACGTGGCGGCGCGGCTGCAGACGCTGGCCGCGCCCGGCACCGTGCTGGTGAGCGACGCCACCTATCGGCTGACCAACGGTTTCTTCGAGTTCGAGTCGGCGGGCGAGCTGGTGGTGAAGGGCAAGAGCGAGCCGGTGCGCGCCTACCGGGTGCTCCGCCGGCAGACGGCCGCCACCGCGATGTCGATCGCCGCCGAGCGCGGGCTCACCCCGTTCGTCGGCCGCCGCGCCGAGCTGCAGCGCCTCGAGGACGCCTATACGGCGCTGGCACGCGGGCAGGCGCAGGTGGTGACGGTGGTGGGAGAAGCGGGGCTCGGCAAGTCGCGGCTCGTGCACGAGTTCCGCCAGCGGCTCGCCGAGGAGCCGGTGGTCTTCTTCGAGAGCTACTGCTCGTCGATGAGCCAGGGCATCCCCTACCACGCGACGCTCAGCATGCTGCGTCGCTTCTTCGGCATCGAGCTGAACGAGCCGCACGAGCAGGCGAGCGGCAAGCTCGCCGGGCGCCTCGGCGTGCCGATCGAGCGGTTGGCGGAGGGGTACCCGCTGCTCACGCGGCTGCTGTCGCGGCCGTACGCGGAGCGGCGCGACGCGCCGCCCGACGAGCTCAAGCGCGAGACCTACGATGCCATCGCTCGCCTGCTCGTCGGGCTCAGCCAGGACAACCCGGTGGTCGTGCAGATCGAGGACATGCACTGGGCCGACGAGCCCTCGCGCGATCTCCTGGCCGCGCTGGTGGCGACGCTCGAGCGCTCGCGCGTCATGGTGCTGGTGACGGCGCGTCCGGAGGGACTGCCGGCCTGGCGCACGCGGGCCGTGCGCACCGACCTCGCGCTCGCCCCGCTGCCCGACGACGAGGTGCGCGCCATGACGCGCGCCATCGTCGGCGGCGTGCTGCCGCGCGAGATCGAGGAGCGGCTGCTGGTGCGCGCCGCCGGCAGCCCGTTCTTCGCCGAGGAGTTCACCCGGGCGCTGGTCGAAGAGGGCCAGTTCGTCTGCGAGGACGGCACCTGCCGGCCGACGCGGGGCTCGCTCGACATCCCGATCCCCACGACGGTGCAGGAGGTGATCGCCGCCCGCCTCGACCGCCTGCCGCCGCCGGCCAAGCGGCTCTTGCAGGTGGCCTCGGTGCTCGGGCGCCAGTTCCGTCCGGCCGACGCGGCGGCGCTGGCCGACGACCCCGGGCTCGACGTCGACGCGGCGGTAGCCGAGCTCGAGCGCCGCGGGCTCGTGCACCGCAAGCACGGCGGCGGGGAGGACGAGCTGCGCTTCGGCGAGAGCGTCACACAGGAGGTCGCCTACGAAGGGCTGCTGCTCCGCCAGCGCCGCTTGCTCCACGACCGCGCCGCGGCGCTGCTCGAGCAGCGCTCGGGCGGCGACGGCGTGCAGCGGAGCGCGCTCATCGCCTACCACCGCGCCCGCGGGGACGACCGGCGGGCGGCCGTGGACGCGTTGCTCGCCGCCGGGCGCGACGCCGAAGCGGTGCCGTCGTACGTCACGGCGGCGCAGTTCTACGAGCAGGCCGCCGCCGCCGCCG
>DATMAZ010000025.1:0-17257 GCA_035559675.1 Candidatus Limnocylindria bacterium
CCGCCGGTCGTGTCGTGGGGCCTCGATCAGGGCTTCACGGCGGAGTTCGACTGGCCGGGAACCCGCGATCCGTCGGCGGCGCTTGCCGCGCCGACGGCGATCGAGCTCATGCGCGAGCTGGGAGTGGGGGCGGTGCAGGCCTACAACCATGCGCTCGCCTGGCAGGCGGGCGGCGTGCTCGCCGAGCGCTGGGGCGTGCCGCTGGTGCAACGGGAGGAGCAGATCGGGACCATGGTGACCGTTCCGCTGCCGCCCGAGGCGGGGTCCTCGCCCGAGGACGCGCAGCGGCTCCGCGACGCGCTGCTCTTCGAGGACCACATCGAGGTCCAGCTCCACCCGTTCCGCGACCGTCTCTGGATCCGGGTTTCTGCCCAGATTTACAACGACGCGTCGGACGTCGAGCGGTTGGCGCGCGCGGCCGAGCGGCACTGGAAGAAAAAGTATTAACGCCCCACCGGCCTCGGGATAGCTGGGATGGCCGGGGGGGGGGGCGCCTGCCAGGCCTCGATCCAAGCCCGGCGCCGGCCGGGAAGCGCCGTCAGGAGGCGGACGGCGGCGTCCGGATCGCGTCCGGCCTCGCCGACCCGGCCCCCGCCAACGTGCTCGTGCTGCCGGTCGTGTTCGAGGGCCAGCTGAAGGGCGTGATGGAGCTGGCGTCGCTCTTGCCGTTCAACGCGACGCACGAGGCGTTCCTCGACCCGCTCGACCTGGACGGCATGAGCGCCCTATATGGCGCGGGATGAGCTATCTCGAGGATCTCTTCGGCATCGCAGGCAAGGTGGCGCTGGTCACCGGCGGGTCGCGTGGCATCGGCCTCATGATCGCGGAGGGCTTCGTGGCGGCGGGGGCCCGCGTCTACATCTCGTCGCGCAAGGCGGACGTCTGCGACGCCGAAGCGGCGCGGCTTTCGGCGAAGGGCACCTGCATCTCGCTGCCCGCCGACGTCTCGACGCAGCAGGGATGCGAGGGGCTCGCGGCGCGGCTGCGCGAGCGCGAGCCGGCGCTCCACATCCTGGTGAACAACGCCGGCGCCAACTGGGGCGAGCCGCTCGAGACGTTCCCCGATTCCGCCTGGGACAAGGTGCTGGCGCTGAACGTCAAGTCGGTGTTCCATCTGACGCGCGCGTTGCTGCCCGAGCTGGAGAAGGCGGCGACCAAGGCCGACCCGGCGCGCGTCATCAACATCGGATCGATCGACGGGATTCGCGCGCCCGAGATGGACACCTATTCGTACTCGGCGAGCAAGGCGGCCGTGCACCACCTCTCCCGCGTGCTTGCCCACAAGTTCGCCCCCAAGCACATCACGGTGAACGCCGTGGCGCCCGGCCCGTTCGAGAGCAAGATGATGCACGCGACCCTGGAGAAGTTTCACGACTACATCATCGCCTCGTGCCCGCTCAAGCGCATCGGCGAGCCATCGGACATGGCGGGCATCGCGATCTACCTGGCGTCTCGGGCGGGGTCGTATGTCACCGGCGCCGTGATCCCCGTCGACGGCGGCATGAGCACGTGGCGCGGTGGGTGGTAGGCGGCGCCGCTCGGGCGCGTCGGCGGCGTCGGCCCTGCCGGGTGAACTGACGGCGCACGCGGTCGAGATGCCGCTCGGGATCGCGCATGCCGGCATGGTGACAGACTTGTCGCTTGACAGGAAAGCATCGGCGCGCGAGGGGAGGACCATGGATCTCCGGACGTTCATCAAGCCCGATGGTCCCCGATGGGCTCCCGTGCCGGAGATCGGGAAACCGGCGCCGGCGCTCCCCGGGGCGCCGCCCGCGTTCGGACGGCCGCGCATCGTGGCGTTCCTTCGCCACGTCGGCTGTCCGTTCGCCGAGCTCACCATGAAGACGCTCGACGAGGCGAGCGCGCGCCATCCGGAGGTGCAGTTTCTGGCGGTGAGCCAGGGAACGCCCGCCGCGACGCGGCGCTGGTGCGCCGAGCTGCAGATCGGCTACGGCGTCACGGTGATCGACGACCCGGCGCGCGAGATGTTCGCGGCCTGGGGCCTCGGCCTTACGAGCTTGCGGCACTTCCTCGGGCTTCGCTCGGTCGGCCGCGCGGTCTCGCTCGCGAGGCGCGGCATCCGCAACCGCCATCCGAGCGGCACGCGCTGGCAGCAGGCGGGCACGTTCGGCCTCGACGCCGACGGCACGCTCCGCTGGCGGCACCTGCCGGAGCACGCCGGCGATGTGCCCGACGTCGAGGCGGCGGTGCGTGCGGTGACGACTGCCGCGCCGCTGGCGAGTCCGACCCCCGAGACGCAGCACGGCCGTGACGGCGCATTCGAGCTTCGCTGAGCAGGCGCTGCACTACTTCGATCGGCCGCACGAGGCGATCGTGCGCGAGCCGCTCGACGGTCCGGCGGCCTGGCGCGGCGAGGCGCTGCGGAGCTCGCGCGACTGGATCGTCGAGCTTGGCCGCGCGGAGACAGAGGAGCTCGAGGCGGCGGCTCGCCGCGTTCGCGAGCGCCGCCTCGCGATGGAGGCGCTCGAGAGGGACGACGCGCCGCTGCCGGGCCTCGCACCGTGCATCGCCGCCTGGCGGCGCGAGCTCGACGGCGGACGCGGCTTTCTCCTGCTGCGGGGCCTGCCCGTGGGTGCCTGGGGCGACGAGCTGTCCGCGCTCGCGTACTGGATCCTCGGGCTGCACCTCGGACGTCCCGGCGCGCAGAACCCGCAGGGGCATCTGCTCGGGCACGTGGTGGACACCGGCGAGGACGCGAGCCATCCGTTCGTGCGCCGCTATCGGACCGCGGGCGACATCGCCTATCACTGCGATCTCGCCGACGCCGTGGGGTTGCTCTGCCTCAGCGCCGCGCGGCGGGGCGGCGCCAGCCGCATCGTGAGCTCGGTCACCGTCTACAACGAGCTGCTCGCCCGCCGCCCCGATCTGGTGGCGCGGCTCTACGAGCCCTTCCGCCTCGATACGCGCAACGAGCAGGGGCGCGGCGGTCCGGCCTGGATCCCGGTGATCCCGTGTCGGGCCGCCGGCGGCCGGCTCCGCACCTTCTACCACAGCGACTACTTCCGCTCGGTGGTGCGCCATCCCGACGTGCCGCCGTTCACCGCCGAGGAGCGCGGGCTGCTCGACCTCTACGAAGCGATCGCCGCCGAGCCCGCGCTCCGCCTCGACATGCAGTTCGTCCCCGGCGACGTGCAGCTCATCTCCAACCACACGGTCCTGCACGCGCGCACCGCCTACGAGGACGAGCCCGCGGCCGGTGCCAAGCGCCACCTGCTGCGGCTCTGGCTGTCGTTCGACTAGCGACGGTCCGGCTCCGCCGGCCGCTCGGCGAGCGTCATTTGCGTGACGCTTCGTCGCGCTCTCGTCGACGCACCGTGCGAAATCGCAGTCGGTGGGTCCCCCGAGTGGGTACGCGTGTTGCTTCCTCGAAGGGGCCTGCTGTGTACGGTGCGTGGGTGATCGCGGGTGTCGCGCTGTGGCTCGCCACGGGTGTGCCCGCCCTCGCGCTCCCGAGCAAGACCCCGTCACGCGCGCTGCCACGGGTGGCGCTGCTTCGCAGCAGCAAGGCGGCGCCCATCGAAGAGGCGGCCAGGACGATCGTCGAGAGCCTGCAACGCCAGCACCCGCGCGTCGAGGTCCTGAGCTATCTCCTGCCGGCCGCTCCGGAGCGCACGGCCGACACGTTCGCGCAGATCGCGCAGGCCCAGCCCGATCTGCTGCTGACGCTCGGCACGCATGCCACCGCCGCCGCGCTCGCCAACCCGCTCGACGGCGTGCCGCTCGTCTACTCCATGGTGCTCTATCCCCAGCAGGCGGGCTTTCTCCGCTCCGACATCACCGGCATCTCGCTCGAGGTTCCTCCCGAGGAGCAGTTCCGCCTGCTGCGCCGGCTGCTCCCCCGTGCCCGCACGGTGGGCGTGCTCTACGATCCGGCGCAGACCGGCCTCGTCGTCGAGCAGGCCCGGCGGGCCGCCGAGCGCTTCGGCTTCCGGCTGGCCGCGCACGCCGTGAGCGGGCCTCCCGAAGCGCTGCGCGCCGTCGATCAGCTCGTGGCCCGGGTGGACGTGCTGTGGGCCGTCCCCGACAGCAGCGTGTTCACGCCGCTCACCACGAGCCACATCCAGGTGGTGGCGCTCCGGCGTCGCGTGCCGGTGCTCGGCCTCTCGCCGTCGCACGCACGCACCGGCGCGCTCGCCGCCTTCGCGCTCGACTACGCCGACGTGGGGCGGCAGACCACCGATCTCGTGCGGCGCGTGCTCGCCCGCGGCGCGGCGACCGGCATTCCGGTGGCGCGCCCCCGGCGGGTGGACGTCATCGTCAACGCCCGCACGGCACGGCGGCTCGGCATCCCGCTCGATCCGGCCGTCGCCAAGGAGGCAACCGAGGTGGTGCGGTGACTGGTTTCGCGGCCCGCGTCGCCACCGCCGTGTGGGTGCTGGTGCTCGTCGCCTGCCTGGCGCTGAGCTTCGTGTTCACCCGCGGCTACCTGCAGGAGCTGCAGAAGAACCTCGCGCAGCGCGGGCGCATCATCGGCGAGTCGGTGTCGCACGAGGCCGAGGTGGCGCTGCTCTCCGGTGACATGGCCGGACTGGCGCGGATCGCCGCGCGCGCCTACGCCGCCCGCGGGCTGCGCTACTGCCGCATCCTCGACGACCGGGGCGCCGTGGTCGCCGCCGCCGGCAGCCGCCAGCACGGGACGCCTCCCGATCAGCGGATCGGCCGGCAGATCTGGGGCGCGATCCTCGGCGTCGCGCCCACCGTGTGGGAGTTCCGCACGCCGGTCACCATCGCCGAGCTGCAGCCGCGCGACGAGGAGCTCACCTTCTTCGACCATGCCGCGCCGCCGCCCGAGGATGGACCGCAGCGGCAGATCGGCACGGTGCTCGTCGGCCTCGACCTCCAGGAGCTGCAGGAGAGCTATCGCGAGGTGCTGCTGACCTCGTTGCTGCTCACCGCCATCGTCGTCTTTCTCGCCATGATCGCGGCGGCGGTGCTGGCGCGGCTGCTCGTGCGGCCGCTCGGGGTGCTGGTGCGGGCCACGGATCTGATCGCGCAGGGGCACCTGGACACGCGCGTCGAGACCTCCCGCACGGACGAGATCGGCACGCTGGCGGCGTCGTTCAACGTCATGGCCGAGAGCGTGGCCGAGACGCGCGCGGCGCTGGAAGAGCAGACCCACACGCTGGAAGAGAAGGTCGAGGCACGCACGCAGCGCCTGCAGGCGCTCAACGCCGAGCTCGAGGAGGCGAACCGGCTGAAGTCGGAGTTCCTGGCGACCGTCTCGCACGAGCTGCGCACGCCGCTCAACGTCATCATGGGCTACGCCTCCATGATGAACGACGGCGAAGCCGGTCCGGTCACCGACGAGCAGCGTGAGTTGCTGGCGGCGGTGCACCGTTACTCCAAGCTGCAGCTCGACCTCATCACGAACGTGCTGGACTTCTCGCGCCTGGCCTCCGGCAAGGTCTCCATGCGCATCGAGCAGTTCTCACTGCGCTCGGTGCTGCACGACCTGCACGCGCTGAACGCGCCCCGCGTCGCCGAGCGCGACGTCCAGCTCGTGATCGACGCCGCGCCCGACCTCCCCGACCTCGAGACCGATCGCGTGAAGGTGCAGGAGATCATCCACAACCTGATCGACAACGCGATCAAGTTCACCGAGCACGGCAGCATCACCGTGCGCGCGTTCACCGGGCTCGTGCGCGGGCACGTCGTGATCGAGGTGGAAGACACGGGCGTCGGCATCCCGCCGGACGAGGTGCCCCACGTCTTCGAGGAGTTCCGCCAGGTGGGCGAGAGCAGCACGCGGCGCACGGGCGGCGTGGGGCTCGGGCTGTCCATCGTGAAGGGCCTGGTCGGCGTGCTCGGCGGCCGCATCGGCGTGACCAGCACGGTGGGCAAGGGCTCGACCTTCCGGGTCGAGCTGCCGATCGTGCTGCCGCGGCTCGAGGCCGAGCGCTCGCTGCCGCGCGTCGCCTGACGGCGCACCGGGCTCGGCGGGCGGCCGGAGTCGTGGTAACGGTCAGCCGCCCTCTTGGCAGCCGCCGGCGGCGCTGGCGTCGGCCGGCTCCGCGAACGCGTGCTGCGCGACGCCGGTCAGGTCCGAGACCCGGCTGCGATCGGCCGCATCCAGGCGGGCGAATGCCGCGCGCACCTCGCGCCACACCTGTACCTGAAACGTCTTCACCACGGCCCGAAACGGCTGGCCGAGCAGCGTCCCGTCGTAGAGGGCGCGCCCGGCATCGAACGCCCGCTCGTTGAACAGCCGCTCGCCCGCCGCGTGCGCGGCGAGGTAGGCGCGCTCGTTCTGGACCATGAGCGGCACGAACGTTCGCCCGATCGACTGGAGCAGCGACCGGAGCGCGTCGTGGAGTTCGAGCGGGCCGCGCGCGCCCGCGTGCGCGTCGGCTGCGATGGCGCGGATCCAGCCGTCGAGCCGCGGCGCGCGGGCGGCGAGCGCCGCGGCCGCCTCGGGATCCTCGAGATTCATGCCGAGCTGCCCGTAGACGCTGGCATCGGCCAGCGTGAAGCGCTCGCCCAGGAGATATGGCCGCGCCGCCAGCGCCTGCTCGAGCGCATCGACCCACTCCGCCCAGATGTGGTCGAGCAGCGCATGGGTGGGGGGAAAGCCGGCGCGCGCCGGCGGCACCAGCGCGGGCCGCACGGGCGCCGAGTAGCCGGCCGGTGCCACGCTGAAGAGATAGGGGAGGCGGCGGACCTGCCGCTCGGCGAACGCACGGGCGAAGCGCCGGCCTGCCAGCGGCGGCAGCACGCGGCGCAGCTCGCGGGCGAGCCGCGCGCCGGCGTCGTTGGTGGCGGCCGAGGTCACCCAGCGGCGGTGGTGCACCACGTAGAGGCCGACCTCGTCGAAGGCCTCGTCGATCAGCCGGGCGAGGAATCCGAGCAGCGGTTCGGCGGGTACGAGCGGCCCGGCGGCCGGCGCATGGCGCTCGTCGAGCCAGCGCGCCAGCGCCGAGGAGTCGTAGTACACCGTCGCACCGTCGAGCAGGTAGGGAACGAGCGGGTACTCGTCGAGCTCCGAGGTGGCGGGGTAGCGAAGCGCCGTGCGGGTGCGCTTGGCGCGCTCGATGCGCGCCAGCACGCGGTAGTTCCGCCAGCGCGAGCCATTCGCGGGCAGCCAATCGTAGGGAACCTCGGCGGCAGCGAGCAGCGCGCGGAGCTTCAAGGCGAACGGCGAAAGCTCCGAGCCCCAGACGACGGGGCGCGCCACTAGCCAGCCAGCATGCGGGCCACCAACGCGTCCTGCCAGCGGTCGGGCAAGAACGAGACGATCCGCTGCACCCGCGAGTTGTGGCCCATCCGATAGCGCGTCTTCGGACGTGGCGACTCGAGCGCGTGGACCACGGCGGCGAGCACGACGTCGGGTGAATGGGAGGCGCGCTCCATCTCGGGCGCGAGCCGGCGCACGGCGTTGACGAGCGGCCCGTAGAGCTCCATGAGCTGCGGCGGCGCGGTCTCGAGGAAGGCCTCGCTCTCGCGCACGCCCTTCTCCCAGATGCGGCTCTGGATGCCGCCCGGCTCCAGCAGACTCACCTCGATGCCGAAGCGCCCGAGCTCGCGCCGCAGCCCGTCGGCCATCGCCTCCATCGCGTACTTCGACATGCAGTACGGCACCAGCATCGGCGTGGTGAAGAAGCCGCCGACCGAGCCCGTGATCAGGATGCGCCCGCGGGCGCGGCGGAGCTGGGGCAAGAACGCCTGCGTGGCGGCGACCTGGCCCACGACGTTCACCTCGAGCTGGCGGCGGAGCTCGTCGAGCGGCACGAACTCGAGCGGGCCGTTCACCGTGATGCCCGCGTTGTTCCAGAGCGCCGTGAGCGGCGCGCCGGCGAGCGCCTGCTCGACGGTGCGGGCACCGTCGCGGCGCTGCGCCTCGCTGGTGACGTCGAGGAGGAGCGGCTCGAGCGCCGCCCCCGCGCGCGCGCGAAGCGCCTCGCCGTCGGCCGGCTTCCGCACCCCCGCGAACACGCGGTAGCCGCGCTTGGCGAGGGCGACGGCGCAGTGCTCCCCGATGCCCGTCGACGCCCCGGTGATGACGATCGCCCCCTTGTGCCCACTGCTCATCGGCCCGTGCCCTCCTCGCCTGCCAAGTACGGCAGTCGCACACCTGCGTCGAGCGCGCGCGGGATGGCGAACGAGGCCGCGGCTGGAGTAGTCTCGGGACCTCCGCTTTCATGCATGCGCTGCTCACCGACGCCTACGGGGATCCGCTCTTCCTCCTCTTTCCGGTGGCGACCGCCGGCGTGGCGACCGTCTCCTTCGCGCTCTTCGCCGGCGCGCTGACGGCCATCGCCGCTCGCGAGCCGGCCGCGCTCCGCCGCTACCGGATCCAGCGGCAGCGCCCCCGGCCGCAGGAGCTGGTCGGGCGCTCGATCCGGAGCTGGGCGCGCAACAACGTCTGGAACCTGGCGGCGTTCGTGGCGATCTGGCCCGTGCTGCGGCTGGTGTCCACCATCCACGCCGGCGCGCTGCCCCCGTGGTGGGTGATCGCCGGCCAGGTGCTGTTCTTCGTCTATCTCGACGACTTCCTCTACTACTGGTTCCACCGCGCCATGCACACGCGCTGGCTCTACAAGCACGTGCACGCCTGGCACCATCGCATCGTCACGCCCTGGGCGGTCACCGGCAACTACATGCACCCGCTCGAGTACGGGCTCACGGGCGCCGTGGCGCTGGTCGGTCCCATGCTGGTGGGAGCGCACGTGGTCACGCTCTGGATCTGGTTCGCGTTCCGGCAGTGGGAGGCCGCCGAGGGGCACTGCGGCTACGACTTGCCCTGGACGCCGACCCACTTCCTGCCGTTCAACGACGGGCCGACGCATCACGACGTCCACCACGAGCGCGTGAAGGGCAACTACGCCGGCTTCTTCCCGCTCTGGGACCGCGTCTTCGGCACGCTGGCCCGCGGCTACGCCGAGGAGTGGGCGGCACGGCGCGGGGCGTGAGCGCGCCCGGCGCCGTGCGCGCGGACGCCGGGCCGGCGAGCGCCTGGCACGTGCGGGCGGCGGCCGACGTCGCGCGCGAGCTCGACACCGATCTCGAGCACGGGCTCGCGCCGTCCGCCGTCGAGGAGCGCCGCCGGCGCTACGGCCCGAACGTGCTGGCCGAGGTGCGCCGGCGCGGGCCGGTGCGCATGCTGCTCGACCAGTTCGCCGACTTCATGGTCCTCATCCTGATCGCCGCGGCCGTGGTGGCGGGGTGCATCGGCGAGCCGCAGGACACGGCGGCGATCGTGGGGATCGTCGTCCTCAACGCCGTGCTCGGCTTCGTGCAGGAGTACCGCGCGGAGAACGCGATGGCGGCGCTGAACGCGATGGCCGCGCCGCACGCGCGGGTCCGGCGCGCCGGCGTGCTGCAGACGGTCGAAGCCGCCGAGCTGGTACCAGGCGACGTCGTCCTGCTCGACGCCGGGGCGGCGGTGCCGGCCGATCTGCGACTGGTCGAAGCGGCGCAGCTCCGCACCGACGAGTCGGCGCTCACCGGAGAGTCCGAGCCCGTCGACAAGGGCACCGATCCCATCGCCGACGCCGACGCCGCGCTCGGCGACCGGCGGAACATGGCCTACCGGGGCACGCTCGTCACCCACGGCCGGGGCGTCGGCGTGGCGGTCGCCACCGGCATGCGCACCGAGGTGGGGCGCATCGCGGCGCTGCTCCAGCACGAGGTCGTACCTCCGACGCCGCTCCAACAGCGGCTGGCGCGCCTCGGCAAGCAGCTCGCGCTCGCCGTGCTGGCGATCTCGGCGGTGGTGTTCGCCGTGGGCCTGCTCCGCGGCGAGGAGCCGGTGCTGATGCTGCTCACGGCGCTCAGCCTGGCCGTGGCCGCGATCCCGGAGGCGCTCCCCGCGGTCGTCACCGTGTCGCTCGCGCTCGGCGCGCGCCGGATGGCGCGTGAGCACGCGCTCATCCGCCGTCTCGCCGCCGTCGAGACGCTGGGCTCGGTCACGTACATCTGCACCGACAAGACCGGCACCCTCACGCTGAACCGGATGCGGGTCGTGGCCTACCACGTCGACGGCGTGCTCTCCGAGCGCGTGCCCGACGACGCGCGGGACCGCGAGCCGTGGGCGACGCTGCTCGCCGCCATGGCGCTCGCCAACGACGCCACGCTCACCTCGGGCGAGGACGGCGACGGCGATCCGACGGAGGTGGCGCTGGTGGCGGCCGCCGCGCGCGCGGGGGTTGCCAAGCACGTGCTCGAGGCGCGCATGCCGCGGGTGGCCGAGGTCCCGTTCTCCTCCGAGCGGGCCTGCATGAGCACGGTGCACGACGACGGCGCCGGTGGGGCGATCGTCTTCACCAAGGGGGCGCCCGAGCAGGTCGTGCGCGGCTGCACCACGCGGCTCGGCGCGTCGGGCGTGGTCCCGCTCGACGGGCAGGAGACGCTCGCCACCGCCGGGGAGATGGCCGCGCGCGGGCTTCGCGTGCTGGCGGTGGCGTACCGGCCGCTCACGGCGCCCTGGGACGCCGCGCCCGGCGCGCTCGAGCGCGAGCAGCGGCTGCTCGGCCTGGTCGGTCTCCTCGATCCGCCGCGCCCCGAGGCCAAGGACGCCGTGGCGCGCTGCCACTCGGCGGGCATCCGCGTCGTCATGATCACCGGCGACCACCCCACGACCGCTCGCGCCGTGGCCGACATGCTCGACATCGTGCGTCCCGGCGACCGCGTCGTGAGCGGCCGCGAGCTCGCCGAGTGGCCGCCCGAGAGGCTGCGCCGCGAGGCGGACGCCATCCGCGTCTATGCGCGTGTCGATCCAGAGCAAAAGATCGACATCGTGTCGGCGCTGCAGGACCGGGGCGAGTTCGTGGCCATGACCGGCGACGGCGTGAACGACGCGCCGGCGCTGCGGCGGGCCAACATCGGCGTCGCCATGGGCCGGTGCGGGACGGACGTGGCGCGCGAGGCGGGCAGCATGGTGCTCCTCGACGACGACTTCGCCACCATCGTGCGCGCCGTCGCGGAGGGGCGTCGCATCTACGACAACCTGCGCAAGTTCGTGCGCTACGTGCTCACCGGCAACTCGGCCGAGCTGTGGACGCTGCTGCTCGGCCCGCTGCTGCAGCTTCCCATCCCGCTGCTGCCCATCCACATCCTCTGGGTGAACCTGGTGACCGACGGGCTTCCCGGGCTCGCGCTGGCCGTCGAGCCCGCCGAGGAGAACCTCATGCGGCGGCCGCCGCGGCCGCCCGACGAGAACTTCTTCGCCCACGGCCTCTGGCAGCACGTCGTCTGGGTCGGGATGCTGATGGGCGGCGTCACGCTCGCCACGCAGGCGTGGGCGCTCCAGACGGGCTCGGCGCACTGGCAGAGCATGACGTTCACCGTGCTCACCCTCGCGCAGATGGGGCACGTGCTCGCGATCCGGGCTGAGCGCGACTCGCTGTTCCGGCAGGGCTTCTGGTCGAACCCGCTGCTCTTCGCCGCGGTCGGGCTCACGTTCCTCCTGCAGATGGCGACCCTCTACGTCCCGGCCCTGCAGCCGATCTTCAAGACGCAGGCGCTGTCGGCGGGCGAGCTCCTCGGTTGCCTCGCGGTGTCGGCGGTGATGGTCGTCGGGGTGGAGCTGGAGAAGTGGGCGATGCGCCGCGGCTGGCTCTACGCGGGCGGCGGGCTCAGCGGATCTTCTCGAAGAACGACCGGAAGCTCTTCCGGGTGATCTTCTCGACCACGTGCCGCAGCCGAGCCGTCGTGATCGGCAGGTGCGACTTGGAGAGACGGGCGAGGACGTCGTCGAGCGACGCCCGCTCGCTGGTGGCGAGCCGGATCTGCTGGTCGAGGTCGGCGAGGATCACCACCGCCTTGGCAGTCACGTCCCCCACCGCGTCGTCGCCACGGACGCTGCGCGCGCGGCGCGCGCGCTTGCGCTTGAGCGCCATGGCGCGCTCGTAGCGCCGCTGGCTGATGGTGCGTGAGCGCACCAGCGCCTGCAGCGAGTAGTACTCCGCCATGCCTTCCACGATCCAGTCGCCGTCCTCGCCGGCGCGCGCCCCCATGAGCGTGTGCACCGTCTCGTGCAGCAGCGGGCTCGAGCCGTCGGGCGTGATCAGCGGCCGGGCCGCGTGAATGAAGAGCGACTGCGGACCCGAAAGCCCGCCTCGCCACATCGGGTCGCCCGCGCTCACCACCAGCAGCCGCGGCGGGAGCTGGGCGGCCATCCGGCGCAGCGTGGGCAGCGTCCAGCGCAGCAAGGCCAGCATGTCCTGGCGGCGGACCTCCTGGCCGACCGGGCCCGCGATCGAGATGTGCGTGCCCGCGATCTGCTCGCGCAGCACGCCGAGGCGGCCGGCGAGTATCCAGCCGGTGGGCCGGCTAAAGAGGCGGTGGCTGTGCGCCACCTGGAAGACGCCGTTCGGGGCGCGGGGATAGGGTGTCACGACCGTCCAGCCCGCGGGCAGGCGAAACTGGAGGCGCGAGTCCGAGGGTACGTTCTCGCGCAGCTGCATGCGGGCGGGGGGCACCAGGTCGTCGCCGCGGAAAAGCACCCAGTGCTCGGCCGCGCGCGCGTCGTAGCGGGCGTTGTCGCGCAGGTGATCGATGCGGAACGTCCAGCGGAGCTGGCCGCCCTCCGGCGGCGGCGTCCAGCGCAGCCGGTTGCCGGCGTCGTCGACGTGGCCGTCGCCCTCGAAGCCGGAGAGGCGCTGCGGGTCGATCAGGAAGTCGAACTTCTCGACCACGCCGGCGTGCGCGCCGAGCGTCATCACGACGTGCGCCACGCCCTCGGTGGGCACGATGCGCACGTCCCACAGCACGCTCCAGCGTGGCGTCTGGGCGGGCGCGCCGGCGGCGAGCAGCACGAGCGCGCAGGCGATGGCGGCGGTCCGGCTCATGCGGCGCGCGGCGGGTGGCGGCGGGCGAGGTCGCGGCCGAGCGCCACGCGCTCCTCGAGCGGGCGGTCCGGCTGCCAGGTCGCATCGACCGTGTCGAGGCGCGGGCGGAGCCCGGCGCGGTTGGCGAGCTGGATGGCGAGGCCGGGCCGCGCGTTCAGCTCGAGGATGACGGGCCCGCGCGTGGCGTCGATCACCACGTCGGCGCCCACGTAGCCGAGGTGCGTGCGGTCGGCGGCACGCACCGCGATCTCCAGGATGCGTTCGAAGGTGGGGACCGCGACGTCGAGCACGAGCCGCCCGCTGTCGGGATTGCGGGTGGCGGGCCGGCCGCGCCAGATGGCGGCCCGCGTGCGGCCGGTGAGCAGATCGACGCCGACGCCGAGCGCGCCCTGGTGCAGGTTGGCGCGACCGTCCGAGGCCTTGGTCGGCAGCCGCATCATCGCCATCACGGGCACGCCACGGTAGACGATGACGCGCACGTCCGGTACGCCCTGCGTCGCCAGCTCCGCGAACAGCGGGTGGGTCTCGAGCCGCTCCTCGACCATCGCGATGTCAGGCTGGCCGCCGAGCGAATAGAGGCCCGAGATGATGCCCGCCGCGTGGTAGTTGAACGCCTCGGGCCGCAGCGTGCGGCCGCCCACCCGCACCAGCCGGTCGCGCTCGCGCCCGGCGATCACGATGATGCCGTTGCCCATCGCCCCATGCACCGGCTTCAACACGAACGAGGCGCGGTCGGCCAGCGCCGGTAGCAGGTTGCGGATCTGAAAGTGGTGGCGCGCCACCGCGAGCAGGGCCGGCACGGGGATGCCAGCCTGCTGGCAGAGCCGCTTGGTGGCGAGCTTGTCGTCCACCAGCGGATAGAAGCGCCGCGGGTTCCAGCGCAGCGTGTAGCACGCGTTGCGCCGGTTGATGCCGAGCACGCCGGCGCGCCGGAGACCGGCGAAGATCACGGTGTGGCGTCCTCCGGACGGGCGAGCAGGCGAAAGCGCAGGAGATCCGAGAGCCGGTAGCCGGTGTAGCCGCCGATCCACACGAGCAGCCCCATGATGCACAGCACCAGCTCCGGGAACGAGAACATCAGGTGGCCGACCGCCACGCTGCGGAAGACGGGGTACTCCACCACGACAGCGGCGATCGACCAGCCGAGCCGCACGGTGGCCGGACGCCAGCCCTCCTCGGCGAGCGCGATCGAGTAGCGCTCGATTAGCATGGTGAGGATGACGATCGGAAAAAGCACGCCGGCGAGCAGCTCGCGCATCTCGGTCGTGCGCGCGACCAGCGCGAAGCCGGTGACGGTGAAGATGACGAGGCAGAGCAGGATCGCGAGCCGCGGCACCAGCAAGAGTCGAAGCCGCTCGAGCGCGAGGCGGCCCACCACGCCGACGCCGAGGACGGTGCCGACGAGCGCCAGCCCCGTCACGATGTCGAAGTTCCTGAGCGCGAAGGCGATCAGCACCGGCAGGAACGTGCCGAAGGTCTCGACGCCGACCACGTTGCGCAGGATCGCCACGATAAAGGCGCCCACCGGGAAGACCAGCAGCAGGCGCAGGCTTGTCTGCGTGGAGAGCGGGAGCGTGTAGAGCGACAGGTTTGCCAGCGCCGGGTTGTCGGGCGCCATGGCGGCGGCGATCTCCTCGGGGCGGAGGTGCTCGCGCGCCGAATGGTAGCGATGCGCGAGCGCCCGCACCTCGGTGCCCGACACGAGCGGGCGGTCGCCCGTGCCGAGCACGATGTACGACGCCGGCTGCTCGCCGAAGAAGCCGCTGCCCGCCGACATAGGGACCCATCCGTCGCCGATCCAGGCCTCCGTCCAGACGCGCTCCATGGGCTGCGCGTCCTCGATCAACTGGAGGCCGCGCACGTTGCGGGCGGGCACGCCGGCCGCGCGCAGTAGCGTCACCAGCAGCCGCTCCTTGCCCTCCCGGCTGCCCTCGCGTCGCTCGAGCACGAGCACGGCGTCGTCTCCCGCCGAGCGCACGGAGGCCACCTCGTGCGTCACGAACGCGAAGATGGTGCGCACCCGTCCCACCACGTCGGGCGGGCTCGGGAGTCGGAGCTCGTCGCACAGCGCCTCCACCTGGGGCGCGCTCATGGGATAGACGGGGCTCGAGCGCCCGTAGGCCCGCGTCACCTCGTCCGGCGGCTTGTCGACCACGCGCTCGGGCAGCGTGGCGCGCCGGCCAAAGCTCTGGACGCGGAACTCGTAGCGCACCTCGTGGATGCCGTCGAAGCGTCCGCTCCACACGCCGAGCCGCGCACCGTCGGTCACCCGGATGGAGAACTGCAGCGGGCCCGAGGTGGAGCGCTCGTCGAAGATCGTCTGACCGGGCACCGACGACGGCAGCAGCGTGCTGATGCTGCCGTGGCGTCCCTCGCCGCGCGCCGTAATGCGCAGGCCCACCTGCCAGAGACCGCGCACGTCGGCCGGGCTGAGCGGCACCTGGTAGATGAACGCCTTGGCGCCGAACACCGCGAGCCCCGCGGCCAACAACAGCGCTCCGGTGACGGCCGCGGCCTTGTTCACGGCGCTTGCGCTTACCCTAGTCGGCCACCGAGGTCGAGCAAGCGCCGAGGTAGCCGGCGATGTGGTGGCGCACGCGCGGGCCGTCGGGGCCGCAGTGGAAGGCACGGACGCCGTCGAGCAGCAGGCGGTCGCCGGCGGTCATGCGCTCGTGCTGCCGGAGGTGCTCGAGCCACGACTCGACCACGAACGTCTCCACCCAGCGGCGCGGATCCTCGGTGTCGCGATACACGTTCCAGCGGATCGCGCCGTCGCGCCGGCGAATGGGCTCGAGACGGCGGACGGCGGCGAGGAACGCCGGCGCATCGGTGGGGTCGACGTCGTACTCGAGCGTTACCAGCACGGGCCCCTCGTCGCCCTCGAGCGCGCACGCTGTCTGCGGCAGCGCCCAGCGCGGATCCGGACGGAGGTCCAGGTTCGAGAGCCCGTGGAGCGTGAAGCGTCCCGTGAGCGCCGCGCCGGCGAGCAGGGCGGCGGCGCCGGCCGCGAGCGTGGCCGGGATGCCGGCGTGGGTGGCGACGGTGCCCCAGAGGAGCGCGCCGAGCGCCAGGCCGCCCTGCACGGCCAGCAAGCCCACCGCCAGCGCCCGCGCCCGCACCCACGCCGGCACCGCGTTCTGGGCCGCTACGTTGAGCGTCGACATGGCCGTGACCCAGGCCGTGCCGCCGGCGAGCAGCACGAGGCCCGCGGCGAGCGGCGAGCCGGCGCGTCCCACGGTCCACGACGCGGCGGCGAACGCCAGGGTGGCGAGCGCCACGAGCCGGTCGCTGCTCACCCGCGCACGCAGCCGCGGCATCACCAGCGCGCCCACGATGGCGCCGGCGCCGAGACAGCCGAGCAGCAGGCCGTAGCCGGTCGCCGAGAGCCCGAGGTTGCGGCGGGCGAGCAGCGGCAAGAGCGCCCAAAGCGCGCTCGCCGGCACGACGAAGGCGGCGGTGCGGACGAGCACCGCGCGGAACGGGACCGAGTGGCGCACGTAGCGCATGCCCGCGCGCATCGCACCCGGCACGTCCTCGGGCGGCAGCCGCGAGGGCGCACGCGGCTCGCGCCGCCAGCGCACGAGCACCACCACCACGCCGAGGAACGAGGTCGCGTTCAGCAGGAAGACCCAGCCGGTGCCGAGCGCCGCCACCAAGAGGCCCCCGACCGCGGGGCCGACGGCGCGCGCGACGTTCACCGAGAGGCTGCCAAGGGCCACGGCGGCGGGTAGCTGCTCGGCGGGCACCAGCTCCGGGGTGGTGGCCGCCCACGCCGGCGCGTTGAGCGCGCTGCCGAGGCCGATGGCGAAGGTGAGGGCCAGCAGCGTCCACGGTCCGGTGAGCTGCAGCAGCGTGCAGACGGCGAGCGCGGCAGCGGCGCACAGCATCCAGACCTGCGTCACGATCAGCTGCCTTCGCCGGTCGACGATGTCCGCGAGCGCCCCCGCCGGTAGCGCCAGCAGGAAGAACGGCAGGCTGGTCGCCGTCTGCATGAGCGACACCATGAGCGGCTGTGGGGCGAGCGAGGTCATCAGCCATGCCGCGCTGGCGTCGTGCATCCAGGTGCCGACGTTCGAGGCGAGCGAGGCCGTCCACAGCGCCCGGAAGACGGGCTGCGAAAGCGGCACCCACGGCGAATGCGCGCCTATTCGCGCGCCGGCACCGTGAACGCCTGCCCCTGCCATGTGAGCTCGACGCCGTCGGGAAGGATGCGTCCCACCGACACGCCGCTTGCGCTCTCGCCCTCGTGCAGCGTGACGAGCCCGCCGTCGTCGATGGTGAGCGCCACCGTGCGCCGCTCGGGCGCGCTCGAGTAGACGAGGAAGCTTACCCGCACGCTCGGGGCGCCGGCCGGCCGCGTGCGCCGCTCCGCCGGCACCGGGGGCTCGGGAGCGGGTGGCGCCAGCGCGGCCATTTCGGGCAGCTCGCCGGGTGGCTGCGGCTCCGGCTCG
>DATMAZ010000026.1:0-12964 GCA_035559675.1 Candidatus Limnocylindria bacterium
TGGGCGAGGCGCCGGCGCCAGAGCCGGCGCCGGACGTGCCGCTGCGGGACGTGCGCGCCGCGGCGCCGGTGGTCGTGGTCGGCGCCGGGCCCGCCGGGCTCTTCGCGGCGCTGCGCCTGATCGAAGGCGGGCTGCGTCCGATCGTGCTCGAGCGCGGCAAGGACGTCCGCCGGCGCCGACGCGACGTGGCGGTCTTGCACCGGAGCGGCGAGGTGAACCCGGAGAGCAACTACTGCTTCGGCGAGGGCGGCGCCGGCACCTTTTCCGACGGCAAGCTCTACACGCGCGCCACCAAGCGGGGGGACGTGCAGCGCGTGCTCCGCCTGCTGGTGCGGCACGGCGCCTCGCCCGACGTGCTGATCGACGCCCATCCCCACATCGGCACCGATCGGCTGCCGCGCATCGTGCAGGCGCTGCGTGAGACGATCGAAGGCCACGGCGGCGAGGTGCGCTTCGACACGCGCGTCGACGATCTCGTGCTGCGCGGCGGACGGGTGTGCGGCGTCCGCGCGGGCGGCGTGGCGGTGGAGGGCCGGGCGGTGATCCTCGCGACCGGCCACTCGGCGCGCGACGTCTACGCGATGCTGCACCGGCGCGGGCTCGCGCTCGAGCCGAAGCCGTTCGCCATGGGCGTGCGCGTGGAGCACCCGCAAGCGCTGATCGACCGCTTGCAGTATCATTGTGCGTCGCGGCCGGCCGCCCTGCCGGCGGCGAGCTACGCGCTCGCGAGCCGCGCGCGCGAGCGGACCGTCTATTCCTTCTGCATGTGTCCGGGCGGGATCATCTGCCCGGCCATGACCAATCCGCACGAGATCGTGGTGAACGGCTGGTCGCCGTCGCGCCGCAACTCGCGGTTCGCCAACGCCGGCATGGTGGCCGAGGTGACGCGGGCCGACCTCGCCGCCACGGGCGGCGGCGACGTGCTGGTTGGCGTCACGCTGCAGGCGGCCGTCGAGCAAGCCGCGGCGGCCGCCACCGGCTCCCCGGGCGTGGCGCCGGCGCAACGGCTCGTCGACTTCGTCGAGCGCCGCGCCTCGGTGGACCTGCCCGACTGCTCGTACGGCCCCGGCCTCGCCGCCGTCGAGCTCGCCGCCGTGCTGCCCGACTGGATCGCCGAGGCGCTGCGTGAGGGTTTTCGGCACTTCGGGCGCCGGCTGCGCGGCTGGCTCACCAACGACGCCGTCGTGGTGGGCGTCGAGAGCCGCACGTCCGCGCCCGTGCGGATCCCACGCGATCCGGACACCGCGGCACATCCGGGTGCGCCGGGGCTGCACCCGTGCGGCGAAGGGGCCGGCGCGGCGGGCGGCATCGTGTCGGCCGCCATGGACGGCGAGCGGGTCGCGACCGGCGTCTTGCGGGCGTGCGCGTAGGGCCGTAGACGTTGCGCATGGCGGCCGACGAAGAGGATTTCGCCGCGCTGCTCGCGGCGAGCGAGGCGGCCGCGCCCCGCGAGCGGCGGCTCCGTCCCGGCGAGGTCGTGCGGGGCCGCGTGATCGCGATCGGCGCCACCACCGCCTTCGTCGCGGTCGGCGGCAAGGCGGAAGCGGCCATCGAGACCGCCGAGTTCCGCGACCCCGCGAGCGGAGCGATCCGGCTCGCGGTGGGTGACGAGATCGAGGCCACCGTGGTGGACGACGGCTCGCGCTCCGGCACGATCACGCTGAAGCGCGTCGCCGGACGCGGCGGCCACGTGCCCGGCGAGCTCGAGCAGGCCTACGCGCACGGCATCGCGGTCGAGGGGCTGGTGGCGGCCGAGATCAAGGGCGGCTACGAGGTGCAGCTCGGCGCCGTGCGCGCCTTCTGTCCGGGCTCGCAGATCGACCGCCGCCGCAGCGAGCCGGGCCAGTACGTCGGCCAGCGGCTCCGCTTCCGCATCACGAAGCTCGAGCCCGGCGGCCGCAACGTCGTGGTGTCCCGGCGCCAGCTGCTGGAGGAGGAGGCGGCGCGCCGGGCGGCCGAGACGTGGGCGACGTTGTGCGAGGGCGCGGTCGTGTCGGGTACCGTGACCGCGCTGCGCGATTTCGGCGCCTTCGTCGATCTCGGCGGCGTCGAGGGGCTGATCCACGTGAGCGAGCTCGGCTACGCGCGCGTGAAGGACGCGGCCGAGGTGCTGCAGGTCGGCCAGCAGGTGCAGGCGCAGGTGGTGAAACTCGAGCCCGGCGAGGGCGGCCGGCCGGGGCGTGTCGGCCTGTCGCTGCGCTCGCTGGCGCCCGATCCGTGGGCGACCGCTCGGGAGCGGTTTCCGGTGGGCGCGCACGTGCGCGGCGTGGTGCGCCGGCTCGAGCCCTTCGGCGCGTTCGTCGAGCTGGCGCCCGGTCTCGACGGGCTGGTCCACGTCTCGCGCATGAGCCTCGAGCGCCGGGTCTCGCATCCGCGGCAGGTGGTCTCGATCGGCGACGAGGTCGACGTGACGGTGGTCGAGGCGGACGCGGACAAGCGACGCATCGGGCTCTCGATGGTCGAGCACGCGCGCCAGGCCAAGGAAGCGGCGGAGGCCGAGGAGCGGCGCGAGACCGAGGCGCACCTCGCGCAGGCGCAGCAACCGACGGCGCTCGGCACGCTCGGCGATCTCCTCGCCCGGTCGCGGCCGCCGAAGCGCTGACGGCTCGGGCGAGCCTTGGTCCAAACTTCGTGCACGGCGTCAGACAATTGACGTCGCGCTGTCACGACGGGTCGCCGGCGCGCCGATGCGCGCAGCCCGTGCCCTGGCGTGCGCTTTGCATCCCGCCCGGGCATGACCACCATCCAACAGCTTCTCGAAGCGGCCAACGCGCGTGGCGCATCGGACCTGCATCTCTCTGCCGGCGAGCCGCCCGCTGCCCGCGTGCACGGCGACCTCACCCGCATGGAGGGCGCGGCGCTCACGCCGGCCGAGGTCCTCGAGCTGATCCACTCGATCATGACCGAGTCGCAACGCGAGCACTTCGCCGTCGAGCACGAGTGCGACTTCGCGGCCGATCTGCCGGGGGTGGGCCGCTACCGGGTGAACGCCTTCGTGCACAACCGCGGCCCCGGCGCGGTGCTGCGCAACATCCCGACGAAGGTCCCGCAGCTCGAGGACATGGGGCTGCCGCCGGTGCTGAAGGACCTCTGCGAGAAGGAGCGCGGCCTCGTGCTGGTCACCGGGCCGACCGGGTCCGGCAAGTCGACCACGCTCGCCGCGATGGTGAACCACATCAACCAGACGTGGGACGCGCACATCCTCACGGTCGAGGACCCGATCGAGTTCGTCCACACGCCGCAGCGCTGCTTCGTCAACCAGCGCGAGGTCGGACCGCACACCAAGTCGTTCGCCAACGCGCTGCGCGCCGCGCTGCGCGAGGATCCGGACGTGATCCTGGTGGGCGAGATGCGCGACCTCGAGACCATCTCGCTCGCCATCACGGCTGCGGAGACCGGGCACCTGGTGTTCGGCACGCTGCACACCTCGAGCGCCGCCAAGACGATCGACCGCATCATCGACGCCTTCCCCGGCGAGCAGCAGGCGCAGATCCGCGCCATGCTCTCCGAGTCGCTCGAGGCCGTGATCGCCCAGACGCTCGTGAAAAAGAAGGGCGGCGGCCGGGTCGCCGCGTGCGAGATCCTGGTCGGCGTGCCGGCGGTGCGGAACCTGATCCGCGAGGGCAAGCTGCACCAGATCCCGTCCATGATGCAGACCGGCCAGCGGCTCGGCATGCAGACGCTCGACATGGCCTTCGCCGACCTGCTCAAGAAGGGGCTGATCGAGCCGTCGGCCATGCCGCCCAAGCCGGGGATGCCCGGCATGCCGGGCGCCGCGGGCGGCGTGACCAACGGGCACGCGACGGCCTGACGTCGCTGCGGCGCGCGCCGGTGCCGTTCGTCCATCCGGTCGCCGGCCCGAGGCCCCTCGCAGGAACAGGGGATAACCGGCGCTTGTGCGGCGAGACGCCCCTGCGCGATGCTCCGCCGCGAGGAGGAGCCGCCATGGCATCACGGAGGCAGTGCGCAACGAGACCGACCGCGGTGCGGGCGGGGCACGGCGTGGCGGCGCGGTGAGGCTTGGGGGACCCTGGGCCGGGTCGTAGCGGGGGCTGCGATCCGGCCCGTCGGGTCCCACGGCGGGACGATGGCCGAGCGGCGCCACGGCGTGTTGCTGGTCGAGGACGACACCGTTACGCGGGCACGTCTGGCGCGCGTGATCGCCGCGCACGATCGCCTGGCGCTCGTCGGCGAGGCGGGGAGCGCCGCCGACGCGCGGGCGCTCGTCGGCCGGGTCCATCCCGAGGTGCTGCTCACCGACCTCGGGCTCCCGGACGGCAGCGGCATCGACCTCATCCGCGAGGCGCGGCAGCGCTGGCCGGACGTCCTGCCGCTGGTGATCACCGTGTTCGGCGACGAGGCGCACGTGGTCGCCGCGCTCGAGGCGGGCGCGCTCGGCTATCTGCTGAAGGACGGCACCGCCGAGTACATCGGCGCCTCGATCATGGACATGCTGGCCGGCGGCTCGCCCATCAGCCCCGCCATCGCGCGGCATCTGCTCCGCCGCTTCCGCGGCTCCGAGACGGCCGAAGCGCCCCGCGGTGACGCCGTGCCGCGGCTCTCCGAGCGCGAGGGCGAGGTGCTGCGGCTGATCGTGAAGGGCTTCACCTACGCCGAGATCGCCGAGCTGCTCGGCGTCTCCGCCCACACCGTGACGAGCCACGTGCGCGGCATCTACCGCAAGCTCGAAGTGCACTCGCGCGGCGAGGCGGTGTACGAAGCGCTGCAGCTCGGGCTGGTGAAGGTGGACGAGTAGCTCAGGCCGGCTCGCGCAAGATCCACAGCCGCACGGTCGTGCCGCGCGTCGACGACGCGATCTCCAGCCGGCCGCCCAAGCGGCTCGCCCGGCGAGCCATGCCGGCGAGCCCGCGCCCGCGCGGCGCCTCCCGGGGCATGCCGCAGCCGTCGTCGGCGATCTCGACGAACACCGCGGCACGCCCGCCGGGCTCCCGCCCGTCACCGGTGCGCACGACGATGGTGCGCGCCGCCGCGTGTTTCACCACGTTGGTGACCGCCTCCTGGACGACGCGCATCACCTGCAGCGCCGTCTCCGGACCGAAGCTCGGGAGCGCCGGCACCTCCCGCACCTCCCAGCGCATCCGCAGCCCGTGCCGGGCGAGCCGGGGCTCGAGGCGCGCGCGCGCCGAGCCGAGCAGCGCCAGCAGTTCGCATCCGGCCGGATCGAGCGAGTCGATCACGAGCCGGAGATCCTCCAGCGCCCCGCGGACCATCTCGCTCACCGCTTCGGGGGGAGCGCCGCTCTCGGCGAGCGCCAGCGCGGACACGAGCTGCCCGCCGACGCCGTCGTGGACGTCCTGCATGATGCGCTCGCGCTCGTCCGCGACCGCCCACTCGCGCTCGAGGCGCTGCAGGCGCTCGTAGTTGTGCGCCAGCTCGGCGTGCTTCTCGGCCACCCGCCGCTCGAGCGTGCGGTTGAGCGCCCCGATCTCCTCGACCGAGGCCAGATGGATGCGCAGCAGCCGCCAGGCGACGAGCGAGATGGCCATGAGCGGAAGGTACGGGGAGAAGAACGCACCCAGCGGGGCGTGGCCGGTCACGGCGGCCGTCACGTCGTGCAGGCCGACCACCACCACGATGGCCGCGGGCACCAGCAGCACGGCGACACGGCTGCCGTCCGGGCGCACCGTCCGTCCGGCGAGCGTCATCAGGTAGACGGCGAGCCCGAGCCCGATGCCGACGCTCGCCAGCATCGTGGTGTAGAAGTACAGCTCCGGCACGAGCAGCAGCAGCCCGCTGGCGGCGCAGGCGATCGCCACGAGCGCGCGCTCGAGCCGCGGCCGCTCGCGTCCGAGCGCGCGATGAAAGCCCAGCACGAACGCGATTGGACACCAGATGAGCGCGCTCGCCGTCGACCATTCCCAGAGCCGCGTCGGCACCGGGGTCTCGCGGACGAACGCGTCGGCGGTGCTCCAGGCCCAGAGCACGAGCGCGAGCGCGATCCAGCGCATGGCGGTGAAGGCCGGGGCGCTCGCCGTCACCGCGAACAGGATGAGCCCGCCGGCCAGGGTGGCGCCCCCCACGATTTGCGTCGCGCTCACCTGCCACCAGGCACGCCGCGCATACAGCGGACGCAGCGCCGCCAGCGGCCCCACGAAGAAGGGGCGGAGATAGCCGGGCGCTCCCTCGTGGGTCACGAGGTGCAGCGCGATCTCGTTTGGGCCGGTGTGCAGCAGCGCGGGCGGCACGGTGAAGAGCAGCGGGCGGTTCCAGTTGCGCGGCAGCGGCGGCGTCATGCGGCCGCCGTCGCCCACCGGCACGCCGTTCACCCAGGCGGCGACGTTCTGGCCCACGCGGGGCAGGTAGATCGCCCAGGGCAGGCTCGGCGCGGCGTCGAGCACGACCGTGGCGCGAAACCATCCCTCGAGCGCGCGCCGGCGGATGGCGATGCCCCAGAAGTCGGGGAGCGAGACCGTCTGCCAGTCCGGGGCGTCGGCCGGCGGCGGGACCGCGTCGTCGCGAAAGATGCGCTCGAGCGAGTCGATGCGCACCGCGTCCGCCGCGCGCTCGCCGCCGCACGCCGCCACGACGGCGGCCACGAGCAGCGCGGCGGTGCATCGACCCACGGCGCACACATAGCGTTGCCGCCCGCCCGCAGGCCAGAAGCACCCGGGGCCGCCTACTTACACGAGAGCTTGCGGCCGTTCTGGAGGCTGCGGCAGGAGGCCGGTCCGTAGGTGCGGAGCCCGCAGCCGCCGGCCTCGACCGCCGCGGCATCGCCGAGCAGCAGGAGGACCTTGCGCGGCATGGCGTCGAGCGCCTCCGGATACGGTCCGCCGACGCCGTTCACTGCCACCTTCACGCGGCTCACGGGCCCGCCGGCATGGACGCGCACCGTGGCCTTGCGGATCCCGGCCACGGTGCCGCTGCGGTCGCGATAGACGGCGCGCTCGCCGCGCCGCTTCCATCCCGTCCCGCCCGGGAGCGCGGCCTGCAGCGTGACCGCGCCGGAGGCGTCGGTGAGGAGAAGCGTGAGACCCTCCGCGGCGACGTCGGGCGCGGCGGCGGCCGGCACGCCGAAGGTGGCCTTGAGCCCGAGTCGCGGGCCCGCCGCCGCCGCGGGCTCGACCACGAGCTGTCCGCCGGCCCAGTCGCGCTGGTGGCTCACCACGATGGGACAGCGCTCGAGCGTGCAATCGCTGGCGCAGCCGTCCTGGGCGGCGGTGTTGCCGTCGTCGCACTCCTCGCCGGGGTCGACGATCCGATTGCCGCACACCTCGAACCGGCAGCCGGCGGAGCAGCCGTCGCCGCTCGCCGGGTTGCCGTCATCGCACGCCTCTCCCGCATCGAGCGTGCCGTTGCCGCACGTCTGCGGCCCCGCCGGCTCGAGACAGCCGGCCAGCGCGACGGTCTGGCGCACCACGGCGACCACCGGCGCGGGGAACAGCAGATCGATGTTCGCGAGCCCGCCCGGCCGCGTGTGGCAGTAGCTCATGATCGAGCCGTGGGAGTCGAGGATCGGACCGGCGTAGCAGCCGGGCTCGAGGTTGTAGCAGCGGTCGAGCGGCGGCACGTAGCAGTGCGAGTGCTCGGAGCCCACGTTGTGGCCGAGCTCGTGCGTGAACACCACGACGTCCCAGATCTGGCTCGGGTAGGCGAGATCGAAGTCGCCATCCACCTGCGAGACCCCGTACCCGTAGTAGTCGTTGCACACGGCGGCGATGTACGCGATGCCGCCGGTCACCGTCTTTCCCGAGAGCATGTGCACGGCGGCGCGCGGGCCGGCGATGGTCGCCATGTCGTTGCTCGGGTTCGTCCAGTAGGCGCGCAGCTCGTCGAGCTGCCCGTCGGTGCTGGTGCGCGTCCAGGGGTCGGAGCCGCTCCACAGGCGCACGTAGGAGGCATTGAGCTGGATGCCGAGGTCGCGCTCGTAGATGCCGTTGGCGGCGGCCAGCAGCGCCGCGATGTAGTCGAGCGCGTCCTCGCTGGTCGCGAACTTGGCGCGCAGCTCCGTGTCGGTCTCGATCGCGAGGTCGAGGCGTAGCAGCTGGCCGCCGAACGCCGCCGCGGGCGGGGCCTCGGCGGCGGCCGTGCGGGCGGCGAGCGGCTCGCGGACGAGGGCGGCATGGAGGTCGCCGTCGCAGAACGTCCCCGGCCCGGGGTGCACGGTCTCGTCGACGTCCCGCAGGTCGTAGCTGCGCAGCGTCCCGCGGGCGTCGGGGCCGAAGAGGAAGGCGGTGCCGCCCGAGACGACGAAACCGCGCACGCGGGTGGCGGTCGCGGCGAGCAGCACGCGCGAGCCGGGCTCGCCGGCCACCGTGCCGGTGAAGTACGCGGTCGCGGGCGCGGCGAGCGGCCGCGTCTGCCCGTGCGCCACCTCCTCCAGGCGACCGTGCGCCAGCGGGTGGGTGCGCACCAGCTCGAGCGTGACCTCGCGGCTCGCGCCGAGCGGGAACGCCTCGATTACGGCCTCGTGTTGCTGCCGGAGCTCGGCCAGGGCGTCGCCGTCGAGCGCCAGCAGGGCGCGGGTGCGGATGCCGCGCTCGCCCGTGAGGTCGCGGGTCTCCGGGGCGCGGCGCAGCAGCGGCCGTGCCTGTGTGGAGTGCGAGATCAGCACGAGGGCGAGCAGGCTCGCGGCGGCGACCCCGGCGCGCATCGTCGGGTCTCAGCAGCAAGCGACGTGCCCGCGCCGGCAGCGCCGCGCGGCGTTGCTCGCCGGCGCGTGCGCGGCGAAAACGTGTCACCGCAGCCGTCGGCGCGCGCGCCGCCGTACGGGACGCCGGCTTGACTCGGCAGGCGCACGGGCGTTTGCGCAGGCGACAGGAGGTGCCCCGATGGCGATTGTCTTTGGTGCGAGTCCGTCCCCGTTCGTTCGCAAGGTGCGCGTCGCGCTGGCCGAGAAGAACGTGCCGTACGACTTGAAGATGGTGATTCCGGGCGACAACGATCCGGCGTTCCGGCAGATGAGCCCGCTCGGCAAGATTCCCGCCTTCAAGGACGGGGAGCGCACGCTCGCCGACTCGTCGGTGATCTGCGCGTACCTCGAGCGCGTGCACCCGACCCCGGCGCTCTATCCGAGCGACCCGTACGACTACGCGCGTGCGCTCTGGTTCGAGGAGTACGGCGACACGGCGCTCGTGCAGGTGCTCGGGCCGAAGGTGTTCCTCGAGAAGGTGCTCGCGCCGGTCTTCTTCAAGCGGCCCACCAACCAGGAGGTCGTGGACAAGGCGGTCGCGGAGGAAGTCCCACCCCTCTGCGAGTACCTGGAGGGGCAGCTCACGGGCGACTACTTCGTCGGCAACCGCTTCAGCATCGCCGACGTCGCCATCGCCAGCCCGTTCGTGAACTACCAGCACGCCGGCTACTCGGTCGACGCCGGCCGCTACCCCAAGCTGGCGGCGTTCCTCACGCGCGTGCACGCCCGGCCGTCGTTCGCCGGCTGTGTGGCGGAGGAGCGCGCGATGCTGGGGATCGCCGCCTAGCGGCGCCGCGCCGGGACGCCCGCATCCCGGGCGTCCCGGCGACGCCTACGTCGTCGCCTGCTTCACGCGGCGGCGATGGTACAGCCCGGCCTCCGCGAGGCACTCCTGCAGCGCCTCCTCCGGGCTCGCGCCCTCGCCGACCGGACGGTAGCCGCCCGGGTCGTCGAGGTTGCGGCCGTACGCGAAGAACGGCTGTCCGGCGGCGCCCACGAGCGCGCGCAGCACCGTCATCTCGTAGCAGGCGCGTTCGGAGCCGAAGTCGAACACGACCTGGCAGCGCCCCTCGACGGCCGCGGCCTCCGTCATGTGCTCGGTGAAGACGACGCGGTTCCAATCGATGGGCACGAGGTCGATTCTGCCTCCGCTGCGGCGGTGGAGGCAAGGCGGTGCAAACGCGCGGCGCCCGCCGGTCGTGCGCCCACACGGCGTCGGCGAGCCGCGTAGGGTGGCGAGACCCCAAGGCGCCCGCTAGAAGAGAGACGTGGACGGAATCGACGCGCTGGCGGTGGCGAACCGCGATTACGTCGAGGAGCTCTACCGCAGGTACACCGAGCGTCCCGATGCGGTCGACTCGGCCTGGGCGGCGATGTTCCGCCTCCTCGAGCAGGCGCCGGAGGCGGGCAACGGCGGGTGGCCGGCGCGCACCGGGCGCACGCGGCGCGACGCCGGCCCGGCGTTCGGCGTCTTCGATCTCGTGCACTCGTATCGCGAGCTCGGCCACCTGGTGGCGCATCTGAACCCGCTCGAGCCGCCGCCGCCGCTCCACCCGCTGCTCGAGCCGGCGGAGTTCGGCTTCGGCCCCGCCGACATGAACCGGGTGGTGGATTCCGGCAGCCTGGTCGGCTGCGACACGCTGCCGCTGCGCGAGCTGATCGAGCGGTTGCAGGCGACGTATTGCCGGACGATCGGCGTCGAATACCTGCACATCCAGGACAAGGACCAGCGGCGGTGGCTCCAGGAGCGCATGGAGCCGAGCCTGAACCGGCCGGTGCTCACGCCCGAGGAACGGCTGCTCGTGCTGCAGAACCTGATCTTCGCCGAGGGCTTCGAGCAGTTCCTGCAGCACCGCTACCCCACGGCCAAGCGCTTCTCGCTCGAAGGCGGCGAGTCGCTGATCCCGCTGCTCGAGGTGCTGATCGAGGAGGGGGCCGCCGCCGGCATCGAGGAGATGGTCCTCGGCATGGCGCACCGCGGACGGCTGAACGTGCTCGTCAACGTGCTCCGCAAGCCGTATGAGATGGTGCTCGCCGAGTTCGAGGGCGCGCTGCTCGCGCGCGACGCGCAGGGCGACGGCGACGTCAAGTACCACCTCGGCTACTCGCGCGACCACGTGACGCGCCACGGCGCCCGCATCCACCTCTCGCTGTCGTCGAACCCGAGCCACCTCGAGGCCATCAACCCCGTGATCGAGGGCATGGTGCGGGCCAAGCAGGACCGCGTCCACGACGTGCAGCGCCGGCGGGTGGCTCCGGTGCTGATCCACGGCGACGCCGCGTTCACGGGCCAGGGGGTGGTGGCCGAGACGCTCTGGCTCTCCGAGCTCGCCCACTACCGCACCGGCGGCACGGTGCACGTCATCATCAACAACCAGATCGGCTTCACCACCGAGCCGAAGGACTACCGCTTCACGCCGTATCCGAGCGACGTGGCGAAGATCATCCAGGCGCCCGTGTTCCACGTGAACGGCAACGACCCGGAGGCGGCGGTGCAGGCGGCGCGGCTGGCGGCGGCGTACCGGCAGACGTTCGGCAAGGATGCCATCATCGACCTCGTGTGCTACCGCAAGCACGGGCACAACGAGCTGGACGACGCCTCGTTCACGCAGCCGGTGATGGTCGCGAAGATCCAGGCGCATCCGTCGCCGCTCACCGAGTACCGCGACCGCTTGATCCGCGACGGCGTGCTGACGCGCGAGGAGTACGACCGGCGCGCCGCCGAGTTCCAGGAGCTCCTGGTCGACGCCCAGGCCTACGCGCGCGATTTCATGCCCCGCCAGCAGGTGTTCGTCTTCGGCGGCGCCTGGAAGGGGCTCGGCTGGGCCGGCGACGACTGGCACGCGCGCACGGCCGTGCCGAAGGAAACGCTGGTCGATATCGCCGGCACGTTCACCCGCATCCCCGAGGGCTTCTCGCCGCATCCGCGGCTGCGCAAGCTGATGGAGCAGCGGGCAGCGATGGTGACCGACGGCGGGGTGGTCGACTGGGGCTGCGCCGAGGCGCTGGCGATCGGCTCGCTGCTGCTCGAAGGCACGCCGGTGCGGCTGAGCGGTCAGGACACGCAGCGCGGCACCTTCAGCCATCGCCACGCGGTCTGGCACGACGTGCGCACGGGCGCCGTGCACGTGCCGCTCGATCACATCCGCGACGGGCAGGCGCACTTCGAGGTGATCGACAGCATGCTCTCCGAGTATGCCTGCCTCGGCTTCGAGTTCGGCTACTCCTGGGCCGACCCGTGGACGCTGGTCGTCTGGGAAGCGCAGTTCGGAGACTTCGCCAACGGCGCGCAGATCGTCATCGACCAGTTCATCAGCTCGTCGGAATCGAAGTGGCAGCGCATGAGCGGTCTCGTGATGCTGCTCCCGCATGGCTACGAAGGGCAGGGGCCGGAGCACTCGAGCGCCCGCCTCGAGCGCTATCTGCAGCTCTGCGCCGAGAACAACATGCAGGTCTGCAATCTCACCACCCCTGCGCAGTACTTCCACGTGCTGCGCCGCCAGATGCGGCGTTCGTTCCGCAAGCCGCTGGTGATCATGAGCCCGAAGAGCCTGCTGCGGCACAAGCTCGCGGTCTCGCCGCTCGCGGCGCTCACCGACGGAGAGTTCGCAACCGTGCTCGACGACGTGGCCGTCACGGGGGCGCTGGAAGCGGGCGTCACGGTGGCGCCCGAGCGCGTCTCCCGCGTGCTCGTCTGCTCGGGGAAGGTGTACTACGCGCTGCTCGCGGCCCGGCGCGAGCAGCTGCGCGACACCGTCGCCATCGTGCGCGTGGAGCAGCTCTATCCGTTCCCGTTCTCGGAGCTCGCGGCGGTGCTGGCGCGCTATCCCAACGCCACGCAGGTGTGGTGGGTGCAGGAGGAGCCGCGCAACATGGGAGCGTGGCAGTTCGTGGAGCCGCTGCTCCGGCGGACCCTGCCGGCGGGCATCGAGCCCCGCTACGTCGGACGCGACGAGGCGGCGAGCCCGGCCACCGGATCGTTCAAGCTGCACCAGGCCGAAGAGATGGAAGTGCTCAACGCCGCGCTCGCGCGCTGAGCGACCGGAGGCGACATGGCGTTCGAGGTGCGGATTCCGAGCTTGGGGGAATCGGTGAGCGAAGGGGTGATCGCGCGCTGGGCGCGCGAGGACGGCGAGACGGTATCGGCCGACGACGTGCTGCTCGAGCTCGAGACCGACAAGGCGAGCATGGAGATCCCGGCCGAGCGCAGCGGCGTGCTGCACATCGTGCGCGCCGCGGGCGAGACGGTCGCGGTCGGCGAGGTGGTGGCGACCATCGACGAAGCCGGCGCCCCCGCCGCCAAGGCTGGAG
>DATMAZ010000027.1:0-5925 GCA_035559675.1 Candidatus Limnocylindria bacterium
GATCGCGCGCGCCGTCGCCACCGCGCCCGCGGCGTCGGAGCCGGCAACGGCGCCAGCGCGCGCGCCGCGCCAGAGCCCGGTCACGCACGTCGTGTCGGTCGGCGCATTCACGTTCATGGACCGTCCGAGCGGCCGGTGGCACCAGCCCGACGTGGGGGAGCCAGTCGTGATCGACGTCGACTCCACGGGCGACGCGGGGCTCGGCCCCGAGGCCTCGATGGCCGCCGTCGACGCGGCGCTGGCCGCCTGGACGCAGGTGAGCGGCGCCTCGATCGTGCTCCAGCGCGGCGTCGCCGCCGCGCCCATGCCAATGCTCTGCGACGGCATCTCGCAGATCGTGTTCAACGACCCGTACGGCGAGATCCCCAATCCCGGGCGCTGCAGCGGTGTCCTCGCCATCGGCGGCTACTGCACCGCGGGCAAGAGCGAGATCGACGTCATCGACGGCGTCCAGTACCGCCGCATCATCGAGGGCAACATCACGTTCAGCAACGGCTTCGCCAAGTGCCCGTTCTGGACGGAGGCGAACCTGGCCGAGATCACCACGCACGAGATCGGACACGCGATCGGCATCGGCCACGCCTCCGAGACCGACGACGAGCCCCTCGCCGCCCTGAAGGACGCCACCATGTACTACCGCGCGCACTTCGACGGCCGCGGCGCGAGCGTGCGGCCCGACGACGCGGCGGCCGCCCGGGCGCTCTATCCCGGCGGTACGGAGCCGCCGGACGAGGACATCGACCGCGACGGCGTGCCGGACATCGCCGACAACTGCCCGGGAAGCGACCCTGTGCGCGGGCTCGCCAATCCCGCGCAGACCGACCTCGACGGCGACGGCGTGGGCGATCTCTGCGATCCCTGCCCGCTCGCCGCAGACGACGCCTCCTGCGGGCAGCTGCTCGGCAGCAGGGTCCGCGCCCGGGATCGGGGCCTCGGGCTGCTGCAGTGGTCGGCCGAGGTCGACGCGCCGATGGGCGACGCCGACGGGGCCGCCGCGCGGGTCGTGCTGGTCTCCGGCGACGGCGTGCTGCTCGACAGCGCCGGCAGCACCGAGCGTCCCGGCCGGGGCCACGGCAAGGCGCTCGGGCGCAGCAAGAACCGGCACCGGATGAAGTTCCGGGGCGCAGGCACCACGCTGTCGCTCGGCAGCGCCAGGCCCTCGGGGTTCCGCGTCCGGCTGCGCGTACGGCCCTTCCTCGCGCCGGCTGCGCCGGCGTCGCTGGTGGTGATCGCGCTGCAGGTGGGCGAGGAGAGCTACACGGCCCCGCTCATCTGCCGCCCGAAGGCCCGCTTCGCGCTCGCCTGCACCAGCTGAGCGCGGCGGGCTGCGTCACGCCGCGCATTGTCACCCGCGGCGTTCGCCAGTAGAACGACGGCGTGCGGCTGGCCGCCTGGGGGGTGCACGTGCTGACCGCGAGCAGCGCGCCGGCTGGTCTGCTCGCGATCCTGGCGACGCTGCGCGGGGACGCGCAGGTGGCCTTCGCCTGGATGGCGTACACGGTGTTCGTCGACTCGATCGACGGCACGCTGGCGCGCACCTTCGAGGTGAAGCGCGTGCTGCCGCAGATCGACGGGGCGCGCCTCGACGACTGCGTCGACTACTTCACGTACGTGGTGGTGCCGGTCGTCTTCTTCGTCCACATGCAGATGGTGCCGGCTCGACTCGCCGTCCCGCTGGCGGGGCTCGTGCTCGTGGCGAGCCTCTTCGGCTTCGGGCGCACCGACGCCAAGACCGAGGACCATCTGTTCACCGGCTTCCCGTCGTACTGGAACGTCGTGGTGTTCTACCTCTACGTGCTGGAGTGGCCGGCGGCGGCCAACGCCGCGTTGCTGGCGGCGCTCGCGCTCGGCGTCTTCGTGCCGATCCGCTACGTCTATCCGTCGCGCACCACGACGCTGCGCCCGCTCACCGTGGGGCTCGGCGTCCTCTGGGGCATCGCGGTGCTCTGGATGCTCGTTCGGCTGGACGCGCGGCCGAAGGCCGTGGCGATGGCCTCGCTGCTCTACGTCGTCTACTACGTCGCGCTGTCGCTGGTGCTCACCCGCCGGCGCACCGCCGCCGCGCGGCTCAGTTGAGCTGCGCGGTCAGCCGGAACTGCACCATGTCGTGGGCCCGGAACGTGCCGATCCCCGTCTTTCGGTGCGGCGAGTAGATGTTCATGTAGGCCACCTGCCCCAGCAGGTTGTCCGTGAAGCGATAGGTCATCGACGGCGCGAAGCCGAACATGCCGCTCACGTCCGTGATTACCACGAAGCGCGGCGTGAGCCGGCCGTGCAGGTAGTCGGTCTGCAACGCGACCTGTGCGAAGCCCTCGAAGAGGTACTGGTCCTCGAAGTCCTTCGGGTTCACGTAGACGTCGAGCTGATCGATGTCGCCGTCGCCGTCGGTGTCCCGATCGTTGCGCGTCTGCGGGTGACCGGGCTTGGTTTGGGGGTTGCGGTAGTCGGGGCCGTTGATGGCCGACATGTTCACCTGCCCCTGGAACGCCGCGATCAGCGTGAAGCTGTTGGTCGGGTTCAGCGGCCGGAAGAAGAAGAAGCGGTCGTAGCCCAGCACGAAGCGCATGTAGTTGGCGGTGGCGGCCTCGCTGTGCGGCTTGCTGTCGACGCAGGTGAGGCCGGGGACGATCGGAAAGCCGGCGGCCGTGAGCTTGTCGCTGCAGACCGGGAGCTGGCTGCGCGGGTTCAGCTGCTTCTTCGGCAGAAACGAGAGCTCATCCCAGAAGAACGAGAGCTGGGTGCGGATCACCGCGTTCAGCGGCTCGGCGAACCAGGACGCCGCCACGCCGAAGCTCGACTCGAGCTGGCGCTCGAGCACGGTGACGGCGGGCACCTTCGGGCCGCAGCCACGGCCGCCCTTCAGACCGTAGATCCGGTTGTTGATGCACTTCGTGTTGGAGACCCGAAAGCCGCGGTCGTCGGTGAGCGTCGGCTTGAGGCCGCCCACCCAGAGGCGCGCGATCGGGCCCGGGCCCTGCAGCTCGGGCGCCGGGGCCTGGTTGAAGGTGCGGAAGAACCAGGTCTGCACGGTGTAGTCGCGGGCCACCACGCCGGTGAGGCGCACGCCCCAGCGCGTGTTGCTCCAGGTGTTGCGCGGCAGCCGGTCGACGATCACGGGATGGATCGGAACGCCGGCGGTGAAGCCCGGCAGCGGAATGCAGTTCGGGCTGCCGATCACGCAGTTGCCTTGCGGCTGTGGCTGGTTGCCGTAGATGGCGAAGATCGGGTCGGACTGATCGGGGTTGAACGGCGAGACGCCGGCCGCGATGGGGTTGATCGGCACCGTGGTGTCGATGGGCCCCGGGACGATGTAGCTGTCGAGGAAGGTGCTGGAGAGCGGCCCCCAGCTGTCGATCAGCTTGAAGGTGCCGCGGAGCGTCCAGAGCGGGATGCGCGCCTCGTCGGTGTCCTGAAAGAAGCCGGGCGCACCGAGCGTGAGATCGAAGGGGTTGGTGATGTCCATCTGGGCGATGGTGTCGGACTCGCCCCACGAGATGGCCTGGCGGCCGACGCGCAGGAACACCGGACCCTTCGTGTAGTCGACGTACAGCTCGTTGATGCGGTTGCGCTTGCCGTAGATGCGCTCGGCGTTCTTGTTCTCGTCTTCGAAGGTGAACGACTCGCCACCCGGGTCGTCGCTCTGGGAGAAGCGGGCTTTCAGATTCTGGCGCCGCTCGTTCCACGGGTTCCCCGCCCAGCCGTCGGCGTCGTACACGCCGTAGTCGTAGAAGCCCCACCACGCGAAGCGGAAACGGAAATCCTCGGGCGAGATCCACGAGAGCGCCGGGACCTCGTTCATCCAGCTGGTGAAGTCGAGCAGCTTGGCATCGAACTCCGGATTGTAGAAGTTCCGGATCTGCGCCAGGTCGCCGCCGCTGTACTGCGGCGGGCAGGTGCCCGGCGTGCGCTTGCCGGCGGTGATGCATCCCTTGTGCTCCGAGCTCTGCGCCATCACGCTCCACTGGCTGTAGGCGCGCATGCGCACGTCGAAGCGACGCTGGTCGTCGAGGAAGAACGCATGAACCGTGGAGCGGCAGGCCAGCACGCACACCAACCCGAAGGCTACGCCGACGATCCCCCTTCGCATGGCGCGGCGTATCGGTAATTCGCGTCTGGAAGTCAAGGTTGCCTCGACGCCGCAGTGTGTCGACGAACGCAGCGCGATCCCCCGAACGGGTGGGCGCGCTGCGCGTCGTTGACCCGAGAGCCTGCCCGGATAGAATCCCGGCCGACCCGTCATGTTGCGTGCCTCCGTCCGTGTCGGTCGTCTCGTCGCCGGGCTCGTGCTGATGGTCGGAGGGGCGCTGCTCTCGCTGCCGGGCATTCCGGGGCCGGGGATCCTGCTGCTGATCGGTGGGCTCGCGCTCCTCGGTCGCGAGTTCCACTGGGCGCGCCGAGCGAACGAATGGCTTGCGGCGCAAGGCAGGCGTGTCATGGGTGGCAGCGATGCCTGACGAGGACGAGAAGGACCGGCTCGGCGACACGCTCCACAAGAAGGAGCGCGCCGAGGAAGAGCGCTACTTCGCCGAGCAGGACCGGCTGCGGCTGGCGCGGCTCAGGGAACGGGCGGCGGCCGCCGAACGGGGCGAATCCTGTCCGCGGTGCGGGCGCCCGATCGCGGCCCCCGGCTCCCCGCCGCCTCCCGGCGCCTGCGACTGCCCGGCGGGCTGATGTTCACCGGCATCATCGCCTGCACCGGTCGCATCGCCCAGGTGGCGCCGCGCGCCGGCGGGGTGCGCATGACGATCGTGCCGCGGCGCGCGTTCGGCCGGCTGGCGCTCGGCGAGAGCGTCGCGGTGAGCGGCGCCTGCCTCACCGTCACCGGACGCAACGGCCGCGGCTTCACGGTCGACGTGTCGCCCGAGACGCTCAGGCGCACGACGCTCGGCGCGTTCACGGCCGGCACGCGTGTCAACCTCGAACGCGCGCTGCGGCTCGGCGACCGGCTGGGCGGCCACATCGTGCAGGGGCACGTCGACGGCGTCGGCGTGCTCGAGCACGTGAAGCCCGATCGCCAATGGCTCCTCTACCGCTTTCGTGCTCCGGCCGCGGTCGAGCCGTACCTCGTCGAGAAGGGATCGATCGCGATCGACGGGGTGAGCCTCACCGTGTTCTCCTGCCGGCGCGGGTCGTTCAGCGTGGCGCTCATTCCGCACACGCTGGCCGCGACCACGCTCGCGGACCTGCGGCCGGGCGACCGCGTGAACGTGGAGGCCGACGTGCTGATGAAGCTCGTGGCCTCGATGGTGCGTCGCACGACCCCGCCTGTGCGGCGGCGCGCCGCACGCGCGCGCTGAGCTTGCTTGCAATCCACGCCACCCGCCGGCAAGCTCCGCGCCGGGCATGGCCGAGGAACGAATCGAGGTGGGAGACCGGGTGATCAATCTGCAAATGCCCGGCATCTTCGTGGTCGTCGCCCGGCGCGGGCGGCTGCTCGACATCCGGACCGACGACGGCGTCACCATGACCGTGCTCGACTCGGCGGTCCGCCGGATCGAGGCGCCCTCGGCGGCGCCGACCGACGCCTGAGCGCTCGCGCGGAGCGCGCCCTCAGGGCCGGAGCGCCGCCTCGAGGTGCGGGAGCAGGGCGTGCACGTCGGCCACCAAGGCGAGGTCCGCGTGCTTCAGGATCGGCGCCTTGGCGCTCGTGTTGATCGCCACCACCGTGCCCGCGCGCCGGATCCCGATCACGTGCTCCATCGCGCCGCGCACGCCGAGCGCCACGTAGAGCCGTGGCGCGATGGCGCGGCCGGTGACACCGACCTGGTGCTGGCGCGGGAGCCAGCCGGCGTCGGTCACGTCGCGCGTCGCCGCCACCGCGGCGCCCAGTTGCTCGGCCAGCGCCAGCACGCCGGCGACGCCGGCCGCGCCGACCCCCTTGCCGATCCCCAGCACGAGCGCCGCGCCGTCGAGCTCATCGGCGGC
>DATMAZ010000028.1:0-3038 GCA_035559675.1 Candidatus Limnocylindria bacterium
GGCGGCGGCCAGCCGCTCCTGCAGGTCGGACAGCTCGTCTTTCATACCGCCGACGCGTTTCAGCGCCCGGGCGCGGGCGGCGCGGGCCTTGGCGGCCTCCTTGGCGATCGCCCGCACGACCACCTCGGGCACTTCGGGCGGCGCCGTCTCCTCGGGGCGGCGCGCCGCCTGCGCCTCGGCCTCGGCGCGCGCGCGCTCGTCGGCCTGGTCGAACTCCTCGATGATCCGTTGCACGAGGTCGGCGGCCGGCTGTGCGGCCTCGCCGGGTGCGTGCGCGAGGATCGCCCAGGCGGCGTCGCGCAGCGGGTCCGGCGACGTGAGCAGCAGGTCGGCGAGCGCCCGGGGGGTGCCATCCGCCGTCATTGCGCCCGCCAGCGGCGAGGGGCCGAGCTCCTTCTCCAGCGCGAGGTCGACGCTGTCCGCCACCTCGGCGTCGTCGTGGTAGTAGTCGACGAGCGCGTAGGCCAGGTCCCACTCACCGAGCGTGTCGAGTCGCGTCCCGCGTGGCGCCACGCCGAGCTGGCCCACGAGCTTCCGAAGCGTCTTCTTCGGCAGCGCCACGACCAGGAACGTCGCGCGCTGGTCGGTGCCGAGCGGGTCGAGCAGTGCCACGAGCCGGAGCAAGCCACGGGCAGCGAGAGGGAGCAAGGCCGCGTACTTGCAGCCGTGGACGGCGTCCACTAGCACCTCGGCCCATGGCGCTCTCCACCGAAACGCTGATGGAGCACTACCGCCGGATGCGGCGCATCCGCGCCTTCGAGGAGAAGCTCGCCGAGCTGGTGGGCGCGGGGCGCTTGGCCGGCTTCCTTCATCTCTACGCGGGCGAGGAGGCCGTCGCGGTCGGCGTGTGCGCGCATCTCGAGGACCGCGACTACCTGGCGTCCACACACCGTGGCCACGGGCACTGCATCGCCAAAGGCGTCGACGTCCGCGGCATGATGGCCGAGCTCTTCGGCCGGGCGACCGGCATCTGCAAGGGCAAGGGCGGCTCGATGCACATCGCCGACCTCGACAAGGGCATGCTCGGCGCCAACGGCATCGTGGGCGCCGGGGTGCCGCTCGCCGCCGGCGCCGCGCTGACCGCGCAGGTGAAGCGTACGGGCGGCGTGGCGGTGGCGATGTTCGGGGACGGCGCCAGCAACCAGGGGCAGTTCCACGAGGCGCTCAACCTGGCGGCCGTGTGGAAGCTGCCGGCCGTGTTCGTGGTGGAGAACAACGGCTACGGCGAGGCCACGCCGATGGAGTTCGTCACGCCGGTGCGCGACATCGCCGTGCGGGCCGCGGCCTATGGCATCCCCGGCGTGATCGCCGACGGCATGGACTTCTTCGACGTGTACGCCAAGGCCGGCGAGGCGGTGGCACGGGCGCGGCGCGGCGATGGGCCGACGCTGCTCGAGTGCAAGACCTACCGCTACTTCGGCCACTACGTGGGCGACAACCTCTCGTACCGCACCAGGGAGGAGCTGGCGCGCTGGCAGGAGCGCGATCCGCTGGTCGCCTTCGAGCGCCGGACGGTGGCCGACGGGGTGATGGAGCCTGGGAACCTCCGGCGGATCGACGCCGAGGTGGCCGCGGAGATCGAGGCGGCCGTGGCAGCGGCCGAGGCCGCGCCGCTGCCCTCGCCCGACGACCTGCTGGCCGACGTCTACGCCAGCGCGGGAGGCCCGCGATGAGCCGGCAGCTTCCCATGGTGGCCGCCATCAACGAGGCGCTGCATCTCGCGATGGCCGCCGATCCGAACGTGATCGTGCTCGGCGAGGACGTGGCCGGCGGCGGCGGCCGGCAGGACCAGGGCATCACGGAGGCCTGGGGCGGCATCATGGGCGCCACCCGCGGGCTGATCGCCCGCTTCGGCCCCGAGCGCGTGCGCGACACGCCGATCAGCGAGATGGGCTTTCTCGGGGCGGCGGTGGGTGCGGCCGTCACCGGGCTCCGGCCGGTCGCCGAGCTCATGTTCATCGACTTCATCGGCGTGGCGCTCGATCCGCTGCTCAACCAGGCCGCCAAGCTGCGCTACATGTTCGGCGGCAAAGCGCGCGTGCCGCTCACGGTGCGCACGTCGGTGGGCGCGGGGCTCCGCTCGGCGGCGCAGCACTCGCAGTCGCTCTACAACCTGACGACCGCCATCCCGGGGCTGAAGACGGTGATCCCGTCCAATCCGCGCGACGCCAAGGGGCTCTTGCTCGCGGCCATCCGCGACGACGACCCCGTCGTCTTCTGCGAGCCCAAGTCCCTCATGTTCGCCTCCGGCGAGGTGCCCGAGGGCGATTACACCGTGCCGCTCGGCACCGCCGCCATCGCGCGCCCCGGGCGCGACGTCTCGCTCGTCGCCTTCGGCGCCATGGTGGGCGTGGCGCTCGACGCGGCCGCCGCGCTGGCCGCCGACGGCATCGACGCCGAGGTGCTCGACCTCCGCGCGCTGCAGCCGCTCGACGAGCGCGCCATCCTGGACACGCTCGCCAAGACGGGCCGCCTCGTGGTGGTCGACGAGGCGCCGCCTCGCTGCGGCATCGCGAGCGACGTGGCCGCGCTCTGCGCGGACGCCGGCTTCGACAGCCTGAACGGTCCGATCCGCCGCGTGACCGCGCCGCACGCGCCGGTGCCGTTTAGCGCGGTGCTCGAGGACGCCTACCGGCCGTCGGCCGAGCGCGTGGCGGCCGTGGCGCGCGAGCTGCTCGGGTGACGAGCGACGCGGTGCCGCTCGCCATGCCGAAGCTCGGCATGACGATGACGGAGGGCAGGGTCGTCGCCTGGCCCGTGTCGGTGGGCGCGCGGGTGGAGAAGGGCGCGGTCGTGCTGGTGATCGAGACCGAGAAGAGCGAGGTCGAGATCGAGGCGCCCGCGAGCGGCTACTTGCGGCACGTCTACGTGGAGGCCGATCGCTCGGTGCCGTGCGGCACGCTGCTGGCCGCGCTCACGTCCACGCCCGATGCGCCGTTCGACGCCGATGCGTTTCGGGACGCCCACGATCGCCCCGAGCGGGCGGCGCCGAAGCCGGCGGCGGCTCGGCGGGAGGCAGCCCCGGCCGCTGCACCCTC
>DATMAZ010000029.1:0-2816 GCA_035559675.1 Candidatus Limnocylindria bacterium
CCCCAGATCCAGCCCGCCAACAGCGCCACGAGGAGCGCGACGGCGACCCAGAGCACCAGTCTCGCGCGTGACATCACCGCTCCCCTTCCGCCGGCCTCAACCGGCCGCGCCGCGCGGCCGCACGCGAGGCGTCCGGGTGACGGCGCCGGCGGAAGGGAAGGGGTCATGACGCGCGGGAGACTCGCCCTCTGGGTCGCGGTCGCGCTGCTCGTGGCGCTGCTGGCGGGGTGGATCTGGGGATCGGCCGGCCGGCGCGCCGCCGAGCGGCTGCGCGACGAGGTGACGTTCCAGCTCGAGATCGCCCGCGCGCGCGGGCATCTGCTCGAAGCGCGCGTGGCGATCTACAACGTGAACTTCGGCGACGCGCAGCGGCACCTCGAGCTGGCGAAGCGGCCGCTCGAGCGCGCGGTGCGGACGCTGCGCGACCGGGGGCGCGCCGAGGAGGCGGCCTCGGTCGAGACGGCGCTGCGACAGGCGACCGAGGCGCAGCAGCTCGCGGGCAAGCTCGATCAGGCGGCCAACACGCGCGCCGCCGAGGCGCTGCGCGCGCTCGAGGGCGTCGGCGGACCGCCCGAAGCCCGCAACCCGTAGCCTGGAGCCCGTCGCGCCCGACGTCCCTCGATGTCACCCGATCAGATCCTCCGACAGATCCGCGACCGCGTCGATCATCCCGCCACGCCGAAGGAGCTGGTGAAGCTGCTGCGGGTGCCGCGCGAGGAGCGGACGACCTTCAAGCGCCACCTGCGGGAGCTGGTGCGCTCCGGCGCCCTGGTGAAGATCCGCGGCAACCGCCTGGGTCTGCCCGACCGCATGAACCTCGTCGTCGGGCGCGTCGAGACCAATCCGCGCGGCTTCGCCTTCGTCGTCCCCGAGCGCGAAGTCGAGGGCGTCGACGGCAGCGTTTACATCGCCGGCGCCAACCTGAACCAGGCCATGCACGGCGATCGCGTCGTCGTGCGGATCGAGCGGACGCACGAGGGGCGGGCCGAGGGGCGGATCATCCGGATCCTGGAGCGCGGCGCCTCGACGATCGTCGGCCGCTACGAGCTGGACGACTCCGGCCTGGGCTTCGTCGTGCCGTTCGACCGGCGCCTGCTGGTCGACGTCCACGTGCCGCGCGACGAGACCAACGGGGCGCAGCCGGGCCAGATGGTGACGGTGGAGATCACGCGGTGGCCCACGCCGACGCGCAACGCCGTCGGGCGGATCGTCGAGGTGCTCGGGCGCGTCGACGAGCCCGGCGTCGACACGGCGGTCATCATCCGCAAGTACAACCTGCCCGATCGGCACTCGGAGGAGGCGCTGGCGGAGGCGCGCCGGCTGGGCGCCGCGGTCCGCGAGCGCGACATCCGCGGCCGCACCGACTTCCGCGGCTGGCGGACGGTGACGATCGACGGGGAGCACGCGCGCGACTTCGACGACGCGATCACGATCGAACGGCTGCCGGGCGGCCGGTACCGGCTCGGGGTTCACATCGCCGACGTCGCCCACTACGTGCCCGAGGGGAGCGCGCTCGACGAGGAGGCCTACGAGCGCGGCACGTCGGTCTACTTCCCGGAGCGCGCCGTGCACATGTTCCCGGAGGAGCTCGCCACCGGCCTCTGCAGTCTCAACCCGCACGTCGACCGGCTGGTGCAGTCGGTCGTCATGGACGTGGACCGGCGCGGCCAGGTCGTGCACTACGAGATCCACGACGGCGTCATCAACAGCGACGCGCGGATGACCTACACCGAGGTCAACGCGATCCTGACCGAGCGCGATCCGGAGACCACGGCGCGCTACCGGCACCTCGTGCCGATGTTCGAGACGATGCGCGAGCTCTACGAGATCCTCCGGGAACGCCGCCGCCGGCGCGGCTCGATCGACTTCGACCTGCCGGAGCCGGAGGTGATCCTCGACGCCGAGGGGCTCGTCCAGGACATCATCGCGCCGGAGCGGAACGTGGCCCACCGGATCATCGAGGAGTTCATGCTGCTGGCGAACGAGACCGTGGCGGCGCACCTCGAGGCCCGCGGCGTGCCGACCCTCTATCGCGTGCACGAGGAGCCGGATCCGGTCAAGGTGGAGGAGTTCGAGGAGTTCGTGAGCACGCTCGGCTACAGCCTGGCCGCCCCGCTCGACGCGCTCAAGCCGCGGCACTTCCAGCGGCTGCTCGATCGCATCCGGGGGAAGCCGGAGGAGAAACCGATCGCCTTCCTCATGCTGCGCACGATGCAGAAGGCGCGCTACGACGCGGTCAACCTCGGCCACTTCGGCCTGGCCGCCGCCAGCTACACGCACTTCACCTCGCCCATCCGGCGCTACCCGGACCTCGTCGTCCATCGGGTGCTGCGCGAGTCGCGCCGCGGCATGAGCGCCGAGCGCAAGGCGGAGCTCGAGGAGGAGCTGCCCGAGGTGGCGCGCCACACCTCGGAGCGCGAGCGCCGCGCCGACGACGCCGAGCGCGAGCTGGTGCAGTGGAAGAAGGTCCGCTTCATGGCCGACAAGGTGGGCGACGAGTTCGACGGCTACGTGACGGGCGTCGCCGCGTTCGGCCTCTTCGTCGAGCTCGCGGACCACTTCGTCGAGGGACTCGTCCACATCTCGACGATGGCGGACGACTACTACCGGTTCGTCGAGCGGGCGCACGTGCTGCGCGGCGAGAACACCAAGAAGGTCTACCGGCTCGGCGATCGCGTCCGCGTGCAGGTGCTCAGGGTCGACCTCGAGCGCCGGCAGATCGACCTGGGACTGGTGGACGTCCTCGAGGCCGTGCGCCGCGCCGAGCAGGGGCGCGCGCCGCGGAGCCGCGTGCGGCCGAAGCGCGAGCGCCGCGC
>DATMAZ010000030.1:0-11471 GCA_035559675.1 Candidatus Limnocylindria bacterium
GGCGGGGTGTGGGGCGTGGCGCTCTACGACGACGTGATCGCCGTCTCGAAGGACCCGGCGACGTTCTCCAACGCCGGCGGCATCCGGCCCGACGCCGCGCCGATGGCCTACATGATCGATCTCGACGACCCCGCCCACAAGCGCCGCCGCGGGCTGGTGAACAAGGGCTTCACGCTGCGCCGGGTGGCGGCCCGCGAGGCGCGCATCCGCGAGATCGCGGTGGGCCTCATCGAGCACAATCGCGCCAAGGGCGAGTTCGACTTCGTCATGGATCTCGCGGCCTGGCTGCCGCTGATCGTGATCGGCGACATGCTCGGCGTCGAGCGCGACCACTATCCCAAGCTGCTCGAATGGTCCGACACGTTGCTGAAGGGCCCGGGCGGCGGTCCCGAGGCGCTCGCGCGGGCCACGCAGGCGTTCGTCGAGTACAGCGAGTACCAGCGCCGCGTGATCGCCGACCGGCGCGCCAGGCCGCCGCAGGACGACCTGGTGAGCATCCTGGTGCACGCCGAGCTCGACGGCGAGCGGCTCGACGACGACACCATCCTCGCCGAATCGTTGCTGATTCTGATCGGCGGCGACGAGACCACCCGCCATGTGATCACGGGCGGATTCTACCAGCTCATGCAGCATCCCGAGCAGCGGCGGATGCTGGCGGCCCATCCGGAGAAGATCCCGGTGGCGATCGAGGAGATGCTGCGCTGGGTCACCCCCATCCGTAACATGGCCCGCACGGCCACCCGCGACGTCGAGCTGCGCGGCCAGCGCATCCGCCGCGGCCAGAAGCTCCTGCTGCTCTACCCGTCGGCGAACCGCGACGAGCGCGTGTTCCGCGATCCGCAGCGATTCGACGTCGAGCGCACGCCGAACGACCACCTGGCCTTCGGCCACGCCGCGCACTTCTGTCTCGGCGCCAGCCTCGCCCGGCTGGAGCTGCGCGTCATGTTCGAGGAGCTGCTGAGACGCATGCCCGACCTCGAGCTGGTCTCGGACGAGCCGCCGCCGCTGCGCGTGTCAAACTTCATCACCGGCTACGAGCGCCTGCCGGTGCGCCTCGGCGGACGCTCCTGAGCGGCGCTCAGCTGGCCGCGGTGCGGATGGGGCGCGTCTCGATGAGCCGCGTCTCGCTACGCGAACGGCGGGCCTCCACCGCGTCGACGCCCTGGGCGGTGATCGCGAAGAGACCGGTCTCCAGGCGCTCGATCCACCCCTTCTCCCGCAGGTACCAGAGGTGGAACTCGATCAGCTCGTGCGGGCACCCGGCGAGCTTCGCCAACTCGGCGCTGCCGAGACCGGGGTTGCGCATGTTCGAGCGCCGCTGCGTATAGAAAAGGGAGAGCAGCCGCGAGCGAATGCCCTCGTCGTCGAGGTGAGCTGCCGGGTCCGCGGCTTCGCCGGCCACCGCCCAGCGGAGCTCCCAGTGCCGCTGGTGGCGCACGTCGTAGGCCGCGCGCATCTCCGGGTCGGTGAGGACCTTGTGGGCCTCCACCAGCTGATTGAACCGCTCGGCGTTTCCCCCTGGCGTGTCGGGATGGAGCCGCTTCGCCAGATGGCGAAACACGCGGTGGATCGTCTCGTCGTCGGCGTTCGGACTGAGCTGCAGCAGCTCGTAGTAGTCCACGAAATCGCGCTCGCCCATCACCCGCTCCTCCCTCGCCGACCCCGGAGCCCTAGTACTGACCTCCCTGGTTCTCGGCAAGTGCGCGCCCGAACTTGAATGGACGCATCGCGCCAAACGGCGCAGGCGCCCGCGCCTTGACGGCCGGCCCGCCGTCGTCTACCCGGCTGGCGGGGAGGTTTCATGCCGTCACGAGCCATCCGATCGCTCGCCATCGCCCTGGTCGCCCTCGCGGCGTTAGTCGCGGCCCGGCCGGCCGCGGCCCAGCCCACGCTGCTCAAGCGGTCGGTGGAGAACATGCTGATGGGACCGCTCGATGCGATCGTGGCGCCGTACACCGCGTGGGTGACGCTGCAGCACAACATGCCGGCGGATACCTCGACCGGGGGCAAGGTGGCCACCAGCGTGATCGGCGTGCCGTACAACTGGGGCACGTACATCGTGCTCGGCGGCTTCCGCTTCGCGGCGGGCGTGTTCGGCATTCCGATCGGCCTCGTGCTCTGGCCGGTGAACGAGTTCCACGAGGTGCGGCTCGGGTCGCTGTTCGACACCAGCGAGGCGGGCGCCCTGGTCGACGTCGAGACGCCGGTGCTCGACTTCAAGTTCGGCGGCCGCTGGCTGACGGCACGCTGAGCGCCGACGCGGCGTCCGTGCGTTGAACCACGGCGCGCGCCGCGCTAAGGCTCTCGGCCGCGCATGTACATCGGCTACACGCCCGAGCAGGAAGCGCTGCGCCGCGAGCTGCGCGCCTACTATGCCAAGCTGCTGACGCCCGAGGTGCGCGAGGCCGTGCACCAGGGCCGAGGCGTCGGCGAGGCCACGCGCGCGGTCGTCCGCCAGATGGGCCGCGACGGCTGGCTCGGCATCGGCTGGCCCGTCGAGTACGGCGGGCAGGGCCGCTCGCAGATCGAGCAGTTCATCTTCTTCGACGAGTCGATGCGCGCCGGCGCCCCGGTGCCGATGCTCACCATCAACACGGTCGCGCCGAGCATCATGAAGTTCGGGACGCCGGAGCAGAAGCAGTTCTTCTTGCCCCGTATCCTGCGCGGCGAGATCCATTTCTGCATCGGCTACACCGAGCCCGGCGCCGGGACCGACCTGGCGTCGTTGCAGACGCGCGCGGTGCGCGACGGTGACCACTGGGTGGTGAACGGGCAGAAGGTCTTCACGAGCCTCGCCAGCGACGCCGACTACGTCTGGCTCGCGGCGCGTACCGACCCGACCGCGCCGAAGCACAAGGGCATCTCGCTGTTCGCCATCGACATGAAGACCCCCGGCATCCGGGTCGACCCGATGAACCTCATGTCCGACCACGACATCAACGCCACCTTCTACGAGGACGTGCGCGTGCCGGCGTCGGCGCTCGTCGGTGGCGAGAACAACGGGTGGAAGCTCATCACCAACCAGCTGAACCACGAGCGCATTACGCTGTGCTCGCCCGGCATCCTGGAGCAGGCCTTCGAGGGCACCCGCGCCTGGGCGCAGCAGACGCGGCTGGCGGACGGCCGGCGCGTCATCGATCAGGAGTGGGTGCAGACGAACCTGGCGCGCGTCTGGACCGGCCTCGAGTTCCTGCGGCTCATCAACTGGAAGGTGGCCTGGGCGGCCACGCAGGACCGGCTGGACGTCGCCGATGCGTCGACCATCAAGGTGTGGGGCACCGAGTGGTACGTCGAGTCGTTCCGTCTGCTGATGGAGGTGTTCGGCCCGCGTGCGTATCTCAAGCGTGGCTCGCCGGAGGCGGTGCTGGCCGGCCATCTGGAGCACCTCTACCGCAGCCTCATCATCCTCACCTTCGGCGGCGGCACCAACGAGATCCAGCGCGATCTGATCGGGCTGTTCGGGCTTGGCCTCCCGCGCGTCCCACGGATGTAGCGATGGACTTCTCGCTGAGCGACGAGCAACGGGCGATTGCCGCCCTGGCCGCGCAGATCCTGGGCGACGGCGCGACGCACGAGCGGCTGCGCGCGCTCGAGCGCCGTGGCGGGCTGCGCTTCGATGCCGAGCTCTGGCGGCGGCTCGCCGATGCCGGGCTCGTGGGCATCGCGGTGCCCGAGGCGTACGGCGGGGGAGGGCTCGGCTTCGTCGAGCTCATGCTGGTGCTCGAAGAAGTGGGCCGCCGCGCCGCACCGGTGCCGTACCTCGAGACGGTCGTGCTCGGCGCGCTGCCGGTCGCCGCCTTCGGCAGCCCGGGGCAGTGCGCGGCGCTGCTCCCGGCGGTGGTGCGTGGCGAGGCGATTCTCACCGCGGCGCTGGTCGAGGGGGAGGGCGAGCCGCTCGCTCCGTCCACCCGGGCGAGACGCGAGGGCGCGGCCTGGGTGCTCGACGGCACGAAGCTCTGCGTTCCCGCGGCCGAGCTTGCCCACCGCATCCTGGTGCCCGCCGCGACCGGCGACGGCGGCGTGGGCATCTTCCTCGTGGATTCTCGGGCGCCGGGCGTGGCGGTGACGCCGCTCGCGACCACCAGCGGGCAGCCCGAAGCGCGTCTCGACCTCGACGGCGCCCGCGTCGATGCCACCGACCTGCTGGGCGAGCCGGGTGCGGGCCGGGCCATGCTGGGCTGGATGGTCGAGCGCGCGCAGGCGGCGCTCGCCGCCGTGGCGCTCGGCTGCTTCGAGGAGGCGCTCCGCCTCACCGCCGAGTACGTGAAGACGCGCAAGCAGTTCGACCAGCCGATCGCGATGTTCCAGGCGGTCGCGCATCGCGCCGCCAACGCCTACATCGACACGGAGGGCGTGCGCTTGACGGTCTGGCAGGCGGCCTCGCGCCTGGCCGCGGGCGAAGCCGCCGGCCGGGAGGTGGCGCTCGCCAAGTTCTGGGCGGCCGAGGCCGGGCATCGCATCGTGCACGCTGCGCAGCATCTCCACGGCGGCATCGGCGTCGACCGCGACTACCCGCTGCACCGCTACTTCCTGTACGCCCGGCACATCGAGCTCAGCCTCGGCGGCGCGACGGCGCAGCTGCGCACGATCGGCCGCTGGCTCGCCGACACGCCGGCGGACCCGCTGTAGCTCGGTCGCCGTCCCGGCGGCCGGCGAAGCGTGGTCCGCGTTCACCGATTACCCGCCGGACGTTGTCGTCTCGGACGGCAGCACGCCGCACGAGGACGGCTGCGTGCTGAGCACGGTGCGCTGGCCCACGTGGAGTGCGTGGCCGACGACGTGAAGCCCGGCAAGTGGACCTCGTTCCCGCAGGCCGTGAAGCGCAAGCCGCACGAGGTCGTGTGGTTCTCGTGGATCGTCTACGCGTCGCGCTGCAAGGTCACGGTCGAAATCTGAGCGCGCGCGGCGGCGTTCAGGCGAGGTCGAACAGCAGCAGCTCGGCGTCCCCGTGGGCGTCGAGCCGCACGCTGCGCTCGCCGCTGAGCGCGGCGCCGTCGCCGTCCGCGAGCGCCGTGCCGTTGACGGCGACGACCCCGCGCACGACCTGCACCCAGGCATGGCGGCCCGGCTGCAGCGGCAGCTCGACCGTCGCGCCGGGCGACAGCGACGCCGCGTACACGTCCACGTCCTGGTGCACGGTGACCGAGCCGTCGCGCCCGTCGCGGGAGGCGACCAGCCGGAGCCGGTCGCGGCGCTCGGGCGCCGGGAACTCCCGCTGCTCGTACGAGGGGGGGAGTCCCGGGCGCTCGGGAAGGATCCAGATTTGCAACAGGTGCGCCGGCTCGGTGGGCGACGGGTTCATCTCGCTGTGGGTCACCCCCGTGCCCGCCGTCATGCGCTGCACCTCGCCGGGCTTGATGACCGAGCCGTTGCCCATGCTGTCGCGGTGCTGGAGGCTGCCGGCGACCATGTACGTCAGAATCTCCATGTCGCGGTGCGGGTGGGTGCCGAAGCCGCGCGCGGGCGCCACGTGGTCCTCGTTGATGACGCGCAGCGCCCGAAACCCCATGAACCGGGGGTCGTGATAGTCGGCGAAAGAGAAGGTGTGGCGGGTATCCAGCCAGCCGTGGTTGGCGTGGCCGCGTTCCTCGGAGCCCCGGATCTGGATCATGGTGCCATACTGGCGGAAGGTCGTTGCAAAGGGGAGGGGCGTCGAGCGACAACGCCAGCATGACCGGGACGGCAGGGCGCTCGCTCGCGGGCCTCGTCGTCTGGCTCGCGGGCGCCGCCGCCGGCGTGGCCGTGGAGCTGGGACCCGAGTTCCGGGTGAACACGTACACGCCCGGGCCCCAGCGCGCGCCGGCCGTGGCACCGGACGAGCGACAGCTACGGCGGCTGCTCGAGTCAGGACGGCCGCGGAGTGCGACGACGGCAGCCCGTGCACCGACGACGCCTGCAATGCGGCGCTCTGCGTGCACACGCCCATCCCGGACTGCATCGACTGCAGCAGCGATGCCGAATGCCCCGCCGGATGCCTGATCGCGCCCCAGACGTGCGTGGAGGGGCGCTGCATGGGGCCGTCCGGCTGTCCGGTCATCACCATTCCTGCCGGCGACCCGCTCGGCGCCCGCGGCAAGCTGCTCGCGACCGTGCAGGTCCCGTCGGACGTGCCGGGCAAGGGGACGCTGCCTCGCGGCCGATCCCGACGGGCTGCTGCCGGTCGACGTGACGGTCCGGTGGTGCGCAAGAAGAAGCCGCTCGCCGAGGCCAGCGCATCTCGCACATGGCGCCGGTAGAGTGGTATCCGGCGGCCAGGAGGAGCGAGTATGGCGAAGGTCGGCGTAGTCGGCGGCGGGGCATGGGGCACGGCGATCGCGGCGCACGCGACACGGCTCGGGCACGAGACGATGCTCTGGGCGTTCGAGCGGGAGGTGGCGGAGGAGGTGCGCTCGGAGCATCGCAACTCCGTGTTCCTCCCCGACGTTCCGCTGCCGCCCGCGCTCGGCGCGTCGAGCGACCCGGCCGAGGTGGTGGGCCGGGCGGAGCTGGTCGTGCTGGTGCCGCCGAGCAAGCACTTTCGCGCGGTCTCCACGTTGGTGGCGCCGCACGTGCCGGCGAGCGCGCTGGTGGCGGTGGCGTCCAAGGGCATCGAGGAGTCGTCGCTCGAGCTGCTCTCGACCGTGCTGCGCAGCACCATGCCGCAGGTCGGCCCGGAGCGCCTCGCGTTTCTCTCGGGGCCGACGTTCGCGAACGAGGTCGCGCGCGAGCTGCCCGCCGACATCGTGGTGGCGTCGGAGCAGATGACCGCGGCGCGCCGCATCCAGCCGCTGCTGCACGCGCCGCGGCTGCGCGTCTACACCAGCGCCGACCCGATTGGCGTGCAGGTGGGCGGGGCGATCAAGAACGTCATCGCGGTCGCCACCGGCGCCTGCGACGGGCTCGGTCTCGGCAACAACGCGCGCGCGGCGCTCATCACGCGCGGCCTCGCCGAGATGACGCGCCTCGGGGTGGCGCTCGGCGCCAACCCGCTCACGTTTCTCGGGCTCGCCGGCGTGGGCGATCTCGTGCTCACCGCGACCGGCGACCTCTCGCGCAACCGCACGCTCGGCAAGCAGGTCGCGGCGGGGGCCGACCCGGCGACCTATCTCGCGAGCAAGCGCTCGGTGGCCGAGGGCTACTTCACGTCGGCTGCGGCGTGGGCGCTCGCGCAGAAGCTCGGCGTCGACATGCCGATCACCGAGCAGGTCTTCCGCGTGCTGCACGAGCGGCGCTCGCTCACCGACGCGTTCAACGCGCTGGTCGAGCGCGCGCGCAAGGACGAGCTGCAGGGCATCGCCTGAGCCGAGCGGAGCCGTCGTCGCCGCGCCGCGCCGCCGGGCACGGGCAGAAGCCCGGTCATGGCGCCCTCCGTCACGCCCGCCCACGCTGCCGGTCAACGACCCCGACGCCGGAGAGCCGTGCCGCGGCGGCCCGGCCGCCTCTGGCTCGACCTCCCGTTCCCGACTATGAGGGACGCCATGGCCGAGACGGCGCGTGCGGAGCCGGTGCTGCAGGCAGGCGCCGTCGCCGTGCGGCTCGGTCAGAAGCCGCGCTATCTGCTGGTGCGCGCGCGGCTGCATCCCGAGCACTGGCTCTTTCCGAAGGGGCACATCGACGGCGACGAGAGCCTCGAAGAGGCGGCCGTGCGCGAGCTCGCCGAGGAGGCCGGTGTCGCCGGCCGCGTGCTCGCCCCGCTCGGCAGCTCCGGCTACGCCTTCGAGGGCAAGCGCATCGAGGTGCACTACTTCCTGGTCGAGGCCACCGGCCGCGCCGGCGCAGGGGAGCCGGACCGCGATCCGAGCTGGCTCACCTACGAGGCCGCCATCGAGCGCATCGTCTTCGTCGATCTGCATCGCATCCTCGACGCGGCGGAGGCCTACGTGCGCGGCCTCAGGCGCAAGGGGAAGCGTCGATGAAGCAGTACTTCGCGCTCTCGGCGATCGGCCGCGATCGCCCGGGCATCGTGGCGGACCTCGCCGAGCTGATCTTCGAGTGCGACTGCAACCTCGAGGATTCGAGCATGACGATTCTCGGCACCGAGTTCGCGGTGCTGCTGCTGCTCTCCGGCGAGGGCCCCGACGTCGAGCGCCGGCTCTCGACGGCGTGCAAGCGGCTCGAGTGGGAGAAGCGGCTCACGGTGTTCTTCCGTCCGCTCGACGGCGAGCTGCCCCGGGAGCGCCCGGACGACGTGGTGCGCATGACGTGCACGGTGACGGGCGTCGACCGGGCCGGCATCGTGGCGCGCGTGGCGCGCACGCTCGAGCGGCACGGGGCCAACATCGTCGATCTGAAGACACAGGCGCGCCGCGGCGCCGAGAGCGGCACGCCGATCTTCACCATGCAGATCGTGCTGGACGTGCCGCCCACGGCCGACCGCCGCGCGCTCGCGGCAGATCTCGACCGGGTGGCGAGCGAGCTGGCGGTCGAGATCGCGCTCGCCGAGGCGCCCGCGGGCTGAGCGAGGCCCCGTGCGCCGGCTCGCCGGAGCGGTGTTGGGTCTCGTCGGGGCCGCCGCCGCCGCGGCCGGGCCCCGCAGCGTGCGCGAGCTGGTCGAGATGGCCACCGTCCGGCTGGCGAGCGGCTGCAGCGGCGCGGTCGCCGAGCGCGCCGACGTGATCGTCACCGCGCTGCACTGCGTGGACGACCGGACGTCCGTCCGCGTCCGGTTCGCGAACGGGGTCGAGCGAACCGCGCACGTCGCGGCGACGGACACCGTGGCGGACCAGGCGGTGCTGCTGCTACCGGAGCCGGCGCCCACCGGCGTGACGCCGCTCAGGATCGCCACCCGCCGCCAGATCCCGGGGACCGTCCTCTACTACTACGGGCACCCCGACCGCGTCGCCTTCCAGACGGCGCGGCTCGACCGCATCGGCCAGTGTCCGTCGCTGCCGTCGCTCCAGAACGCGCTCTTCACGAGCATCGCCGGCAAGCCCGGCGACTCGGGCGCGCCGCTGGTGAACGCCGAGGGGCAGATCGTGGGCCTCGTCCACGGCGGGGCCGCGTGCCGGATCGCGACGCCCGCGAGCACGCTGCTCGCGCTGGTGGCGCGGACGGGTGGGTGAGCGCGGCGAACGTTTATTGACAAGAACTTCAATAATGGGCTAGAGCCGGGAATCCCCGCCGAGTAGGAGGACGCCCGCATGCCGAAGCCGACGCGCGACCGCTATCCCCGGCCCATCGACGGGCTCGACCACCAGGTGCCCCAGCGCTTCCACACCCACTTCCGTTGGGAGTACCAGGACGGCCGCGAGAAGCTGCTCAACCTCTACGCGAAGGGCAAGCGGCTGCAGTGGGACGCCGCCGACCGCATCGACTGGTCGCAGGACCTCGACCCCGAGAACCCCGAGCAGATGCCGGACTGGTCGCTCCCGCTCTACGGGTCGGACGTCTGGAACCGCCTCACCGACGCCGAGCGGGCGAACACGCGGCGGCACTTCCAGGCCTGGCAGCTCTCGCAGTTCATGCACGGGGAACAGGGCGCGCTTGTGTGCACGGCCAAGATCGTCCAGCAGGTGCCCGCCATGGACGCCAAGTTCTACGCCGCCACGCAGGTGGTCGACGAGGCCCGGCACGTGGAGGCGTACTCGCGGCTCCTGCACGAGAAGTTCGAACTCGTCTATCCGGTCAACCCCCACCTGCAGGCGCTGCTCGACAACACGCTCACCGAGTCGCGCTGGGACTTCACCTACCTCGGCATGCAGGTGCTGATCGAGGGCGTGGCGCTCGCGGCCTTCGCGGGCATCCGCGACAACGCCCAGAACCCGCTCGCCGCGTCCGTCAACGCCTACGTGATGCAGGACGAGGCGCGGCACGTGGCCTTCGGGCGGCTGGCGCTCCGCGACTACTACCCGCAGCTCACGCAGAAGGAGCGCGACGAGCGCGAGGAGTTCGCCGCGGAGGGCTGCTGGCTGCTGCGCAACCGCTTTCTCGGCGAGGAGGTGTGGGAGACGCTCGGCTATCCGGTCGACGAGTGCGCCCGGCACATGGAGGCATCCGAGTTCATGCGCAACTTCCGGATCGCGCTCTTCAGCCGCATCGTGCCGACCATGAAGGAGATCGGGCTCTGGGGCCCGCGCATCCGCAAGACCTACGAGCAGATGGGCGTGATGGAGTTCGCCGCGACCGACGTCGAGGCGCTGGCCGAGCACGACCAGCAGGTGGCCATCGAGTTCGACCGCCGGCGCGCCGACGTCGAGCGGGTGGCAAGCGCGGCGAGCGCCGGATAGAGATCGGCGCATGCCGTCCTACCAGTCGCCCTGGATGACGTCCGAGCTGGCCACGTTCCGCGACCTCGTGCGCCGCTTCGTGCAGCAGGAGCTGGCGCCGAACGAGGAGCGCTGGCGGAAACAGCAGCACGTCGACCGGGACGCCTGGCGAAAGGCGGGCGCCGTCGGGCTCCTGTGCACCGACGTCCCCGAGGAGTACGGCGGCGGGGGCGGCACGTTCGCGCACGAGACGATCGTCGCCGAGGAGCTGGCCTACGCCGGCGTGTCGAGCTTCGGCAACGCCGTGCACTCGATCGTCGCCCACTACCTGCTGAACCACGGCAGCGAGGAGCAGAAGCGCCGCTGGCTGCCGCGCATGGCGACCGGCGAGTGCATCACGGCCATCGCCATGTCCGAGCCGGGCGCCGGCTCGGATCTCCAGGCGGTGAAGACCCGCGCCGAGCGCCAGGGCGACCACTACGTGCTCAGCGGCGCCAAGACCTTCATCTCGAACGGCTACAACGCCGACCTCGTGTGCGTGGTCGCGAAGACCGACCCCACGGCGCGCGCGCGCGGCATCTCGCTGCTCATGGTGGAGACGCGGGACCTCCCCGGCTATCGCGTGGGCCGCATCCTCGAGAAGATCGGCCAGAAGGGGCAGGACACCACCGAGCTGTTCTTCGACGACTGCCGCGTGCCGGCCGCGAGCCTGCTCGGGACGAGCGAAGGGCAGGGGTTCGTGCAGCTCATGCAGGAGCTGCCCTACGAGCGGACGCTGATCGCGGTGCAGGCGGTGGCGGCGATCGAGCGCGCGCTCGGCGTGACGGTCGACTACGTGAAGCAGCGCCACGTCTTCGGCAAGCCGCTGCTCGAGCTCCAGAACACGCGCTTCAAGCTCGCCGAGGCCAAGACCCAGGCCCACGTGGCGCGCGTTTTCCTGGACTCGTGCATCGAGCGGCTCATGCGCGGCGAGCTCGACACGGTGACCGCGTCGATGGCGAAGTGGTGGACGACCGATCTCCAGTGCCGGGTGATCGACGAGTGCCTGCAGCTCCACGGCGGCTACGGCTACATGCTGGAGTACCCGATCGCGCAGATGTACGCCGACGCCCGCGTGCAGCGCATCTACGGCGGCGCCAACGAGATCATGAAGGAGATCATCGCCCGCTCGCTCTGAGGGCGGCCCATGCGGATCGAGAAGCCGGCCGGACCCCGCCGTCGCGCCGCCCGGCTGGCGCCCGCCGAGCGGCGGGCGCAGCTCGTGGCGAGCGCCGTCGGCGTGTTCGC
>DATMAZ010000031.1:0-16229 GCA_035559675.1 Candidatus Limnocylindria bacterium
GAGGCCGAGGCGCTGCTCGCCGATCTGCGGGCGCGGCAGCGCAAGCGCTGGGCGGACGACCTCGAGAGCTCGCGGCGCTTCCTCGAGGACGTCGAACGACGCGGCCATGCACTCCTCGAACGGCTGCGCGAGCGTCCCACGGCGGCCGCCCTGCGCGAGTTCTCCGACGAGGTCCGGGCGGAGATCCGCGAGCGCCGCGAGCAGCACGTGACCCAGCCGCCCGAGGGCCGCCCGCCGGTGCCAGGCGACATGGTGGAGGTGGCGGGAAGCAAGATCCGCGGCGAGCTGCTCGAGATCGACGGCGACCGCGCCCGCATCCGGCGCGGCGGCATGCGCTTCGAGGTGCCGCTGAAGCAGCTGCGGGTGGCGGCCGAGGAGCCGAAGGCGAGCCGCGTGGTCGTGCAGCTCGCGCCGGCGGCGCAGCCCACGGAGTCGGTGACGGAGCTGAATCTCACCGGCCTCCACGTGCGCGAAGCCGTCGACACGCTCGCCGCCTTCCTCGACCGCGCCGTGCGCGTGGGCGCCTCGGAGGTGCGCGTCGTGCACGGCGTCGGCAGCGGCGCGCTGCGCCGCGCCGTCCAGCAGTTTCTGGCGAGCAGCCCGTACTGTCAGGGCTATCGTGAAGCCGATCTCGGGGCCGGCGGCTCGGGCGTCACGATCGCCGAGCTCACCTGAGCGCACACCGGCTGCACCGATTCGTGCAGTGCGTCTCGCACGCGAATCGCTGGCGCACAGCGACTACGACCAAAGGGAGGGTTGTGCGCGTGGAACGATTCCTGCACTTTCACGACGGCAACGCTGGCGTCCGGCGCCCGGCGCCTGGGCGACGCTACACCGCGTGGAGGATTGTACAATGAAGCATGTTGGCATGATGACGGCCATGGTGATGGCACTGGGAGCGGTTGGGCCGGTGATCGCGGGCATCTCGACGTCGACGACGACCACGACCACTCCCACCACGGTGACGAGCACGACGACCAGCACGTCCAGCACGCTGCCGTCCACCTGCGGAAGCGCCCTCACGTTCACGGCGATCGCGTGCCGCCTGGACGAGCTCGCCGCGCAGGTCGCCGCCGCCGAGCCGAACCTCGGTAAGCTCGGCCCGAAGCTCTCGAAGGCGCTCGGCAAGGCCGAGACCGCGCTCAACCGCGGGAGCGAAGCGTGTGCGGCCGGGAACACCAAGAAGGCCGGCAAGCAGCTGAAGAAAGCGATCCGGCGCATGATCCAGTTCAATCACCGGCTGGGATCGCTGAAGGCGCGCAAGGCCGTGCCGGAGGAGGTCCGCCGGCCGCTCCTCGACACGGGCCGGCCGCTCCAGAACGACATGAAGACGATGAAGCGCGGGCTCACGTGCCCGCAGCCCGGCTCCCCCAGCGGGGCGTTCGTGCACTGACGGCTCGCCGTGCCGCGGGCGGCCGGCGCGCTCAGGCGCGCGGCCGCCCCGGCGGCGCGGCGGTGCGCTCGCTCGCGAGCGTCTCGTGCATGGCGGCGACCATGTCGTCGGCCTGCACGAATCCCTCGAATCGCTTGGTTTCGGTGCCATCCGGGGCGAGCAGCAGATAGGTCGGCACGCCAGTCACGGCGAAGCGTTGCATCAGCGAGAGCGCGGCGTCGTCCTGAACCGTCAAGTCGGCCTTGAGCGTGGCAAAGCGCCGCGCCAGGTCCACCACCGCGGGATCCACGAACGTGGTCCGCTCCATCTTGCGGCACGGCAGGCACCAGGCCGCCTGAAAATCGATCAGCACGGGGCGACCCGCCTCGCGCGCACTGGCCAGCGTCTGCTCGCTGAGCGGCTTCCAGGCGATCTGGCTGCGCGCTTCGGGCGACACCGCGCTGACGACCCCGGCGATCGCGACGGCGACGCCGGCCGCCCGCACTCCCCAGCGCGCCGCGAGCGTGCGGAATCCGGGCCGGAAGCCCAGCACGAGGCCGCCGGCCACCAGCAGCACGCTCCAGGCGATGGCCTGCGCGCGCACCGAGAGCAGCGGGGTGACGAAGTGCAGCGCCAGGCCGAGCAGCACGAAGCCGAACAGCCACTCCATCCAGCCGAGCCACGAGCCGCCGCGCGGCAGGCGCCGCAGCCGCTCCGCCGCCAGCGCCAGCGCGACGTACGGCAGGCCCATGCCGAGGCCCAGTACGAAGAAGAACACGAAGCCGAGCAGCGCCGACTGCGTGGTGCCGACGTACACGAGCAGCGCGGCCACCACCGGCCCGATGCACGGCGCCCCGACCACGCCCATGGTGAGCCCCATGAAGAAGGCGCCGCCCGCGCCCTCGCCGGCACGGCCGGCCGTCTGCGTGAGCGACTGCGGCAGGCGGAACTGATAGAGCCCGAAGTTGGCGAGCGCGAGCGCCACCATCAAGGCGGCGATCCCGATGCTCACCGCGGGCCGCTGGAGCGCGGCTCCGAACAGCGAGCCGGTGAGCGCCGCGGCCACACCGAGCAGCGAGAAGGTCGTGCAGATGCCGAGCACGTAGCAGAGCGCGTGGAGCAGCGTTTCCTCGCGCCGGCGTCGCGAGCGGCCGCCGAAGAAGGCCACGGTGACGGACATGAGCGGGTAGACGCACGGCGTGAGATTCAGCGCCAGCCCGAGCACGCCGATCCACAGCAGCGTGGGCGCATAGCCCCACCGCGCGATCCACTCGCCGACGGCGTTGCCGGCGGCTCCGGGCCCAGAAGCCCCGGGTCCTGCGGCGTGTGTCTCGTCGAGCGAAAGCGCCAGCGTCCGCGGCGGCAGACAGCGCGTGTCGTCGCAGGCCTGGTAGCGCAGCCGCGCTTCGAAGCGTCCCCCACCCTCGCCGGTGAGCGGCGCCCGCAGCGTGATCGTGCCCTCGTAGAGCAGGAGCGGGTCCTCGCTGAACGACAGGACACGCTCGACCGGCGCGGGGTACGTCACCGCGCCGACCTGCACGCCGGCGGGGGCCGTCACCTCGAGCGTGGTGGGGATCAGGAACTCGTCGCGCGGCCGGTGGGCGTTCACGTGCCATCCGGGGGCGATCGTCACCGTCACCACGAGCGCCGCGCCCTCGCGGGCGAGCGTGCCGCGCACCACGTCGGGCGCCTGCGCCAGCGCGACGAGCGGCAGGAGAAGCGCGGCGAGCACGACCCCGCGGCGGACCCGTTTCATGGCGTCACTGGACCGAGGTGCGAGCGGCGGCGCGGCGGCCGGGCTCGATCGGCACCCACTCGACGATCTCGAGCCCGTAGCCGGGGAGGCTCACCAGGCGCAGCGGGTTGTTGGTGAGCCAGCGGATCTTGCGCACGCCGATGTCGCGCAGGATCTGCGCGCCGATGCCGAAGTCGCGGAAGATGCTCGAGCGCGGCGACTGGAACCCCGCGCTCGACGCCTTGGCGCCCTCGCCGCCCGCCGTCGGCAGGAGATCGAGGCCGCGGCCGCTGCGGCGGAGGTAGAGGACGACGCCCCGGCCCTCCTCGGCGATCCGCTGCATCGAGCAGCGCAAGAGAACGGCGGTGTCGCGCTCGCGATAGCCGAACACGTCGCCGGGCAGGTACTCGAGATGCGGGCGCACCAGCACGGGCTCGCCCGACGCCACGTCGCCCTTCACCAGCACGAGGTGCTCGTTCTGATCGATGTCGGTCTGGTAGACGACGGCGCGAAACTCCCCGCCCCAGCGCGTCATGAGCGGCGCCTCGGCCACCGCGTGCACCAGCGTGTCGTGCTGGCTGCGATATGCGATCAGGTCCGCGATGGTCGCGATCTTGATGCCGTGCTCGAGGGCGAAGCGCTCGAGGTCGGGCAGCCGCGCCATGCTGCCGTCGTCGCGCATGATCTCGCAGATGACGCTCGCCGGGAAGAGACCGGCGAGCCGCGCGAGATCGACACCTCCCTCGGTCTGCCCCGCGCGCACGAGCACGCCACCGCGCCGGGCGCGAAGCGGGAAGACGTGCCCCGGCGTGACGATGTCCTGCGGGCCGGCGTCGGGGCGCGCCACGGTGCGAATGGTGGTGGCGCGGTCGACCGCCGAGATGCCGCGACCGATCCCCTGCCGGGCGTCGATCGACACCGTGAACGCGGTGCCGAGCGGGGCGCGGTTCTCGTTCACCATCATGGGGAGCCCGAGCTGATCGCAGGTCTCCTCGGTGAGGGCGACGCAGATGAGGCCGCGGCCGTGCGTGGCCATGAAGTTCACGTGCTCGGCGGTGACGCGCTCGGCCGCCACGCAGAGGTCGCCCTCGTTCTCGCGGTCCTCGTCGTCCATGAGGATGATCATGCGGCCTGCACGGATCTCCTCGAGGGCTTCGTCGATTGGCACGATGGCGCTGCCGGGACGGCGTTCCGCCATGTCGGGGATGATAGCTACGCCCCGGCAACGACTCCAGTATGCCCCGGGCGACCCGGACGGAGCGCCTACTCGACCGTGACGCTTTTCGCCAAGTTCCGGGGCTGGTCGACGTCGGTGCCCCGGTACACGGCGACATGGTAGGCCAGCAGCTGCAGCGGGATGGTGAGCAGGATCGGGGTCAGCAGCTCGTTGGTGCGCGGCACGGCGACGAGCTCCCAGGCGATGTCCTCGAGCTCGGGCGTGCGCTCGTCGGTGACGACGATGATGCGCCCGCCGCGCGACTCGACCTCCTTCAGGTTGGACAGCGTCTTCTGGAAGACCGCGTCGTGCGGGATCAGCACCACGACCGGCATCTCCTCGTTGATCAGCGCGATCGGCCCGTGCTTCATCTCGCCGGCGGGATAGCCCTCGGCGTGGATGTAGGAGATCTCCTTCAGCTTGAGCGCGCCCTCGAGGGCCACCGGGTAATTGATGCCGCGGCCGAGGTAGAGGAAGTCGGAGGCGCTGCCGTACTTCTTGGCGATGCGCTCGATCTGCTTGTCCTGCTTGACGATCTCCGCCACGTGCGCGGGCAGCGCCACGAGGTCGGCCACCAGCTGGCGGCCGCGCTCGGCGTCGATCACGCCGCGGCGCCGGCCGAGGTGGAGCGCCAGCAGGTAGAGCGCGGTGAGCTGGGTGGTGAACGCCTTGGTGCTGGCGACGCTGATCTCCGGTCCGGCGTGCGTGTAGAGCACCGCGTTCGAGCGGCGGGCGATCGAGGAGTCGACCACGTTGCAGATCGCGAGCACGGGAGTCGCGCGCTCGCGGCCCGCCTCGACCGCCGCCAGCGTGTCGGCCGTCTCGCCCGACTGGGAGACGACGACCAGCAGCGTTTGCTCGTCGAGAATGGGGTCGCGGTAGCGGAACTCGCTGCCGTAATCGACCTCGCACGGGATCCCCGCCAGCCGCTCGAGCAGGAACTTCCCCACCAGCGCCGCGTGCCAGGCGGTCCCGCAAGCGACCAGCACGCACCGGCGCACCTCAGACGGCAGCGTGCCCTCGATCTGGCCGTCGAGCCGGACGTCGCCCTCCTCCTGCTCGATCCGCCCGCGCATCGTGTCGATGATGGCCTGCGGCTGCTCGTGGATCTCCTTCAGCAGGAAGTGCTTGAAGCCGCCCTTCTGCGCCGTGACGGCGTCCCAGGCGACGATGCGGGGATCGCGCTCCACCGGCTTGCCGTCGAAGGTGCAGATGCTGACGCCCGACGCCGTCACTTCCGCCACCTCGCCGTCCTCCAGGAAGACGACCCGTCGCGTGTATTCGAGGAGCGCCGGGATGTCCGAGGCGACGAAGTTCTCGCCCTCGCCGAGGCCGAGCACGATGGGCGTGGCGCTCTTGGCCGTCACCAGCCGGTCGGGCTCGTCCTCCGAGAGCACGACCAGCGCGTACGAACCTTCGAGCTGCGCGATCGCGCGGCGGGTGGCGTCGGCGATGCGGGCCCCCTTTTGCACCTCCTCGTCGATCAGGTGCGAGATCACCTCGGTGTCGGTCTCCGAGACGAAGGTGCGGCCGCGTTGCTCGAGCGCCGCGCGCAGCTGGAGGTAGTTCTCGATGATGCCATTGTGGATCAGCACCACCTTGCCGGCGCGGTGCGGATGCGCGTTCTGCTCCGACGGGCGCCCGTGGGTGGCCCAGCGCGTGTGCCCGATCCCGGGGTGTCCCTCGAGCGGCTGCTCGCGCAGCAGCCGCTCCAGGTTGTCGAGCTTCCCGACGCAGCGGCGGACGTCGATGCCGTGCCCGTTGATGGTGGCGAGCCCGGCGGAGTCGTAGCCGCGGTATTCGAGCTTCCGCAGCCCCGCCACCAGGATCGGGCTCGCTTCGCGCGGCCCGACGTAGCCCACGATCCCGCACATGGTCAGGCGCCTTCCTTCTTCCGCTTGCGCGCGGTCCAGCCGGAGACGACGCGCATGGGCGTGCGGCTGACGGCGAGGCTGCCCGCCGGCACGTTCTTCGTCACGGTCGTGCCTGCGCCGACGTAGGCGTCGTCGCCCACGCTGACGGGCGCCACGAGCTGGGTGTCGCTGCCGATCTGCACGCGCGCGCCGATGCGCGTCACCGACTTCTTGAAGCCGTCGTAGTTGCAGGTGATCGTGCCCGCGCCGACGTTGGTGTCGGGGCCGATCTCGCAGTCGCCGAGGTACGTCAGGTGGTTGGCCTTCGTGCCGTCGCCGACGACCGCCTTCTTGGTCTCGACGAAGTTGCCGATGTGCACGTTGGCGCCGAGCCGCGTGCCGGGCCTGAGCCGCGCGAACGGCCCGATGCGCGAGCCGGGGCCGATCTCCGCGCCGTCGGCCACCGTCCCGAACAATACTTGCACGCCGTCGCCCACCGTCGTGTCGGCGAGGAAGTTCGTGCCTTCGAGCCGGCAGCCGGCGCCGATGCGGGTCCGCCCGCGGAGGATGACGTTCGGGCCGATCACGGTGTCGGCGCCGATCTCGACCTCGTCGCCGAGGTAGGCGGTGGCCGGATCCTCGAACGTCACGCCGGCCGCCATGAAGCGCTCGACCAGCGACGCCCTCATGCGCCGCTCCATCGCGGCCAGCTCCGCGCGGGTGTTGATGCCGGCCACCTCGCCGGGATCGGACACGCACACGCTCTCCACCCGGCCGCCGGCCTGGGCCACCATGCCGACGACGTCGGTGAGGTAGAGTTCGGCCTGTGCGTTGCTCGGACGCAGCCGACCGAGCGCCGGTTCCAGGACGTCCGACCGAATGCAATAGAAGCCAGGGTTGATCTCCGTGATTGCACGTTCGGCCGGGCTCGCATCGCGCTCTTCGACGATTCGCTCGACGCGGCCCGTGCCGTCGCGCACGATCCTGCCATAGCCGGTGGGATCGGCACAATGCGCCGTGAGCAGCGTGAGCGCGGCGTCGTGGCGGCGGTGGGCGTCGGCCAGGGCGGCCAGGGTCTCGCCCCGGATGAGCGGCACGTCCCCGTAGAGCACGACCACGTCGCCCTCGAAGCCCGCGAGCGCGCCCATGGCGCAGCGGACCGCATGGCCGGTGCCACGTTGCTCGGCCTGCAGCACCGTCTCGAGCCCGTCCGAGACGGCGGCGGCCGCCGCGCGCACCAGGTCGGCTTGGTGGCCGACCACCAGCACGACACGCGCGGGCGCGAGGGCACGCAGCGCACGCAGCGGGTAGTGGAGCAGCGGACGCCCGGCCAGCTCGTGCAGCACCTTGGCGCGGGCGGAGCGCATGCGCGTGCCGAGGCCGGCGGCCAGCACGACGACGGCGATCGGACGGGCGTTCACGCGCGGCGCGCTATCACAAAGACTGCGCCATTGCAGCCCATAGGCTTGCCGGGCACAGGTAGTTTTGAAACGATCGTCAGGATGCACGAGCGTCGCGCGATGGGCATGCTACTCGGCTGCCTGCTGCTGTCACTCGCCGGGTGCTCGATGGAGCTGGCAGCGGCGCTGTTCGGCCCGCGCCATCCGCCGCCCGCCGCCGAGCCGCCGCCGCCCGCCGTGGCCGACGAGGAGGTGCTGCCCTGGGCGGAGAAGGAGCCGATCTTCGTGGTCGTGCGCCAGTCGTGCCGCACGCTCGACGTCTACCGGTACGGCAAGCGCATCCGCTCCTACCCGGCGGTTTTCGGCCAGGGCGGCACGCCCAAGCTGAACGAGGGAGACCGCCGCACACCGATCGGCCTCTACTCCATCATCGGGAAGCGGCCGCACCCGCGCTGGGGGCACTTCTTCCTGCTCGATTACCCGAGCGCCTCGGACGTCTGGCGCCATCAGCAGGCGAAGGCGATGGGCGAGCTCGACGAAGCGGCCGGCATCGGCGGCGAGGTCGGCATCCACGGAACCGACAAGCCGGACAAGAACGAGCGCGGCATCGACTGGACGCTCGGCTGCGTGTCGGTCAGCAACGAGGCGATCGAGGAGCTGGATCGCCTCCTCCCCCTCGGCACACCGGTGTCGATCGAGCCGTAGGCGGCGAGGCGCCGGCGCCCGAAAGCCTCGCCGGACGCGACGCCCTACGGATGGACCCGCTCGCCGACCAGATACGTCGCCCCGCCCGGCCCGGCCGTCGCCGCATGGACGGTTCCGGCCGGCAGCTCGAGGCGATCGCCGGCGCGGAGCGTGTATGACGCGCCGCCGACCTCGAACGTGATGCCGCCCGCCAGCACCCAGAGGCACTCGTCGTCGTCGTGGGCGTGCGGCTCGTAGCGCGCGCCGGGCGCGTCGCTCCAGCGATACACGGCATACCCCTCGCGGACGAGCTCGGCGCGGGCAGCGGATTCGCCCGGGACGGCGCCGCCGGTCCAAACGCGGTGCGCGAGCCGCACGAGGGCCGAGCCTCCTCAGCCCGTGATCGCCACCACCTGCATGAGGAAGCCGAGGTCCCCCTCGACGCGCACGCGGCCCGTCATGAAGGCCTCCTGCCCGTTCAGCTTCCCCTGCTGGATGGCGACGTAGTCGCTGATCTTGCTCTTCACCGTCGTGCGCGGCGAATCGGCGTTGTTGAAGGAGATCTCCATGCGGTACGGCTCGTCGTCGCGGGCCAGCTCGAGCGCCATGGTGCCGCGGAGACGCTTGGCGGCCTCGCTGCCGTCGGGGCGCCCGGGCCTGGCTTGCGGGAGCAGCAGCGAGAGATCGGCGCCGTTGCGTCCGAGCACGGCGTCGAGCCAGTCGCTCATCGAGAGCGTGATCGTCATGTGCGAGTCGCCGCTGCCGGGCGTGACGGTCATGCGTCCGTCGCGGATGGAGACGTTCCACTCGCCGCCTCCTTCGCCCGTCAGCCGGTACTGGATCACGTAGTCCTTGGGCGCCGGGAGCCCCTGCTCTACCTGCGCCTGGAAGCCGGCGGGCATGAGCTGCTCGAAGAACATCGCCGGGGTGACTTCGGGGGGAACGACGGGTTGCTCTGCCATGGGCCCCTTGTGCCACCGCCGCCGACTCGCCGGCAAGACGTGCCGTGCGAGCGGGCGTCGGTGGGCCCTCAAGCGTCCGGCGGCCTCCTTCAGCCGCCGAGGTTCTCCCGGAGCCAGCGCTCGACGTCGGCGAGGAAGTCGTCGAGCGGGCGCTCGGCGTCGAGCACGATCTCGGCCTTGCCGTTGGGGAGGATCCGCATGCGCCCGGGCCGCTCCGGCTTGAGCGGGATCACGACCGCCTCGCGCGAGATGCCGAGCCGCTCGAGCACCTCGAAGACGCGCTCGATCTCGGCGAGCGTCACCACCGTGAGCGCCATGCTCAGTGCACCTCGCCGCCGCCGGCCACCGTGAGCGTCGTCCCCGTCACGTTCTCGGCCCGGCAGAGATAGACGGCCGCGTCCGCGATCTCGGCAGGCGTCTGCTCGCGCTTCAAGTAGGTCGCACCGTGGATGAAGCGATCGAACACCTGCGCGGCGGGAATGCCGGTCATGGCGGCGAGCGTGGGAATCAGCACCTCGTCCCACATCGCGGTTCGGATGTAGCCGGGGCAGAGCGCGTTCACCGCGATGTTCGACGGTCCGAGCTCCTCGGCGAGCGCCTGCGTGAACGAGATCACCGCCGCCTTGGATGCACAGTATGCCGAGAGCCCGGCCCGGCCGGTCTTGCCCGCGACCGACGCGACGTTGACGATCCGCCCGCCGCCGCGCGCGACGAGCAGCGGGATGGTTGCGCGGGCGGTGAGGAACACGCCCTTCGTGTTGACGGCGAAGATGCGGTCCCAGACCTCGGGCTGCATGTCCACCACCCGACCCGCCGCGATGATGCCGGCGTTCGCCACCACCACGTCGAGGCCGCCGAACTCCCGCTCGATGGCCGCCGCGAGCGCGGCCAGCTCGGCGGGCGAGGTGACGTCGGCGGGATGCGCGAGCGCCCGGCGCCCGCGGGCGCGCACCGCCGCCGCCGTCTCGTCCAGGTCGGCCGTGCTCGAGAGCGCGTACGAGAGCGCCGCGTCCGAGGCGGCGCCGCGGTCCGAGACGGCCACGTGACAACCCGCGGCGGCCAGCGCCTCGGCGATCGCACGCCCGAGCCCGCGTCCCGCGCCGGTCACCAGCGCCACCTTGTCCCGTAGGTCCATCGCCGCCGCGTAGCAAAAAGCGCTGCGCGCGCCAACATTCTGCCCGGCCGTCGGGCCGGCTCATGGCTCGAGTGCGCCCCGGACCTCGTCCGGCGCGCCAAGCTGTGCGTGGCGTACAACCTCGCCGTGCCGATCTGGGCGCCGGGATTCGGCGTGCTGCTCTGGGGACGGTGGCCGGCCGGTGGACGCGATGATCGTGAACGTGCCGGCGGCGGACGCGGCCCGCGCGCAGCGCCGCTTGGCGCTCCGCGCCGTCCCGCGGCTCCGCGGTAAAGCGCGCAACGCTCGTGGCGGCGCTCGCCCGGGTCTGCGGCGACGTGTCGGCGGCGGCATCCTGATTTCGCGTGGCGGGCGGCGCGCGCCGGCTGCTATCCTGCCCGCGCTCATGCCGGATCGGCTCGTGGCGCTGCGTCCGTTCGCCGACGACGGCGATGCCGCGGCCGTGGTGCGTGCGAGCGTGCGACGCGCCGGCCACCGGCTCGTGCTGCGCTACGTGCTGGCCGGCCCCGCGGCGCGTGCCGTGCTGCCGCCCGCGGCCGAGCCCATGCGGCGCGACGAGCTCTGGCGGCACACGTGCTTCGAAGCGTTCCTCGCACCGCACGGTGGCGAGCCGTACTGGGAGCTCAACGTCTCGCCCTCGGGCGACTGGAACGTCTATCGGTTCGACGGCTATCGCGCCGGCATGCGCCCCGAGCCGCGCGCGGCGGCGCCGGCGGTGAAGCGCCATCGGGCACGCTGCGGCACGCTCACGGTGGAAGCCGCGTTCGACATGGGCGGCATGGCCGAGCTCGCACACGGCGCGCTCGACGTCGCGCTCGCCGCGGTGCTCGAAGCGGCGGAGGGCACGCTGTCGTACTGGAGCGTCGTGCACCCGGCCGATGGTCCCGACTTCCACCGGCGGGATGGCTTCGTCGTTCGGCTCGGCGCCGCGGCGTGAGCGCGGCGCGCCCCCCGAGCGGTCGCTTCAACCGCCCGTCGGGTCCTCCGACCGCGGCGGGCCGGCGTACGTGATGCGCACGACGCTGGTGAGCAGCCCATGGTACTCGCTGCCCGGCCGGTCGATGAAGAACTGCACCGCGCCGTCGGGCGCGACGGCGACGGTGTAGCACTGCTCGTCCTGGGTGAATGCGTGGTTCAGCACGCAGAGCCGGGAACCGTCCATGCGCCAGCGATCGCTCGGGTCGCCCGCCGGGTCGGTCCGCCACTCGCTGTTCGCGTAGACGTACCGCCCGCCGCCGCGTAGTGCCGGTATTCGACGTGGCGCGCCCGGCGACCCAACGGCGTGCGGTCGAACACGACCACGTGGGTCCGCCCTTCCAGCAGCCGGCACTCGCGCTCGGCACGGACCCGGCGCTGGACGCTCTCGTTGTCCGACATCCAGAACTCGCAGCCGGCGAGCGCCAGCGCGAGGAAGACGAGGCCGCCGATGCGACACGACCGCACGCGGCCGACACAGAAGTCGATCGCCGCGCCGGCGTCAATGGCCGGGCACTGGCACGCCGGCCGCCCGACCGCTATCCACGGGCCATGCCGGGAGGGGCACGACGACGGTAAGGCTGGGGATCGACCGGCTGCTCGGCGATGCGCCGCTCCGCCGCCAGCTCTCGGGGCGCCGGGTGGCGCTGCTCGCCCATCCCGCGTCCATGACCAGCGACTTCGTGCACGCCGTCGACGCGCTCGCGGCGCATGCGGAGACGCGCCCGGTCGCGGCCTTCGGCCCGCAGCACGGCATGCGGGGCGAGAAGCAGGACAACATGGTCGAGTCGGACGACTACGTCGATCCCGTGCACGGCATCCCGGTCTTCAGCCTCTACGGCGCCGTGCGCCGTCCGACGCCCGCCATGCTCGATGCCTTCGACGTCTTGCTGTTCGACGTGCAGGACGTCGGCACGCGCGTCTACACCTTCCTCACCACGCTGCTCTACGTGCTCGAGGCCGGCGCCGCAGCCGGCAAGGCCGTCTGGGTGCTGGATCGGCCGAATCCGGCGGGACGCCCGGTGGAGGGCAGCCGGCTCCGCCCCGGCTGCGAGAGCTTCGTCGGCGCCGGACCGCTGCCGATGCGCCATGGGCTCACGCTCGGCGAGGCCGCGCGCTGGTTCGTCGCCGAGCGGCGGCTCGACGTCGATCTGCGCGTGGTCGAGATGGAGGGTTGGAATCCGGCCGCGCCGCCTGGATACGGCTGGCCGCCGGGCGAGCGCCCGTGGGTGAATCCCAGCCCCAACATCGCCACGCCGGGTGCGGCGCGCATCTATCCCGGCACCGTGCTGCTGGAGGGCACCGAGCTGTCCGAAGGGCGCGGCACCACGCGCCCGCTCGAGCTGTTCGGCGCACCCGACCTCGACGTGCCCGCGCTGCTCGGCGCGATGGAGGCGATGGCGCCGTCGTGGATGCAGGGCTGCCGCATCCGTCCCTGCTTCTTCCAGCCGACGTTTCACAAGCACGCCGGGGCGCTCTGCGCCGGCGTGCAGCTCCACGTCGACGACGGTGCCTACCGCCACGACCAGTTCCGGCCGTACCGGTTCGTGGCGCTCTGGCTGAAGGCCATCCGCCGCTGGCGGAGCGACTACGCGCTCTGGCGCGACTTCGTCTACGAGTACGAGACCGGCCGGCTTCCCATCGACGTCATCAACGGCGGGCCGTTGCTGCGCGAGTGGGTGGACGACCCCGCCGCGACGCCGGGCGACCTCGAAGCCGCGCTCGGCCCCGAGGAGCGGGACTGGGCCGTCGAGCGCCAGGCCTCGCTCCTCTACTAGGCGGCGCGCTCAGCGGATCGCGTCGCAGCCGGTGATGTCGCGGCCGACGATCAGCGTGTGCATGTCGAACGTGCCCTCGTACGTGTTCACCGTCTCCAGGTTCATCATGTGGCGGATCACCGGGTACTCGTTCACGATGCCGTTGGCGCCGAGCACGTCGCGGGCGAGCCGCGCGATCTCGAGCGCCTGGCCGACGTTGTTGCGCTTGGCGAGCGAGACCTGCTGCGGGCGCACCGTGCCGGCGTCTTTCAAGCGGCCGAGCCGCCAGGCGAGCAGCTGCGCCTTGGTGATCTCGGAGCACATGTGCACGAGCTTCTGCTGCACGAGCTGGAAGCCGGCGAGCGGCCGGTCGAACTGGGTGCGCTGCTGCGCGTAGCGGAGCGCCGTCAGATAGCAGGTGCGCGCCGCGCCGATGGCGCCCCAGACGATGCCGTAGCGGGCCTGGTTCAAGCACGAGAACGGCCCGGTGAGCCCCTCGACCTCCGGGAAGCGGTTCGCGTCGGGCACGCGCACGTCCTCCAGCACCAGCTCGGAGGTGATCGAGGCACGCAACGAGAACTTCCCCTTGATGTCGGACGCGGAGAATCCCGGCATGCCGCGCTCGACGAGAAAGCCGCGGATGGTCTCCCCGTCCTTCGCCCAGACGACCGCGACGTCGGAGATCGACCCGTTGGTGATCCAGCGCTTGGTCCCCGAGAGGATCCAGTGCGAGCCGTCGCGGCGGGCGCGCGTGATCATGCCGCCCGGGTCGGAGCCGTGGTCCGGCTCGGTGAGCCCGAAGCAGCCGATGGCGCGGCCGGCGGCCATCTCGGGCAGCCAGCGCCGCTTCTGCTCCTCGCTGCCCCAGCGGTAGATGGCGTACATCGCGAGCGAGCCCTGCACCGACGCCATCGAGCGCAGCCCCGAGTCGCCCGCCTCGAGCTCCTGGCAGATGAGGCCGTAGGCCACGGCCGAGAGGCCGGGGCAGCCGTAGCCCTTCAAGTGCGCGCCGAACAGCCCCAGCTCGGCCATCCGCGGGATGAGCTGGCGCGGGAACTCCTCGCGCGCATGGCAGTCTTCGATCAGCGGCAGCGCTTCGCGTTCGACGAACGCCCGCACCGACGCCGCCGTCATCCGCTCCTCCTCCGTCAGCAGCTCGGACACGCCGTAGTAGTCGTCCACGTGCACCGTCATCGGGCGCTCCTCTCGTCCCGCAGGATTGCATCGCGCCGAGGGCGGGAATATGAGTTTGCTTCAGCGATCCTGCATCGAAGCATTAGCGATGCACCTCGAAACCCTCAAGGTCTTCTGCGACATCGTCGAGACGCGGAGCTTCTCGGCCGCCGCGTCGAGGAACTTTGTCACGCAATCTGCGGTGAGCCAACAGATCCGCATGCTGGAGCAGCGCTACGGCCGCCGGCTGCTGGAGCGGACGCGCGGGAACGTCCAGCTCACCCCCGCCGGCGAGGTGCTCTACCAGGCCGCCAAGGACATCGTGGCGCGCTACCAGGACATGGAAGCGCGGCTGCAAGCCGTCACCGAGGTGGTGGGCGGCACGGTGCGCGTCGGCACGGTGCATTCGATCGGGCTCTACGAGCTGGCCGGGCCGCTCAAGCGGTATCTGAAGGCCTATCCCCAGGTGAACCTCGCGCTCGACTACAGCCGCTCCAACAAGATCTACGAGAACACGTCCAAGGGAAACGTCGACATCGGCGTGGTCGCCTACCCTCAGAAGCGGCCCGGCATCACCGTCATCCCCTACCGGCAGGATCGGCTCGTGCTCGCCTGCCCGCCCGGCCACCGGCTCGCGTCCCACCGCCGCGTCTCGGTGAAGAAGCTCGCCGGCGAGGCGATGGTCGGCTTCGAGCGCGACATCCCGACCCGCAAGGAGACCGACCGCATTCTCCGCCGCTACGGCATCGAGCCGCACTACGTGATGGAGCTCGACAACATCGAAACCATCAAGCGGGCGGTGGAGATCGGCCGCGGTATCGCGATCCTGCCCGAGCCGTCGCTGGCGAAGGAAGTGGAGGCCGGCACCCTGGTCGCGGTCCACCTCGCCGACCAGACGTTTTTCCGCCCGCTCGGCATCATCCATCGCCAGGGCAAGCACTTCTCGCCGGCCGCCGAGAAGTTCATCGAGTACCTGAGGGCCGAATGAGAGCCCGGCGAGGGCTCGGCATTCTCGCCGTCTGCCTGGTCGTTGCGGCCTGCGGCCGCGCGCGGCTCGAGCGTCCCACCGCCGTGCGCTGCGGCCACGTGCAATCGACCCGCCAGATCCGCGGCCTCGTGCTGTGCGAAGACGCCTGGAGCTGCGAGCGCCCGCCGGGCGGACCGCTCGACCGCGTGACGCTCACGCGGCTCGCCCCCTGCGGCGACCTCACCCAGCCACTCGTCCTCTACCTGCCGGACCGCCACCACGGTAACGGCAGAGTCACCGATCCGCGGGAGGACCTGCGGCTCTACCTCACGCAGGCCGGGCTGCGGACGTGGCTGCTCACCTACCGGACGAGCACGCCGTCGCTGGTCGCCGCGCGCGGCGCCGGCGCGCCGAGCATGCCGTGGGACTTCGATACCTTCGCCGACGACGTCGAGTGGGCGATGGGCTTCATCCGCGGCACGGAAGCGTCGCGCGGCATCTGGCTCGCCGGCATGGGCGACGGCGCCACCTTCGCCTACGAGATGGCCGACCGCGGCCAGCCGCTGCTCGCCGGCATCGTGGCGCTCGACGGCGCCTCGACGGCCACGCCGGCTGCGGGCGGCGGCTCGGTGATCGAAGCGGGCTTCCCCGGCGTGTCGTGGGAGTCGCGCACGGCGTTGCTGAATCTGGTGCAGACGGCGCCGCGAAGCCCGTCCCCAATCCCCGGCTACGCGTCGGCGGCCGACGCGCTCGCCGCGCTCGCCTACGACGACCCGACCTACGGCGGCAACGGCGGCTTCTCGGCGGCGCGCGACGGCGCCTCGGACGTACGCGCGCTTGCGCGCTATCTCGCCGGCGCCGACCGCTGGTGGCCGCGCGCGGTGCTGCGCACGCGCCCGCCCGGGGAGGCCAAGCGCCTCGTGCCGGTGTTCGCCGTGGCGGCGGGGCGGCGGGGAGAGGCCTGGGCCGAGCGTGTGGCCGAGAGCGCACGCGCGGCGGG
>DATMAZ010000032.1:0-2492 GCA_035559675.1 Candidatus Limnocylindria bacterium
GACCGGAACGGACGAGGGCGACTTCGGCGGCGAGGGCGTGCACGCGGCCGCGCGCATCGCCGCTCTGGGCGGCAAGGGCGAGATCGTCGTCAGCCGCGAGACGCTGGACGGGGTGAGCCTCGCGGTGCGCGTGTCGGAGCCGCGCGAGGAAGAGCTCAAGGGCTTCGACGATCCCGTCGCGGTCGTCTCGGTGGACTGGCGCTGATATGGAGCGGCGTTTGTCAAGGGTCCAGGCCGCACCGCCCAGTCATTGACCGGGACGATCTGCTGCTCGGGCGGGCGTCGGGCGCGGCGACGACGGTCGCTTGCGGTCAGTCTGACTATGCGGGGGTTGGCTACCCCATTGCCCTGGTTGCGTCGCCGGGCGTGCGCTGTCTAGGAGCGGGCGTGGCCGGTGAGGGCTGCCCATAGCGCCATCGCGCGTGCCCGGCAGCTTTGGCCCGGCGCCCGCCCGAGCAGGCGGCTGTGGGGGTGGGTTACGCGCTCACGGCGGCGGCCCAGAGGAAGCAGGCGAGCTCGCGGGCGACGGCGACGGTGGCGACGTTGCCGGGTTTGCCGCGGCCGCGGAGGCGGGCGTACTGGCGGTGCAGCCGGTGCTGGGCGCGCCAGGCGATCTGGAGTACGTGCGCCGGCTGTCCCTGCTGGCGGTTGGCGAGCGTCGCCCCGATCCGCGGCTGGCGCAGGTAGTGCCAGGCGGCCTCGACGAGCAGCCGGCGGGCGTAGCCGGAGCCGCTCTTGGTGATCGTGCCCTGCCTTCTGCTCTCGCCTGACTGGTCGAGCGAGGGCACGAGTCCGAGCCAGGAGACGAGCTTGGACGGCCGTGGGAAGCGGGCGAAGTCGCCGATCTCGAGGCAGAGCACGAGCGCGGTCAGCGTGTCGATGCCGCGGAAGCAGCGCAGGCGGGCGACGCTCGGCCACCACTCGCCCTCGACCGCGAGCCGCGAGAGCCGCTCGTCGAGCGCCGCTTTGCGCGCGACCAAGCCGTCGACGGCGGCGAGCGTGTCGAGGTAGGCGAGCTCGGTCGCGGCCTCGTCGAAGCGCTGGCCGGCAAGCCACTGGCGGTGGCGCTGCGTCCATGTGCTCGGCTCCGGGTAGACGCGGCCGTGCAAGAGCAGCAGCTTCGAGACGCGGTGCCGGCAGCGCATCAGGTCGGAGCGCACCTGCTCGCGGGCGCGGCAGAGGTGGCGGGCGGCCTCAACGCTCGGGCTCGGCACCGCGACGAACTTGAGCTGGCCGGCGAGCAGCAGCCGGGCGAGCAGTTCGGCGTCCTTGCGGTCAGTCTTGATCCGGTCGCCGGGGGCGCGCGGCGTCTTGCTCGGGGCGACGACCTCGACGCAGACGCCGGCAGCCTCGGCGGCCCGGTAGAGCGCGAACCCGGTCGGGCCCGCCTCGTAGCAGGCCCGCAACGGCTGCGGCAGCGCCTGCAGCCAAGCGATCACCGGCTCGGTGCCGGCGCCGAAGCGGGCGCGCAGCAGCTCACCCGTGCGAACGTCGATCGCGGCGGCGTGGGTCGAGCGGGCATGGACGTCCAAGCCCGCGAATGTCATCTTTGTGGTCACGGCCGGACCCTCCTTCCGTTGCATGGGGTCAGCCGGAGCCAGTCTCCGGCCAGACAAACCCCCGATCTGTAACCGGGAGGATCCGGCCTTCTCTCGCTCGCGGCTACTCAGCCGCCATAGGGTCTAGAGGCCCGCGCCGGCGGAGGCCTCCAGGCGCTCGAGCGGGGGTCGTGGTGGCTGGCCGCGACGTGTTTTCCCAGGCGCCGCGCGTGGTAGCCCGCTCCCATGCCAGCGAGAAAGGAGAAGCTGCCGGGCACCATCGAGCGCTCGGCGGCCAAGATCCAGCGCACGTACCGCAAGGCGCTGGACAGCGCACACGAGGAGTACCGCTCGGAGGAGCGCGCACATCGCACTGCCTGGGCGGCCGTGAAGCACGTCGCGAAGAAGAAGGGCGACCGCTGGGTGCTGAAGGACGAGCCGGGCCCGTCCGACCCGCAGGCGAAGCAGCACGGCCGGTCGGCGCGCGAACGTCCGCGGAAGACCGCGGGCGGCATCGACGTCGAGAACACGACGAAGGACGAGCTCTACGAACGCGCGCGCGAGCTGAAGGTCGAGGGCCGCTCGCGGATGACGAAGCGGGAGCTCGCCGCGGCCGTCCGGCGCAAGGCCTGAGGCGTGCTCACCGTCCTGGTCGTCCTCGTCGCGATCGTCGTGCTCGCGCTGCTCGGCGTGGCCGTCCTGGGCGTCGCGCTGCAGCTCCTCTGGTGGGCGCTCGTCGGGCTCGTGATCGGCGGGCTCGCCCGGCTCGTGCTTCCCGGCCCGCAGCCGATCGGCGGGCTCGCGACGGTCGGGGCCGGGATCGCCGGCGCGCTCCTCGGCGGCCTCGTCGCGGACGCGCTCGAGTGGGGCGGGCTGCTCCAGCTCGTGCTCGCGGTGGGCTGCGCCGCGCTGCTCGTGGCCGCGCTCGGCGGCTCGCGGCGCGCCTACGCGTAG
>DATMAZ010000033.1:0-47043 GCA_035559675.1 Candidatus Limnocylindria bacterium
GGGAGACGCCGCAGCAGCGGCGCCTGCCAGCGAAACGGCACGGCGCGCACGGCCGCCGCGCGCAGCGCGCGCGCCACGCCCGACCGCGACGCGCGAAAGCGCAAGAGCCCGGCCTCGGCGAGCCGGCGGTTCAGGTGGATCACCCGGTCGCCGGCCCCGGCGCTGCCATGGTCCGACACCACGCAGACCGTGCTGCCGGGCCCCGCCGCGGCTACCAGCCGCCCGAGCGCGCGATCGAGGGCCTCGTAGACGGTGCGCACGGCGTCGGCATGGGGGCTCGGCGCGAAGCGCGGCGACTGCGGATCGTGAAACCGCCAGAAGTGGTGCGCGACGGTGTCCGACTCGCCGAAGACCAGCATGAGAAAGTCCGGCGCGTCGCGCACCAGCAGCGTCTCGGCCAGGCGCGCGCGGCGCTCGATGCCGTCGAGCAGCGAGCGGAGCGCGCGCGCGTGCCAGCCCGGCCCCGTCGCCACCTCCTGGAAGTCGGCGAACGGCAGGCGGCCGACGAGCGCCCGGATCTCCGGCCAGCGCTCGCGCGGGTGGACGAAGGAGCCGTCGGCGGCGGCCGTGAGCGGCGTATCGAAGCCGCTCACCATCAGGCCGGAGACCGCCTCGGGCGGATACGTGGCCGGCACGCTGAGCACGGCCACCCGCCGCCTGGCGCGGCCCAGCAGCGTCCACACCGCGGGCGTCCGCCGCCAGCTGCCGTTGACGAAGCGCAGCCGCATGGTGCCCGGGATCCGTTCGGTGAAGTCGAGCACACCGTGGCGGCCGGGGTTCACGCCGGTGACGAGCGACGTCCAGGCCGGAAACGTCGCCACCGGCAATGTCGAGCGCACCGTGGCGCGCACCCCATCCCGGCACAGCCGCGCCAGGTGCGGCAGCCGCCCGTCGCGCATCCACGGCTCGACGACCGGCCAGCCCGCCCCGTCCCAGCCGACGACGACGAGCGGCGCGCCCACGGGCGGCGTCAGTCGAGGTAGCCGAGCGCCTTCAAGCGGTCGCGCGTGACGCTGTCGATGTCGGTCTGCGTCGTGGCGCCCGCGTGCGCCCGGGCCTCGACTACCTTGCGGCCGAGCGCCGCCCGCATCTCCTCCACCGTGGAGGCGGCGGTGGCGGCCGCGTTGGCGAGCTCCTTCGGATCTCTCACGAGGTCGTACAGCCCGACCTCGGGCAGCCCCCGGGGGTTGCCGGCATTGGCGGTGACGAGCTTCCACTCGCGCGAGCGCAGCGCCTGCAGCACGTTGCCCTCGAAGTCCTCTTCGGAGAAGACAACCTCGCGCCGCGGCGGCAGCGCGCCGTCGAGCGGCAGCGCATGCCCCTGCATCGCCGGCGGCACCGGGAGGCCGGCCGCGGTCAGCACGGTCGGTGCGATGTCGAGGGTGGTCACCAGCTCGTCGACGACCGCTCCTCGCGCGCCGCCGCCCGCCGGCTTCACCACGAGCGGCACGTTCGTCTGCTCGTCGTAGAGCGTCGTGCCGTGCCACCAGCCGCCGTGCTCGTGGAACTCTTCGCCGTGATCCGCGGTGAGCACGATGAGCGTCTGGTCGTAGAGGCCGCGGCGGCGCAAGTCGTCGAACAGCACGCCCAGGTGCTGGTCGAGGTAGGCGACCTCGCCCTCGTAGACCTCGCGCAGCCGCTCCGCCATCTCGGGCGGCGGGTTCGGCAGCGCCACGCGCGCGTACCCCTCGCCGTTGAACGGGTGCACCATGTACGGGTCGTGGGGGTCCATGTAGTGCGCGTACAAGAAGAACCGTTCGCCCGGCTGGAGCCCGTCGAGCCAGCGGGTGACCACCTCGGTCACCGCCTCCGCGGGCTGGTAGTAGTTGTAGACGTTGATCGACCGCGACAGAAAGCGCTCGCGCACGAGGCGGAGCATGCTGTAGAGCGAGAGCTTCGCCGCCTCCTCCGAGGCGCCGAAGAAGAGCGACGGAGCCAGGTAGTGGAACTCGCCAAAGCCCTGCTGGAAGTTGAAGCTCGCCGTCACGTTGACGTTGTTCGGAAAGCCGACGGTGCGGTAGCCACCCGCGGCCATCGCCTCGGCGAGCGTGATCACGCCGTCGCGCAGCGTATCCGCCTTGTGCACCGCGCCGTGCGACGACGGGTAGAGCCCCGTGAGAATCGTCGCCACGGAGGGCCGCGTCCAGGACGCCTGCGCGAAGGCGCGCGTGTAGCGGGTGCCGTCGGCCGCCAGCCGGTCGATGTGCGGCGTCTTCACCCGCGTCGACCCGAAGGCGCCCAGATGGTCGGCGCGTAGCGTGTCGACCATGATGAGGAGCACGTGCGGCGCGCCGGCCGGGAGCGTCGCCACCGGCGCAGGCGGCGGTGGGGGCGCCGGCGTGAGCGTTCGGGCCGTGACGTTCCAGACGCCAGCCGCGACCAGCACGAGGGCAGCGGCCCCGAGCGGCCGCGTGAGCAGCCGGCCCCGCGCGTCGGCGCCGCGGAGCCGCCACCAGAGCCAGACGCCGACGGCGACGCAGGCGAGCAACGCCGCGACCTGCACGGCGAGCGCCAGGGTGCCCGTCGGCATCTGCTCGAGGAACACGTCCCGCACAATGCGAAAGCGCCCGACCACGAAGGCGAGCGGCAGCCCGATGCCGGCGAGCGCCAGGCCGAAGCCGTCGATCCCGATCACCGCCGCGACCAGGCCCGCCCCGAGGCCGGCCGCCGCACCGACCGCGCCGTAGGCGAGCAGCGCCCAGGTGAGCGGCGGCAGCTCGCTCGAGCCGGTCGGCGCGCCGAGCCATAGCGCGAGCGCCTCGCCTGCGCCCACGAGCGCCGCGGCCAGCATCCCGCCGGCCATCCCGGCGCCGATCGCCCTCACCCGCATCTCGTCGTCAGCCTTCCGGGAACTCGAGGTCGAGCTCGGCCGGATTGCCCGTCACGCGGATTCCCCGGGGCGAGAGCTTGTACAGATCCTGGGCCTTCCAGTGCAGGAAGCGCCCCTGCTCGAGCTCTTTCACGTGCGGCGCCAGCTCCTCGTAGCTCACGCCGAGCCGCGCGGGCAACTGATCGCGGGCGTGCAGAAACGGCTGCTGCGGCGACTCGTCGTACGCGCGCCGGTACTCGAGCATGATGCTGCGCTTCAAGTTGCTCACAGGCGGATGATCTTCTCGGACGTGATGCCCCGCAGCGCATTGCGGGTGTCGACCACGGCAGGCGCGGTCTCCACCACGCTCCGATAGTCGACGCCGGGATGATCCGTGAGGATGACCACGCAATCGACGCCGGCAAGCGTCCCGTTCTGCAGCGGCAGCGCGTCGAGCTCGATCCCCTCCTCCCGCACCGTCGGGACGAAGGGATCGCTGTACGACAGGATGGCGCCGCGCTCGGCGAGCAGCTTCATCACCACCAGCGACGGCGACTCGCGGATGTCGTTCACGCCCGCCTTGTACGCCACGCCCAGCACGTGCACCCGCGCGCCGCGCACGCTCTTGCAGAGCCGGTTGAGCGCCTCGGTCACCTTGTCGACGACGAAGCGCGGCATGCTCTCGTTGATGGAGCCGGCCAGCTCGATGAAGCGCGCGTCGAAGCCGTTCATCCGCGCCTTCCACGACAGGTAGAATGGGTCGATCGGGATGCAGTGCCCGCCGAGGCCCGGCCCGGGATAGAACGCCATGAAGCCGAACGGCTTCGTCTTGGCGGCCTCGATCACCTCCCACACGTCGATGCGCAGCGCGCTGCACATGAGGGCGATCTCGTTCACCAGGCCGATGTTCACGCTGCGGAAGGTGTTCTCCAGCAGCTTCACCATCTCGGCCACCTGCGTGGAGGAGACCGGCACCACCGTGTCGACGCTCTGCTCGTAGAGCGCGCGCGCCGCGTCGGTACACTGGGGCGACACGCCCCCCACGACTTTCGGGATGTTGCGCGTCTTGTAGACGGGGTTGCCCGGATCGATGCGCTCGGGCGAGAACGCCAGCGCAAAGTCCCGCCCGGCGCGGAGTCCGTCCGCCTCGAGCATCGGCCGGACGACCTCTTCCGTGGTGCCCGGATACGTCGTGCTTTCCAGGATGACCAGCTGCCCGGGCCGCAGGTACTTGCGGATCTCGTCCACCGCGGACACCACGTAGGTGAGGTCTGGGTCCTTCGTCTTGCGCAGCGGCGTCGGCACGCAGATGTTGATCGTGTCGAGCCCTTCGATGACCTGGAAATCGGTGGTGGCGTCGAAGCGACCCGCGCGCACCTGCTCGGCGATCTCGTCGCCGCTCACGTCGACGATGTAGGAGCGGCCGGCGCGGATGTCCGCCACCTTGCGCTCGTCGAGGTCGATGCCCGTCACCCGTAGCCCGGCGCGGGCGAACTCGAGCGCTAGCGGCAGGCCCACGTAGCCGAGCCCGATGACCCCGCAGCGGGCCTCCTTGCGCCTGATCTTCTCTACCAGCTCGCGCATGGCTCCCTACTCCACGTAGCCGAGGTCTTCGAGGCGCTTCTGGACCTCGGCTTCCTCGTCCACGGTGTACTGATCGTCGGTCGGGACGGGCGACTGCTCGTCCGTCGGCGGCTCGTCGCGACGCCGCTCAGGCATGCTCCATGCTCCTCTCGTCCAGGACTTCGCACGCCGCCAGCGCCGCGCGCAACGCCGGCTCGTGCAGCGCCAGGTTGCGGCCGATGAACACGGCCTGCGTCTCCGCGCCCTCGGGCAGCCGCAGCCAGGTGATCTCGTGGCGGCCGCAGGTGAAGTTGAAAAGGCCCTGCCAGTCGCGCTCGGCGAAGCGCACCAGGCCCTTCGCCCGCAGCACGTCGGTGGGCAGCCGGCGCAGCAGACGCTCGAACGCCTCCTGCCGCAGCGGCCGCGGGCTGCGGTAGACGAAGCTCGCGATGCCGTCGGCGTGCTTGTCCGACGGCCCCTGCCCGCTGCTCGCCCGCTCGCGATACGCTGCGACGCCCGTCGCGAACAGCAGGTCGCTGTCGACCGCCCCGCGCACGGTCCGGAAGCGTTCCGCGCGGTCGTTCAGCCGGCGGATGCGCCGCTCGACCCGCGCGAGCTCGGTCGCGTCCACCAGGTCCTGCTTGTTCACCACCACGAAGTCGGCGGCCTCGATCTGCGCGGCGGCCACCGGGCTCTCGCGCAGATGCCGCGCCAGGTTGGCGGCATCGACGACCGTGATCACGGCATCGAGGCCGAGGCCCGCCTGCTTCACGCGCCCCACCAGCGGCTCGGGATCGGCGAGCCCCGTCGACTCGATCACGATCAGGTGGGGCTTCACCGTGTCGACGATCTCCTGGATGGCGAGGTCGAAGCGATAGTCGTCGATCGTGCAGCAGATGCAGCCGCTCGACAGCTCGACCATCTTCTCGACGGTAGACAGGCCGGTCACCACCGTGCCGTCGATGCCGATCTCGCCGATCTCGTTCATGACCACCGCCACGGGCTTGCCGCGCAAGCCGTGATCGAGCGCGTGGCGCAGCACGGTCGTCTTGCCGCTGCCGAGAAAGCCGGTGAGGATGTCGACCGCGACCGTCCGCATCTCCCTCAGCCACGCGCGCGCCGCGCGGGCTCCCGCTCTCGAATCGACAGCATCGATGACGCCATGGAAGGTCCGGCAGGTGACCCCCTTCGTTACCGGGTTTCGTTGCGGGTCGCAATCAGCGCGATGCTGCCACCCGCTGCCGCAGCTGCCGCAGCATCGCGACCACCTCCGCGGGCTTGAGCCAGAGCACCGCGGGCACCGGCACGCCGGAGTCCCGCACGAACGCCGCCAGCAGGACCATCGCCGCCACGCCATACGAGAGGCAGCTCGAGAGCGCCGCGCCCACGATCCCCCAGCGGGGGACCAGCCACAGGTTGGCGCCGACGTTGAGCACGAGCGCCAGCACGGCCGCCACGATATTGATCTGCTGCCGGTTCCGGCTCGTGAAGTTGCGCGAGAGGATGAGATACAGCGACATCATCACGATCCCGGGCAGCAGCATCAGCATCGGCGCCACCGAGCCCGCGAAGCGCTCGCCGAACAGCAGCGGGATCGCCACCGGCCCGACCACCGCGAGGCCGAAGCCGCCGAGCGCGACCAGCGCCACGGTGAGCCGTGTCACCTCCGCCGTCGCGGCGTGGGCCTGCGCCTCGGCGGCGCCCGTGAGCCGCGGGAACAGCACCGTCCCGAGCGCGTCGGGCACGCGCAGCAGCAGGTTGGTCATGTTCACCGCCACGGCGTAGAGGCCGACCTGCGCCGGATCGAGCAGGTAGCCGATCATGTACTGGTCGATGCGCAGGTGCAGCGTGGCGGCGAGCGTCTGGACGTACGACTTGCCGCCGAACGCCAGCATCTCGCGCCCGAGCCGCGCGTCGAAGCGCCAGCCGAGCGGCGCCAGCCGATGCACCCGCAGCGCAAGCCAGATGGTGACGAAGACCGCGATGCCCGCCTGCGTCAGTACCGCGCCCAGCAGCCCCGCGCGCAACCAGACGAGCACCACCGCCATGCCGATGAGCGCCAGCAGGTTCGGCACGATCTGCTGGAAGTTGTACTCGCCGAAGCGCTGCAGGCCCTGCACGATGCCGAGCAGGTAGACCTGCAGCAGGACGAAGGGCAGCAGCGCCAGCATGGGCAGCAGCGTGCTCTCCGGCGCGCCCTTGATGACGCGCGCGAGCAGCCAGTCGCGGCCAGCGTAGCAGACGAGCGCCATCAGCACGCCGAAGACCAGCGCGAACCAGAGCGCGTTGGTCACCACTGCCGATGGCGACGCCCCGCGCCGTCGCATGGCGTACACCGACGCCTGCGGAATGCCGAACTTGGCGAAGTTCGACAGCATGGTCGGCAGCATGACGAGCATCTGGAACAGGCCGCGATCGTGCGGCCCGAGCATGCGGGCCGTGATCATGCCCGTGCCGACGCCGATCACCGTCATCACGAGCTGCCCGCCGAAGACGCGCGCCGTGTCGTGCGCGAACCGCGCCCGCGAGTCGCTCACGACGCCGCGGCTCCCGGCGCCGGCGGCAGCGCGTAGAGCGCGTACGCCTCGGTCTCCAGTAGCGGGACGCCGAGCCGGCGCGTCCAGTCGTTCCAGACGGCGACCGCCTGCGTCTCGTACGGATCGGCGCCGCGGGCGAGGTCGGCGCGCGCGACCGCGACGTGGGTCACCCCCAGCGCACGCGCCGCGGCCTCCAGCGCGTCCGGGGTATCGACGCGCCGGTAGTCGACGAGCGCCTGCTCGAGATAGCTCGCCAGCACGAAGCGGCAGCCGATCAAGTACGGATGCGGGATCTTCTCGAGCACCATGACGACGCCCGCCGTCCCTATCACGGGGCACGCCCGGCGCCAGAACCGCCAGCGGGGCGAGTACTGCTCCAGGAAGGCTTCGCGGGAGAGCCGCCCGGTGGCGACGCGCGCCTGATCGGCGAGCAGCGGCCAGGCGAGCCGGCTCGTCACCACCAGGTGGCCGGCCAGCGTCGCCGCCACCACCGGCGCGAGCCAGCGGCCGCCGACCGCGCGCGCACCCGCGACCCCGGCCGCCAGGATCAGGACCACGCCGGGAAAGACGTAGCGGGGATGGGCCCAGGCGCCCGCGGCGATGATGCCGGCGTATGCGGTGCCGAGGCCGAGCGTCCAGGCGACGGCCGAGCGGCGCCAGGCCCACCACAGCGCCGCAGGCAGGAACGCCAGCGGGAACGGGCCGACATCGAGACTCTGCCGGGCGGCCCGCTCGAACGATTCCGGAGTCATGGTGGCGTCCCAGGGAAACCGCCACAGCTCCACGACCCGGTACGGCTCGCCGGCCCGCCGCGCCGCACGATCGGTCTGGTACTGCCGGTAGTACTCGTCGAGGTAGCGCCCGGCCTCGACGCTCCAGTGACGTCCCCCGAAGAGGCCGACGGCGAACGGGTACAGCGGGTTTCCGGTCTCGACCCAGTTGCGCGCGTACGGCGCCACCGCCGCGGCGCCCGCGAGCAGACCGAAGAGCACGGCCGCGCCGGCGACCCCGGCGAGCCGCCGGCGCGCCCGCCACGCCACCAGAAGCACGCCCGCACCGATCAAAGCCGGCGTCATTAGCCCCATCACCTTGGTGGCGCCCGCGAAGCCGGCGGCCAGCGCGCAGCGGCGGAGCGCGCGCCCGTCGTCGGCGAGCCGCCAGTCGAGAAACGCGCTCGTGGCGAGCGTCGTGTAGCCGAGCAGCGCCAGGTCCGCGCCGGCCTTGCTCGCGATCGTCCACGCCATCGGCACCGTGATGAGCAGCGCCGCGGCGACCCCGCCCATGCCGTGCCGGAGATGGCGGTCCACCAGGCGCGTCAGGGCAGCCGCCGCCAGCGGCAGCCAGGCGGCGTTCGCGAGCAACGCCAGCCGCTCGCCGCGCACCGCGTACGCCACGGCGAAGACGAAGTTCGCGAGGAACTGCTGATTGCCCCAGAACGTCCAGGGCGTGGCCACGAGCCCGCCGGCCTCGGCGTAGAGCTTCGGGTAGGCGAGCTGGTACTTGGTCTGGTCACCGGTGATGGGCGGCGCCAGCACGGCCACGGCGAGCGCCCCGAGCGTGAGCGCGGGCGGAATCACGAGCAGCAGCCGGGGGCGGCGGAGCTCGAGCGCGCGCAGCGCGCGCCAGACGTCGGCTCCGCCCGCGAGCAGCGCGGCCGCGGCGACGGCGAGCACGGCCGCCGGCCGGAGCGCTTGCGCGGCGGCCAGGACGAGACCGACGAGCCCCCAGGCGCCGAATCCCGCGGCCAGCATCCAGATCAGCCGATCGGGCGCTCCGCCCGGCACGGCGCGCACCAGGCGCAGGAGCCGCGCGCCCAGACCCGCCGTGGCGCACGCCGCCACCACCGCCAAAACGAGGTCCGTCATCGCCCCGCTGGCAGGTAGCGCAGCCAGTAGGCCGCGTAGACCACGGCCGCCCAGGCGATCACCAGCACGCGCGCGAGGAGCCCCGCGCCGCCGTCATCAGAAGAGGAACGGGACGATTCGCTTGGCTCGTGTCGCATACTGCGCGTACTCCGGGTAAGTCCGCCTGAGCGCCGCCTCCTCCACCACGATGCGCACCGCCAGCACAACCACGGCGAGCGCGCTCAGCACGAGCGTCCAGCGGCAGCCGAGCACGAGCGGCGCGCCGATCGCGATCATCGCCTGCCCGAGGTACATGGGATGCCGGACCAGCTCATAGGGTCCATGGGTGACCAGCGTCGCCCCTGGCGCCGGCTCGACGAAAGGCGAGAGAGCGTCGCCGAGGGCGGCCGCCGCCGCCCGATAGGCGGCGACGCCGAGGGCGAAGAGCACGAGCCCGATCCAGCGGCCGCTGGGCTGCCCGCCGGCGAGCAGAGCCTCGGCCGGCGCCGCGAGCACGAGCAGGATCAGGAAGACGGCGTGGTGCACCGCCACCAGGCGGAGCGGCTCCGTGGGCGACGCGCCCGGTACCATGCGGACCGGTGCGGCCGGGTCGCGCAGGCGCACGACGAGCGCGAGCAGCAGGACGACGTAGGCCAGCCACCAACCCATGGGCGGGCCAGTCTACTCGGCGAACTGGGGCAGGCGCGAGCGCGCGAGGATCCGCACCACGCCGACGGCGGCGACGACCAGGGCCAGCCGCACCACCTCCTGCGCCCACGCCACCAGCGCCGCCGGCGTGAGCAGGCTCCAGACGAAGCCCGTACGACTTCGCGGGTCGATCAGGATCTCGTCGAACCAATCGAGACCGGCGTGATAGAACTCGTGGGAGAGCGGCCAGAGAAAGCGCGCCCCGTGCGGCGCGACCGCGTCGACCGCGAGAAAGTCCACCAGCAGGTGGCTCGCGTACGCCGCCGCCGCGAACGCCCCCCACCAGAGCGGGCCGCGCGGGCTCTGCCGGCGCCACCACGCGACGGCGGCCGCAGCCAGGCCAACGACCAGCGCGGCGAGCAGCGTGTGCGTGACGCCGCGGTGGAAGCTCGCCGGCGCGCCCGTCACCAGGCCGGGCACGAAGTCGACGTCCGGCGCGTTGGCGAGCACCACGGCCGTGGCAAGCAGCGCGGGCGAGTGCCGCCCGGCGGGCCGGGCCGCCTCGTAGACCAGGTAGCCCGCCGCCGCGTGCGTGAGGCAGAGCGCCATGCTGCCGGATCAGCGCTGACCGGCGGAGACGCGCTCGTCGTTCGCCGGCTGCGTGCGCGAGCGCGGAAACGGCGTCACGGTGGCGAGCGCGCGGCGGCGGCGGCCGAGCGTCAACCGCAGCGTCAGCAGCTGCAGCAGGTTGCCGAAGCCGTCGCGCCACAGGTTGAGCTTGCTCTCGCCGACACGCTCGCCGTAGTAAATCGGCATCTCGAGGCAGCGCACCTGTGGATTGGTGAACGCCAGGATCTTGATCTCCTGCGAGAGCGCCATGGTGTCGGACTCCGGCTGGAAGCGCGGCAGCGCATCGCGGCGGAAGACCCACATCCCGGACTGCGAGTCGACGAGGAACTTGCCGAAGAGCAGCATGGTCGTGCCCGTCAGCACGGCGTTGCCGAACAGCCGGAGCGGGCTCTTCGACTTGTCGTTGCGCGAGCGCCACCGCCGCGCCGTCATGAAGTCGAGCTGCTCGGCGAGCAGCACGTCGAGCAGCAGCGGAATGGACGTCGGCGGGTAGGTGCCGTCGCCGTCCATGGTGACGATGATGTCGCCCTGGGCCTCCGCGAAGCCGGTCTTGTAGGCGCGCCCGTAGCCCTTGCGGCCCTCGTACACCACCCGCGCGCCGAGGCTGCGGGCGATTTCGGCCGTCCGGTCGGTGGAGGCGTTGTCGACCACCACCACCTCGTCGACGATGGCCGGCATCTGCGCCATCACGGCGCGCACGCCCTCTTCCTCGTTGTGGCACGGGATCACGACGCTGATGCGCTGTCCTCGGTACATGGGGGGCTCCTCTCTCTCGGACGTCAGGCGTCGGCACCGGCCGGCTTGCCGGTTCCGCAGGTAACGAGCGTGGCGGGCTGCGCCTTCTGCCCGCGGAGCCGCCGCCACGCCTTGCGCAGCTTCAAGCTGCTCCACTCCTTCAGCACCGCCGGCATCATCCGCGGGTTGAACAGGATGTTGATCGTCAGGAAGCACTCGTACGTGCAGAAGCACTTGGTCTCGCGGATGAACTTCCGCGCGCTCGCCGCCTCGGGGCCGAACCAGATCTTCTTGAAGTCGTAGCCGGCGTCCCGCACGTTCCCGAGCTTGCGGTCGATCAGCAGCTCGCACGGATACACGTCGCCGTTGGCGAACATGGCGCCGCCCAGGTTCCCGGCGTAGCACGGGATCTGGTACTTGTTCTCGCGCACGATCTTGGCGATCAAATTGTGCCGCACGATGCGCTTCGCGTTGATGAAGTCCGCGAACGGGAAGTGGTCGTAACCGCTCAGCGAGCCGCTCTTGTATTCGCGCTCCATGTGGTCGGCGTAGGCCTGGTACTTCTCCACGTCGAAGAACTTCGCGAGCGGCTCCTTCGGGCTGCCGCGCGTGAGCAGCGTGAAGACCGTGTCGACGTCCAGGTTCTTGCGGAACCACTCGTAGTTCTCGATCAGCACGTCCTCGTTGTGCTTCGAGACCGTGGTCTCGACCTGCACCGAGAAGTTCTTGTGGTGCTTCTCGATCTCGCGCAGCGCCTTGTAGGTCTCGATCGAGCGCTGGAAGAGCCCGGGGAACACGCGGATCTCGTCGTGGAGCGCGCCCACGCCGTCGAGCGAGACGTCGATGTGCAGATCGAGCTCCGGGCAGGTCTCCACCAGGTCCTTCACGATCTTCACCGTGCGGGCGGTGGTGGACCCGTTGGTCGGGATGCCGACGTTCCGCACACCGGTGTTCTTGTGGAAGATCTTCACGATCTCGCCGATGTCTTTCCGCAGGAACGGCTCGCCGCCCGTCGGCAGCAGGAACATGAGGCTGCCCTTGCCCATGGAGGCCGTGACCTTGTCGAGCTCCTCCAGCGTGAGCTCCTGGTTGCGGTAAGTCATGGAGGGCTCTTCCCAGCCGGGATGCGCCCCGTCCGCGAGGAGGCAGTGCTTGCACTTGGCGTTGCAGGCGTCGGTGATAAAGTAAACCAGGTACACGGGGAGCTGTCCCTTCTTGAGGAACATCTTCTTGCCGTGCTGGAGGTAGTCGAAATAGCCCATCCGTGTGTCTCCTCGGGTGTGATCAGTAGCGCGCGCCGAGCGGATACGTAACGAGGCCGACGCCGGTCCCCACGCCGACCACGAGCAGCTCGAGCACGAGGACCGGCAGCGCGCAGAGCGTCCGCCCCCATCCCTCGCTGGCGCGGATGACGGACAGGAACTCGCCGTTGAGCGCGATCGCGAGCGCGGCGAAGGCGCCCGTGGCCACCCAGGCCGGCGTCCCGGCGCCGAGCACGAGCCCGACGAGCGACGCCAGCACCGCCAGCCCGAGCACGCCCACGCTGGCGATGTAGGTGGTCGGCACCGAGGTGTTGTTGTCGGCGAGGTCCGTGGGGTGGCGGAGCTTCAGCCGCGTCAGCGACACGGCCCGCATGAAGTCGGTGCGAAGCAGCGAGAGCAGCGAGTAGCGCTTCACGTGCTCGACCTCGAGGCCCGGGTGCACCCGCACCGAGAGGCCGAGGCGCGCGAGCTTCTGGCCAAAGGCCGTGTCCTCGACGTTGGGCGTGGCGTAGCCCTCGTCGAACCCCCCGGCGCGGAGAAACGCGTCGCGCCGGATGGCGGCGGCGGTGGTGTAGAACAGCGGCACGCTCCCAGTGTGCCTCAAGTAGGTCCACCGCATCCACAGGTTCTTGTACTGGCTCACCAGGTCGTTGTGCCGCATCTCGGCGCTCTGCACGCCGCACAGCGCATCGACCGTGCGATCCTCGAAGGCCTCTGCCAGGCCGGCCAGCGAGTCGGGCCGCAGCATCACGTCGGAATCGATGAAGAACAGGATCTCGCCGACCGCCGCGCGGGCCCCGATGTTGCGGGCCACGCCGGGCCCGACCCGTCCGGGCGTCGGCACGATCCGCACGGGAAACGTCTGGGCGATGGCGCGGGACCGATCGGTCGAGCCGTCGTCGACCAGCACGACCTCGAAGCTCTCGAAGGTCGACTGGAACACCCGCGTGAGGCATTCCGCCAGCGTCGCCTCGGCGTTGTAGACGGGGATCACGACCGAAATGCGGGTCATCGCCGGCTCCGTGGCGGCGCGCCGGCGGGACAGCCACCGCGCCATGGAGGTGACGCGCCCGACGGTGCGTGGCGCCCCTCCGTCCCTGACGTCGACCTCTGGGTACCGCATGTCACTCTACCTTCTTCTCCGTGGAGGGCCCAACCGCCGCCAAATGCGGCATGCCGAGCTCGAGTTGCTGGCTGAGCTCCTGGACGCGCTCGGGCTCGGCGGCGGCGCGATTGCTCGACTCCTGCGGATCGGCGGCCAGGTCGAACAGCATGCGCTCGCCGCGCGAGGTGGAGATGAGCTTGTGGTTGCCGTCGTACACGACGCGCACCGCGCGGTCGTAGAACGCCCCGTACCGCTCGACCAGGAAGGGATTGATGCCCTCCTCCGCGTACGTGCGCCGCGGGCCGTCGTCGAGGGCCTTGCCCTCGACGGCCTCGGGCGTCGCGACGCCGACCACTTGCGCCACCGTCGGCAGCAGGTCCACGAGCTGCACGGGCGTGTCGATCACCTCGCCGCGGCGCGCCCCGCCCGGCCGCTTCACGACCAGCGGCACGCGCAGCAGCGGCTCGTAGAGCATCCGGCCCATGTGCCCCATCTGGCCGTGCTCGCCGAGGAGCTCGCCATGGTCGGCGGTGACGATCACCAGCGCGTTGTCGTAGCGCCCGCGCTGGCGGAGCGCGTCGAGCAGCTCACCCAGCGCGGCGTCCATGGCGGTCACCTGCCCGTCGTAGTGCGCGTTGATGAAGCGGGTGGTGTCGGGGTCGAGCGGCCGCACCGCGTGGGTATAGAGGTTCTTTCGCGCCAGCTCGCCGGCGCGCGGGAGCGACGCGGCCCAGCGGTCGTACGGCGGGTCGGCGACCCACGGCTGATGCGGCTCCATGTAGTTGACGAACAGGAAGGCGGGCCGACCCGCGGGGCGCGCGTCGAGCCAGGCGAGCGCCGCCTCGTTCACCGCGCTCGCCGTGCGAAACGGCTTACGGCAGAAGCTCGGCCGCACGAGCTGCGTCAGACGCACCATGGGCGGCCGCGCCCGGAGCAGCAGCCCCGGCGCGTCGTCGTAGATGCCGAAGCCGCGCGCGAGGCCGTAGTCGCGGTAGAGGTAGGAGAAGTTGGCGACGAACGCGCCCGTCTCGTAGCCCCGGTCGCGCAGCAGCTCCGCCAGCGTCGGGATGCCGGCGCGCAGCGGATACGCGACCTGCGGCCGCCCGTCGACGCTGTCGCCCGGTAAGAAGCCGCCGGCGAGGTGCGCCCCGTGCGAGCGCGGGAAGAGGCCCGTCATCATCGAGGCGTGCGCGGGGAGCGTCCAGCCCGCCGGCGAGCGCGCCATGCGGTAGAGCTGCCCGTCGGCCGCGAGCCGCGTGAGATGCGGGCTGGTGTCCCGCTCGTACCCGTAGGTCGAGAGGCGATCGACGCGGGTGGTGTCCAGCGACACCAGAATGACGTCGGGTGTGCCGGGCGGCGGCGGCACCCCGGTCACCACGGGATCGACCAGCGGCGCGGTATCGAGCGGCTTGCCGGCGACGAGTGCGGTGATCGCCAGCACGCCGGCCACACCGGCGAGGCGCACGCCGCCGCGCCTGACCACGCGCCCGAGCGCCAAGGTCGCCACGACCGCCGCCGCGGGCAAGCCGAGGCACGCGAGCGGCAGCCAGACGCCGCGCAGCACGCCGACCCGGCTGCTCTCGAGCCAGAGCTCGCCCGAAAGTAGTGCCAGCGCGCCGAGGCCGACGAGCAGGAGGAAGTCGGCCAGGCTCTGCCGGGCGGCGACCCAGCGACGCGCGAGCGCGAGCAGGGCGATGCCGCCCACCAGCACGGCGAGCTCCGAGCCCACGCCCGGCGGCGCCACCACGCGCGCGCCCGCGTAGGCCAGCAGCAGCACCAGCGCCAGCATGCCGCGGCTGGTCCCGGGCACGACGGCGCGGGTCGCCGCGCCCCCGACGGCGCCGAAGACGACGTCGAGCACGAACACCACACGCACCACGTCGGCGGGTGCCGTGCCGCCGCTCGCCCAGTTGAGCCCGCCCTCGACGAGCGCCCACGACACGCCGGCCGCGGCGCCGAGCGCGGCGCCGCCGAGCGCAGCCGCAAGCCGGGAGACGGGAGGCGTGGCGGCGCCCATCACTCCCCCTGCCCGAAGCGGTAGATGACGTTGAAGGTCGGCCGCTGCCCGCCGAAGTGCGTGGCGATCGCCATGCCGATCCCGAGCAGCCCCCAGAAGAGGACCTGCAGCGTCGGGTTGTAGAAGGCGTTCAGGTTCACCATCGAAACCAGGAACCCGACGCCGGCGGAGAAGATCGCCCACAGCGTGAGCGACAACCGCCGGTCGTGCATCCGCCCGCTGGCGCGGCCGATGGCGGCGAGCGCGGCGCCGATCACCCACATCATGATCGCCCAGCCGATCAGCCCCGTGCGCTGCATGAGCGTGAGATGCATGTTCTCGTTGGCGACCTCGCGTGGCTCGCCGCCCCGCGGCCCCGGCACCATGACCTCGCTCTCCGCGCCCTTGCCGGGCAACGTGCCGACCAGCCCGCGGGGGCTGGCGACGGTCTCCGAGAGCACCGCCACCGCCACGCTGGCGCGCCGGCCGAGCTCCTTGCCGAGGTCCGCGGCCTGGAACCGGAACGTGCCCGTGGCCACCAGGAGCGCCAGAAAGCCGAAGGCCGCGCCGACCACCAGCCGAAACGCCCGGCGGGACACGCCCCAGGCGAAGATGGCGCCGGTGAGCCACAACGCGAGCAGCGCCAGCCGCGTCTGCGATAGCAGCACGCCGACGAAGACCAGCGTGGTGGCGATCAGCCAGAACTCGCGCTCTTCGCGCCGCCGGGCGCACAGCATCTCGAGCACCACCAGCGGGACGCCGAGCACGAGATAGGCCGAGAGCACGACGGGATTGCCGAGCGTCGACTCGAGCCGCGGCAGGCCCTCCGCGGCGTGGGCTCCGACGCGCCCGGCCTGCGCGTCGACCACCACCTGCAGGATGCCGACCAGCGCCATGGCGACCGCCGCCAGCGCCACCACGCGGGTCGCGTTGCGCACGAAGGTGCGACTTATGTCGCCGCTCACCACGAGGAAGACGAGGAGAAAGCCCGTCGCCGTGAAGTAGGCCGCGTCGCGCACCCGCGGCACCAGGTCGCCGGCGGTGAGCCCGGCCAGCACGCAGAAAAGGATGAACGCCAGGATCGGGCGGTTGGTCGGCGTGCGGTAGAGGTAGAGGCGATGCGACGGGATCTGCCGCGCGAGCAGCGCCACGGCCGCGAGCAAGCCGACCGCCTCGAAGATCGACAGATTGAAGCCGCCAAACGAGACGTGCACCGGCCCGCGGAACAATCCAGGCAGGAACGACGCCGACAGGAAGACGAGCGCCAGCAGCAGCCCGAGCGTGAGCCAGCGATTCACCAGCTTGACGAACGTGGCGAGCACCAGCTTGAGGTCGAGCCACGGCGTGCGGTTGGCGATGTAGAGGAGGTCGTAGCGCAGCTTGTCGCGTGGATGCGTGAAGTAGCCGCCGCGCAGCTGCGCGAGCCCGGTCATTCCGGGGCGCACCACGAACCGCAGCCCGTAGTCGCGGATTTCCTTGAGCGAGGTCGCGAGGAAGACGGGCCGGATGGGCCGCGGGCCCACCAGATTCATGTCGCCCTTCACGACGTTCCAGAGCTGCGGGATCTCGTCGAGCTTGGTGCGCTTCAGGAACCGGCCGATCGGCGTGTAGAGCGGATCGCCCGGCGTGAGCAGCCGCGCCCCGATGCGACTCTCGGCGTCCACCAGCAGCGTCCGGAACTTGTAGATGGAGAACGGCTCCATGTTCCGGCCGACGCGCTGGCCGCGGTACAAGATGGGCCCACGGCTGGTGAGCTTGATCGCGATCGCGATCACCGCCGACACCGGCAGCAGCACGACCAGACCGACGGCGGCGACCACCACCTGCCACCAGCGCGCCACGCTGCCGTCCGGCCGCAGCCGCCGGCGCGGGCCGGTTCCCGGCGGCACGGGCAGCTTGAGCTTCTGGGCTTCGAGGGCGATCACCTGCCGAAACTCCCCTTGGTCACGCGTCCGCCCCCGCCGCCGCCGTGACCGCCTCGCGCGCCGTCTCCATGATTGCCTCGTACCACACGGAAAACACAAGCAGTGTGAGAAGTTGTCGAGAATGATCGACGCGGCGCGTCGCGTGCTCCTCGATATACCGCGCCACGACCGCCGGCCGGAAGATGCCCTGGCGGCGGAGCCGCTCCGCAGACAGCATGTCCGCCGTGTAGTCCCGCAGCGCGCCCGCGAACCAGGCCGGCATTGGCGCGCTGAAGCCCCGCTTCTTGCCGCGGGTGATCGCGGGGGGCAGGCGATCGTGCATGACGCTGCGGAGCACCTGCTTCGAGGTGAGGCCGCGCAGCCGCATGCGCACCGGGAGCCGGCGGCAGAACTCGACCAGCCGGCGGTCGAGAAACGGCACGCGCGCCTCGAGCGAGTGCGCCATGCTCATGCGATCCGCCTTCACCAGGATGTCGGCCGGCAGGTACACCTGCGCGTCGACGTACTGCAGGCGGTCGATCTCGCCGCCGTCCGCCTCCTCGTACGCGGCGGCGTAGAGTCGCTCGGTCGGCGCCAGCACCTCTTCCGCTCCGTCGGCGTAGAGCGCCGCCTTCGCCGCCTCGCCGAACACCGTCTTCCACCACAGATGGCCCTCGGCCGGCGGTAGATAGGCGCCGGTGACGAAGCGCTTGGCCTTGTAATCGAAGCTCACCTTGGCGTGTGACACCGGGAGATGCCGCACCATGGCGGGCACCACGCCGGCCCCGACGGCGCGCGGCAGCCGCGCGTACCAGGCCGCGAGCCGCCGGGCGCGATACGTCTCGTAGCCGGCGAGCATCTCGTCGCCGCCCTCCCCCGAGAGAACGACCTTCACGTGCCGGCTCGCCAGCTTGGAGAGATAGTAGACGGGAATGGCGGAGTCGTCGGCGTAGGGCTCGTCGAAGTGCCGGACCAGCGTCGGCAGCAGCTTCGCCGCGTCGGGCCGCACGACCAGCTCGTGGTGGTCGGTCCCGTAGCGCGCGGCGACCTGGCGCGCGAGCGCCGCCTCGCTGAAGCTCTGCTCCTCGAAGTCGATCGTGAAGGTGCGGATCGGGTGGACGCCGAGCTCGTGCATCATCGCGACGATCGATCCGGAGTCGAGCCCGCCGGAGAGAAAGACCCCGAGCGGCACGTCGCTCATGAGATGGCTCGCGACCGCCTCTCGGAGGGTGTCGAGGAACTCGCGCTCCCAGGCGGCCGTCGGCCGCCCGTCGTCAGGCGCAGCATGTCCCGCGAGCGACCAGTAGCGCTGCTCGACGGGCGTGCGGCCGGGCTCGGCGACGAGCACGCAGCCGGGCGGAAGCTGGCGCATCCCCACGAAGATGCTGGCCGGCCCGGCGACGTAGCCGAGCGTGAGGTAGTCGTGCAGGCTCTGGCGGTCGATCGCCGGCTCGAGGCCGCCGGCGAGCAGACACTTCGCCTCCGAGCCGAACAGCAGGCGGCGGCCGACCTCGGCCACGTAGAGCGGCTTGATGCCGAGGCGGTCGCGGCCGAGCACCAGCCGGCGGCGGCGGGCGTCCCAGAGCGCGAAGGCGAACATGCCATCGAGCGCGCGCGCGACGTCGACGCCCTGCTCTTCGTAGAGGTGCGCGATGACTTCGACGTCGGAGCGGGTGCGCAGCCGGTGCCCGCGGGCTTCGAGCTCGCGCGCGAGCTGCGGCGCGTTGTAGATCTCGCCGTTGCACACGACCTGCACGCTGCCGTCCTCGTTGCCGAGCGGCTGCAGCCCCCCGGCCACATCGACGATGGCGAGCCGGCGCATGCCGAGCCCCACCTCGCCGTCGCTGTGCTCGCCGAACGAATCCGGCCCGCGGTGCACCATGACGGCGCACATGCGGCGCACGCGGCGGGGATCCGCCCGCTCGCCCGTCTCCAGCCGGAGCTCTCCCGCGATGCCGCACATGGCTCAGGCCGCCAATCGCCGTCGCTCGACGGCCGCCGCCAGCTCGATCACCGGCGCCAACCGCGGGCTCACGCCGAGCCGCGGAAGACCGTATGGATCGGTCCCGGGGCCGACGGCCCCCGCCACCGAGGTCGCGCCGGAGCGGAACCCATGACGCCGCAGCAGCTCCGCCACCGCGGCATTGACGCACTGATGCTGCCCGCCCGTGTTGGGATAGCAGAAGTGCCTCACCGGCGCGCCCGTCGCCGCGGCCAGTGTGTCGCGCGACTCGACGATCTCGCGCTCGGCGTCGGCGAGCGACATGAGGGCCACGTTGCCGTGCTGGACCGTATGGGCGCCGATGGTCCAGCCGCCGGCGCTGAGCTCGCGCACCTGCGCGCGGGTCATCATCGTCCCGCGGAGCGCCTCGCGCAGATCGATCCCCGCCTGCCGCGCGGCGGCCGCCAGCCGCTCGCGCCGCTCGGCGCCGTCGAGCGGCACCAGCGCGCGCACCAGTGCCTTTACCACGGGGCTGCGGTCGCCGGCGGCCGGAACCGGCATGGGGTCGAGACCGGGCAGCGCGATCACCTCGCGGGCGCGCAGCACCAGCACGCGGACCGCGGCCACCCAAAACGGCTCGCCGTCGTCGAGCCCGCCCGTCGCCACGAAAACGGTCGCCGGGATGCCGAGCTCCCGGAGCACCGGGAAGGCCAGCTGGAAGTTGTCCGCGTAGCCGTCGTCGAAGGTGACGGCCAGCGCACGCGGCGGCAGCGCGCCGCCGGCGTGCAGCGCCCGCACCAGCGTGTCGAAATCGACCGGCCGATAGGCGCGCTTGACGAACGCCATCTGCAGGCGCAGCGCGGCGACGGGGAGGCAGATGTCGGGCGCCGCGTACTCGACGTCGGACCCCTGCGTGATCGCGTGGTAACGCAGGATGATCGCTCGGTCGCGCCGGCGCAGCCGGCGTGCCAGGGCCAGCAGCCCGCTGTGATAGAGGACGCGCTTGGCGGTCCAGACGGCGCCACGACCGGCTCGCATGGGGACTGGCACCGTCACCGGCCGGTCTCCCAGGCCGCCTTGGTCTCGCCTCGCAGCAGCCAGCCGAGGGCCACCAGCGGCGCCAGGCTGATGAGACAGAAGTAGAGCGGCACGAACATGCCGGGCACGCGGAGATGCAGGCGCTCGAGCGCGAAGGCGAGCGCGCCGGCCGCATACACCGCGATCTGGCCGAAGAAGACCACGCGGTAGATCCAGCCCTCGTCGACCAGCAACGCCGAGGTCGCGAGCATGACGAGGAGAAACACCGGCAGCAGCCAGCGCAGGATGCGATGCGACCACAGCACGGTGGCGAACCACGGGTGCCGCAGCGGGTTCACGAGCTGGCGCAGCCGAAACGCCCCGCGGAGCCCGCGCGTGATCACGCGCGCGCGGCGGTAGAGCTCTTGGCCGAGCGAGTACGACTCGGCGGGCTCGTAGACCGGCGCATCCACCTCGAGAACCGTCCGGTAGCCGCGCTCGGTCACCAGCCCGGGCTCGACGAAGTCGCTGATCACCGACTCGTCGAGCGGCACGTAGAGCTCGCGCCGCATCGCGTAGGCGCAGCCGGCCACGCCCACCATCGAATGCACGCGGCTCTCCCAGATGCGCATCTGCCGCTCGTAGTTCCAGAACAGCGCCCGCCCCTGCGCCGACGGGTTGTCGCGCTCGCTGAGATAGCGCAGATCGCCGCCGACGCACCCGACCGACGGGTCGGCCAGGTTGGCGAGCAGCGTGCGCAGCGTGTGCGCGGCGTATTCGGTGGTGACGTCGGAAAACACCAGGATCTCGCCGTGCGCCTCGGCGACCGCGGCGTTCTGCGCGATCGTCTTGCCGCGCCGCCCTTCCACGCGCAGCAGCCGCACGCGCGGGGCGTACTGCCGCACGATCGCGTCGGTGTCGTCGGTCGACCCGTCGGAGGCGACGAAGATCTCGAGCTTCTCGGCCGGGTAGTCGAGCCGCAGCACCTCCTCCAGCTTGCGGCGGATGGTGCGACCCTCGTTGTACGCGCAGATGATGAGCGACACGGTGGGCTCGTAGGGCCCGCGCCGGACCGGCCGGCCACGGAGCCGCGAAACCACCCAGAGCAGCAGCCCGTAGCCGACGTACACCCAGGCCACCACCGCGAACGCGATCCAGAAGAGCACGCGCGCCATCACACCCGCTCCCGCAGTGCCAGCAGCGGCGCGCGCAGCCGGTTCCAGCCGCGGGGCCCGAGCCAGCGTTTGGCGATGCCTTTCAGCTGCTCCACCAGCTGCAGCCGCCAGAGCGACCGCGGGTGCGCGTCGGCGATGGCGGCGAACTCGTCGACCGTGAGGCCGCGACGCACGATCACCCGCGGCATGGCGAGCGGGCGGCCGCCGGGATACCACCAGCCGACCCGGCTGGTGCAGAACACGCGATAGCCCAGCTCGCACAGCACCGTCTCGAACTCGGGCGGCTCCCAGCCGCGCGGCAGCGACGCCGAGCGCACGGGCTGGCGCAGCCGATCCTCGATCAGCCGCTTCGACTCGCCGAACTCGTACCGCAGTCCTGCCGCGTCGAGATCGTGCATGAACGGATGGGTGAGCGAATGGCTGCCGATCTCCATGCCGGCGGCGAGCATCTCGCGCAGCTGCGCCCAGGTGAGGTGGCCCGGCGTCTCCACCAGGGTCGGCACGACGAAGAAGGTCGCCCGCATCTTGAGCTCGCGCAGCACGCGGAACGCCTCGGTGTAGTCGCTCTCCCAGCCGTCGTCGAAGGTGAGGCTCACGGCGCCGCCACCCATCTCGCTGGGCAGCTGCTCCACGGGCACGACACGCTTGCCCGCGCGCTGCAGCGCGACCAGATAGGCGCGGAAATCCCGCGGATCGACGGCGTAGGGCCGGTGCCCCCGCGGCACGGCGTCGAGCCGGTCGGCGGGCACGAGGTCGTGGAAGCCGAAGACGACGCTGCGGGCCCTCATACGTAGCCCAGCCCTTCGAGCATGTCCTGGATCTTCGCCTCGTCATCCGTGCTGAGCGTGGCCTCCGAGCGGACGGCGTCGTACGGCCGGTCGCGCACGGCGACGGGATCGGCGCGCAGCCAGTCCGCCTGCAGCGCCTCCGTCAACACGCGGCCGTCCATCTCGGGCGAGACCGGCAGGCCGAGGAGATAGAGCGCCGTCGGCGTCACGTCCTCGATCGCGACGGTGTCGAGGACGACGTCGCGGCGAATGGCCGGCCCGTGGAGCACCAGGATGCCGTCGCGGGCATGGTTGCCGGTCCGCTCCTCCGGCCCGCACCCCGCCGGCATGATGGCGCGGCGGCCGAGCCCCTCGACCATGCACACCGTCCGCGCCGTCTCGAGCAGCAGATCGGGCCCGCCGCCAGCATACGGCCCGTGATAGATGTCCTCGCGCCGGTGCACGGCCGTCACCACCGGCTCGCCGGTCCGCGGATGGCGGTAGGCGAGCAGCCGGCTCCGCAGCTCGGCCACCGTCTGCTCGTACTCGGCGCCGGGCGCCACGATGCCTTGCGGCTCGCGGCCGCGGAGATTGATCCAGAGTCCGCTCCCGGGCGCCGACGGGCAGTACGCGCGCGTCCGCGACCAGTCGATGCGCTGCTGGACCTTGGCGAAGGAGCTGAGCGCCTGCGGCACGGCGCCCTTCACGCCTTGCGGCACGATGCGCCGCAGCCAGGCGAGGCCCACACGCCGAAGCCCGCGCACCACGCGCTTGGAGTCGATGCCGACGCGCGCCAGCGAGCGCCGCAGCGCCTGCTCCGGGCGCAGCGCCAGGAAGCCCTCGTCGGCGAGCCAGTTCATCACGCAGAAGTAGTCGTGCAGCGGCGCCGAGCCGTGGTCCGAGAGCAGCACGACGTGCGTGTCCGGGGGGACGGCGTCGAGGAACCGCGCCAGCGTCTGGTCGAAGGCGACGTGGAAGTCGCGGATCACGTCGGCGTAGGGCCCCGGCCCGGGATACGCCGGATGCGTGGGATCCATGTACTTCCAGAAGAAGTGCTGCAGCTTGTCGAGCGTGTGGGACATCACCCAGAAGAGGTCCCATGGCTCGTTGCGCAAGAGATACAACGCCTCCTCGGTCTGCACGCGCTGCAGGTCGAAGGCATCGCGGCGGAAGGCCTCGAGGTCGCCGCTCTTCAGCGCCTCGGCGTCGACCTCGAGCCGGTAGCCCGGAATGCGGGCCGCCAGCGTCTCCTTCAACGCCGCCGGGGCGACGAAGTCCTCGACGCCCTTCGGCGCCATGATGCCGGACACCATGACGCCGACGTCCGCCTGCGGCGGATATGTCAGCGGCATGCGCAGCACGCAGCTCCGCCCGCCTTCCTGCGCCACGATGTCCCACAGCCGCGGCGCGCGCAGATCGGCGGGCGTGACGGGCGCGTGCATGAGGCCGCCGGCGCGCCCGCGGTAGAAGTTGAAGACGTTGTGCTTGCCGGGATTGCAGCCCGTCGCCGCGGACGTCCAGCCCGGCGGCGTGAGCGCCGGCAGCGTCGAGCGCAGCGGCGCCCGCACCCCCTCGGCGATCAGCCGGCGCATCGTCGGCAGCACACCGGCCTCGACCCACGGCAGGATCAGGTCGAACGTGGCCGCATCGAGCCCGACCACCAGCAGGCGATGGCGCACGCCGCTCATCGGCCGCCCCTCCGCCGGGCAAGCCCGTCCAGGTAGAGCTGCTCGAGCTCGGCGGTCCGCTGCCGCGCCCCGTACTCACGACACACGAACTCGCGCCCCGCCTCGGCGAGCCGCGCCGCCGTGGCACGGTCCTCCAGGAGCCGCTGCACCGCTGCGGCCAGCATCGCCGGATCGGCCGGCGGCACGAGCAGACCGGTCCGCTCGTGCGCGACGATCTCCCCCGTGCCGCCTACGGCGGTGGCAACGACCGCCCGCTCGGCCGCCATCGCCTCGAGCAGCGCGTTCGACATGCCCTCTTCGTGCGACGGAAGCACGAACACGTCCATCGCCGCGAGCGCGGGCCGGACGTCGCTCAGGTTGCCCGTGAAACGCACCACGTGGCCGAGCCCGATCTCGTCGGTGCGCCGCTCGAGCGCGTCGCGCAGCGGCCCGTCGCCGACCAGCAGGACCTGCGGGCACGTGCCGTTGGTGCGCGCCGCGACGAGCTGCATGGCGGCGAGCAACACCTCGTACCCCTTGCGCGGCTCGAGGCGTCCGATCGTGCCGACCACCGAGCGGCTGGGCTCGAGCCCGAGCCGGAGCCGCGCCGCCTCGCGCGTCTCGACGACGGCGAAGCGCGCCACGTCGACGCCGTTGCGCAGCACCGCCCAGCGGGCGTGCATCCCGAGCTGCTCGCCCTGGACGCGCAGCGCCTCCGCGTTCACCACCACCGTGTCGCTGAGACGCGCGATCGCCCGCCACGCAAGCCGCTCGCTCACCGTGCGGCCCGTGAGGCTCCGCTTGCCCGCCACGACGAGCGGCACGCCGGCGAGCCGTGCGGCGAGCGCGCCGATCAGCGCCGGCCGCCACTGATATCCGTGCACCACGGAGACGCCGTCCCGGCGCAACTGCCGGGCCGCCCGCAGCATGCCGCGGAGCGCCCGCGGCCCGAACGCGTTGGCCCCGATCCCGAGCGAGGTCACGGGAACGCCCGCCGCGCGCAGCTCGTCTTCGACGTCGCCGCCCGGGCGCAGCGTGAACACCGTCGGCTCGAAGCGCGAGCGGTCGAGCTGCTGGATCACCTGCTGGAGGTGCCGCTGCGTCCCGCCGGTGAACAGCCAGGGCGCGAAGTAGGCGACCCGCACCATCAGGCTGCCCTCCGCACGGCCGCGGCCTGCGCCGCGCCGGCCCGGCGCGCCTGTTCCGTCGCGACGTCGACCTGCATGCGCAGCGCCGCCGTGAGCCCGATCAAGAGATACGCCAGCGGGTTCAGCCAGAGGTCGGCGAACAAGCTGAAGAACAGGAAGAGCCCGAGCACGGTCCGGAGTGCGGTCACCAGCGCGGCGAGCTCGGGGTCGACCGCGCAGCGCGCATACGTATGGCGGAGATCCCGCCACGTGAGCCCGAAGAGCAGGAGATAGCAGAGGAGCACGCCGATGCCGCCCTCGGCCTGCGCCCACAGCACCGAGTTGTGCGGCGGCCGAAAGAACTTGTCGGCGTAGATCTGGCGGGCCACCTCGCGGAAGTTGCCGAGGCCGACCCCGAGCAGCTTGTGGTCGCGGATGATCGCCATGGCGGAGTCGATGGCGCTCTCGCGCAGCTCGATCGACGAGGCGCCCACCTCGCCGCGCGTCTCGGGGAAAAAGTTGAACATCCGCTGCACGGCGAGCGGCGGCGCGATCGTGACCAGGCCCACCAGCACGATCCCGATGCCGGCGGCCAGCGCGGGCACCGGCACGCGCATCCGGCGGCCGCTCGTCTGCATGAGCACGAGCATCACCAGCGCGCCGAGCGCGCCGCTGCGCGAGCCCGTGGACGCCCACACCAGCGCCGAGGCGATGATCGCAGCCGTGGCCACGAGCATGCGGGTCTTGCTGGGACGCGCCCGCGCCCAGAACCAGAAGCAGGCGATCTCGATGAGGCAGATCATCGCCAGCCGGTTCGGATTGGAGCCCGCGGTGACGCTCGCCGCCGTCCGGAAGCCACGGCTGAGATCGCCCTCGGCCCAGTTGATAAGCGCCGACGGCACGGCGGTGAACAGCGCCAGCACCATCGTGAAGAAGAGCGCCTGCGTGTCGACGCGGTTGCGCACGAACGCCAGGATGAAGATGAGGTAGAAGAGCCGCGTCGTGAAGTTGTCGGTCATCTCCTGCGTGCGGTCGATGATCTTCATGCCGGTGCGGCCGGTGGCGCGGCTCATCTCGAGGGTTGGATAGAGCGCGGCCGCGTGCAGGGTGGCGAACAGGAAGAGGATCCCGATCAGCACCAGCAACAGCACCTGGGGGCGAACCAGGAACGAGAGATCGCGCGTTTCGAGCACGCGCGCCATGAGCAGGACGACGAAGCACACCCCGAGCAGGTTGTTGACCGACAGCAGCCCGAGGCTCTGCAACGCGGTGGGATAGGCGGCGAGCAGGTAGGCCGTGGTCATGATCGCGAGCCCGACCACCGGCCGCACGAAGAGAAAGCCGCCCACCGACAGCGCGAGCAGGCCGGCGAAGATCACGATTTCCTTGCCGAGATACGTGCCGACGACGGTGAGCGCGGCCAGCATCGGCAGCGCCAGCGCCACGACGAGGCGCATGGAGGTCGGCGTGGCGGCGCGGTCGCCGGATGCAACTATCCTGGGGGGCATTGTCCTGAGAAATCGCTGTGCGCGGGCGCGTGCCGGTCGATGCGGAGGCTGCTCTGGCTCAGAGCATCTCCTCCAGCACGGCCGGGATGTAGCTGCGACGGCGATTGAGGACGGAGCCCATCAACCGCACGCCGACCCGCTCGAGCGTGCGGCGCGTGCGCTCCACCTCCGGCATGCGCGTGCGGTCGGCCTCGATGACGATGACCGCGGCGTCCAGGCGGGGGCACAGGATGGGGCTGTCGCCGTACACGTTGACGGGCGGGGTATCGAAGATGACGAAATCGAAGTGCGTCCGCAGCTGCTCGAGGGCCTGGAAGAGGCCGGGGGAGTCGAACAGCGTGGACGGGGCCAGCGTGGTGGTTCCGCAGCCGATGGCGAAGAGGCCGGGCGTGGCGGTGGGCTGCGCCACCTCGGCGAGGGACTGCTGCCCGAGCACGAGGTCGGCGAACCCGCCGTTGCGCTTGATGCCGAACACCTGGTCGAAGCCCGGCGAGCGGAGGTTCGCCTCGACCACGGCCACCCGCCCTCCGCGCCGCCGAACCAGCGTGGAGGAGAAGAGCGCCGCGGTGGTGGTGGTGCCTTCACCATGACGCGACGCGGTGAGCGCCAGCAGCTTCGGCGGCGGCGCGGCATCAACCGCCGGGCCCCCGAGCAGGTTCGTCCCGAGGCGCTGGAAGGCGTCCTCGGCGTCGTGGGCCAGCTGGAAGTTGATGGCCGGAGCGCCGCTCAGCCGTCCGCTGCCGTGGCCGTTGGCGAACAACCAGCGCCAGTTCCACCGCTTGCCGTTGCCGTTGCCATGACCGTTGCCATGACCGTTCCCGTGGCCGTTCCCGTGCCCGTTGCCGTTTCCGCGGCCGTTGCCATTGCCATAGCCGTTGCCGTTGCCGTCCCCGTTGCCCTTCGCGCGATGGCCGTTGCCGTGGCCGTTGCCCTGTGCGTCGCCGTTCTTCCGCGCCGCCCTCTCGGCCTCGAGCTTCTTGAGGGCGTCGTAGATGCGACTCATCTGCTGGATCTCCTTGGGTGGCTCACGCGTTCAACAGATCGGGCGCGGTTTCGAAATCGGGAATGACGGCCAGGACCGGGAGTTCGAGATAATGCTCGACCTCCTCCTCGAAGCGCAAGCGGCGATTGAGGAACTCGACGCCGACCGCCATGGCCGTGGCCAGCGTGAACCCGCCGAGCAACCCAAGCATGATCGGCAGCAAGAGCCCGTTTTCCGGCTCGAGCGGGGGCTGCGCGTGCTCGACCACGCTCACGCTCACCATGCTGAGGTCGGGGTTGGCCTCGGAGGCCGCGGCCTCCATGCCGCGCTTGAAGTAGAGATCGTAGGCGTACTGCTTCTGCTCGAGCTCGCGCTGCAGCCCCTTCACCACGTAGCGATGGTCACGCAGCTCGGCGAGCCGGCGCTGCGCCGCCTCGTGCGCGGCCACGCGTCCCGGGGTGCGGGAGCGGGCGTCGGCCAGCGCGGCGGCAATCGTGCTCCGGCGCCGCTCGAGCTCCATGTACATGTCGTTGCGGCGCACGCTGTGCTTGCCGAGGATCTGCTCGGACTGCCGGGCCATGTTCCGGCGCAGCTCGGCGATCTCCCGCTCGACGTCCTGCACGTGGCGGTCGGTCGGCAGGTAGCGCTGGAGAGCCTCGCCGCGCTTGATCTCGAGCTCCGCCAGGCGCGTGGCGTAGACGTTCAACACCGGGTTCGACTGGAATTCCTGCGAGTACGGCACGCGCTCGGGCGTGCGGGCGAGCTCCTCCTCGACCTGGGCGAGCCGGTCCTCCAGGGCCGCCACCTTGCTGCGATGCGTACGCAGCGCCTGCTCGCGATCCATGGCGTCCTGGATCATGAGCTGCAGCTCCTGGTCGACGTCGGTGATCTTGGTGGCGTCGAGGTACGCCTGCAGCTTGCGGCGGGCCTCCTCCACTTCGGCGGCCCGCTTCTCGAGCTCCCGCGTGTAGAAGGAGCGGATGCCTTCCCGCTGGTACACGCGGTTGTGGTGATCGATGTAGACGTCGGTGATCGCGTTGACGAGCCGGGCCGCCCGCTCGGGATCCTTCCCGATGAAGCCGATCTTCAGCATGTTCGTCCCGGGCGCGGGCGCCACGGTAAGGCCGCGCCGGATGCCGTCGATCAGGTCCGCCATGGTGCCTTCCCCGGGCTGGATGCCCAGGCGCTCCACGGCCTCCTTCACCACGTCCCAGCTCTTGACGATGTCGACTTCCGTACGGACGACGTCCTGGCTGAGCGGCAGGTTGACGCTTCGCGAGGGGGCCTCGGCCGGAGCCAGCTGCACCGTCTCGCCGAGCTTCACCAGCACCTTGCTCTGCGCCAGCCAGGCGCCGGGGCGCATGAGCGCCGCGATGGTGGAGGCAAGCGCGATGATGCCGAACACGCCCAGCACGAGCCACTTGTGCTTGAAGACGGCGTAGAGGAAGCTTCGCGCGGCGATGCGGCCGCTGGCCGAGTCGCTGCCAAGGTACGGGACGACGTGCGTGGGTTCGCCGGCGATGGGTTGAAGGCTGGCCATTGGGTCTCAGTTGTTCTGCCCGAGCGAGTAGCCGACGCCGACGCGCGGGAGCACCGGGATGAGGCCACGGACGTAGAGGTCCACGACCTGGTTGGCATCGCCGATCCACGAGGACGGCACGTACAGGACGTCGCCGGCCGCCAGCCGCACGCGCTCCGGCACGCCCTCCTCGACCACCTGCTTGAGGTTCAGCCGGGCCGCCGTGAACTCGCCGTCGCGGTGGGGGCTCAAGAGCAGCGTGCTCTCGGGCTTGGCCGTCATGCGGAAGCCGCCCGACTGCATGACCGCCTGCACGGGCGTCATGTTCGGCTGCAGCAGCACGTACCCGGGCCGCTGCACCTCGCCGCCCACGTAGACCCGCTGCTCGCCCACTTTCGTGACGATCACCCGCACCTCGGGATCCCGGAGCCGCGTGGACGATCGCTCCACGATCAGCGCCTCGAGCTCGCTCGGCGTCATGCCGACCACCGCGATCTCCCCGGTGGTGGCGAGCGAGATGCGGCCGTCGGGCCGCACCGGCAGCTGCTCGTTCATCTCGGGCTGGTAGGTGAAGCGGATGTGCAGCTCGTCGCCGATCTGGATGCGATAGTTCTGGCTGGCTTCCGCAGGCGGCGGCTGCATGAGGGCGCCCAGGACCCCGGGATCGGCCGGCGCCACGGCCTTCGGCGCACAGCCCGGCATCGCCATTGCCGCAAGTGCGAGCAACACCACGAACCCGAGCTCCCGCAGAATCATGGATTGACGGGTATAACCCGGTGAAACGTCGTTGAATAGAGCTACTTTCACCCGAGGACGCATGCAGCTTGGGGCTCCACGGCGCCGGTCAGCAATTTGGGTGCCACGGCTGCGCAGTCGGTCGAGCGATTTGTGCCGTGAGGTCAACCACTTGCGGCCATCGGGCGTCCGGAGCCGAGGCTCCTCGCCGCATTCACGCAAGGGTCGTGCAGAGACGCCGTCGCATGCCACGAACGGCCGCCCTTTTGGGCCGCGCGCCGGGCAGCGTCACCGCCACCGACGACGATCAACGCATCCGCCATGCGGGAGCGCAGCGGGCTCCCGAGGCGCCCGCCGCGTGGGGGCGGGCGACGGCGGCCGTGCGGCCGTCGCCGCCGTCCAAGCGGGTTTACTCCGAGGCGTCGGCCAGCCGGCCGCTGGCGTCCCGGAAGTCCTCCCGGCGCAGCCCGTGCATTTTCATCTTGCGGTGGAGCGTGGCCGCATCGACCAGCGCGTGCTTGGCCGAGAGGTTGATGCCCCCACGGTACTTGCGCAGCACGCGGGCGAGGTAGTCCTTCTCGGCCCGGCGGAGGTACTCCTTCAGCGGTACCTCGAAGTCGTAGCGCGCGGCGCCGCGCTCGCTCGCCGCCGGCGTCTCCTTGCCGACGCTCGAGTGCCCGGGGAGGTCCACCTCCCGGATGACCGACCCGCTCGTGCGCAGGATCGCCCGCTCGATCACGTTGCCGAGCTCGCGCACGTTGCCCGGCCAGTGGTAGCTCATGAGCTGTGAGAGCGCCTTGTTCGAGAGGCGGTTGATGCCCTTCTCGCGCGACATCTCGTTGTTGCGGAGGAATTCGCCGACGAGCAGCGGGATGTCCTCGATGCGCTCGCGCAGCGGCGGGATGCGGATCGGCACCACGTTGATCCGGTAGTAGAAGTCTTCGCGCATGCGGCCCTCGGCCACCGCCTGCGCCAAGTTCATGTTGGTGGCGCAGATGACGCGCATGTTGACCTTGATGCGCCGGTTGGACCCGAGCTTCTCGAGCTCGCGCTCCTCGAGCACGCGCAGCAGCTTCAGCTGCATGTTCAGCGAGATGCTTTCGATCTCGTCGAGAAACAGCGTGCCGCCGCTCGACAGCTCGATCTTGCCGACGCGGTCGTGCACGGCCCCCGTGAACGCGCCCCGCTCGTAGCCGAACAGCTCGCTCTCGAGCAGCGTGTCCGGAAAGGCGGCACAGTTGATGGCGACGAACCGCCCGTTCTTGCGCTTGCCCTGGTAGTGGATCGCGCGGGCCGCGAGCTCCTTGCCGGTCCCGGACTCGCCGTAGATCAGCACCGTGGCGTCGTTCTGCGCCAGCACGGCGATCGTCTCGAAGATCTCGTGCATCGTGCGATTGCGGCTCACCATGTTGGCGAACGAGTAGCGGTCGGAGAGCTGGCTGCGGAGGTAGTTGATCTCGTCGAGCAGCCGGCGCTTCTCGAGAACCTTCTCCGTCGCCAGGAGGATCTCCTCCTTCTGGAACGGCTTGGTGATGTAGTCGCTGGCACCCTGCTTGATCGCCTCGACCGCGCCCTTGATGCTCGCGTAGCCGGTGATCATGATCACGTCGAGATCCGGCCAGCGTTCGCGCACCTCGCGGATGAGCCCGATGCCGTCCGTGCCGGGGATCTTGAAGTCGACCACCGCCAGCGAGAAGTCGTTCTCGGTGAGCAGCCGCAGCGCCTCCCCCGACTCGTTCGCACAGGCCACGCCGTAACGCTGCGAGGTATAGAGCTCCTCGAGCTGCTTACAGATGAACGGATCGTCGTCAACGATGAGGATCTTCGTTTCCATGGCTTCCGCCTCTTGTCAGGATCGGACGGGCACGGTGAGCCGCACCGTGCGGTCGGTGCCGGCAACGTCGGCAGCCACGGCGCCGCCGTGCAGCTCGACGATGCGTTCGATCACGGCCCACTCGATGGCGCCGGCCACACCCGACGCCGTGCCGCGCTCCGTCCCCCGGCCCGTCAGCGTGAGGACGTAGCGCATTTCGTCCGGCCCCGGCTCCACGGCGATGGCCGCGGTGAACTCGCCGCCCGGCGCGGGATCGAGGCGGCGCACGAGCCCCTGGAGCACGAACGAAAACCGTCCCGGGTCGACCGCCACGACGCCGGGCGCCGCGGGCTCGATCCGCCACTGGACGGTGGCCGGCTCGGCGTGCCGGCCGACGAGCGCTCGCACGCTCGCCGTGAGCTCGTCCACCGTCATCGTCGACGGCGCCACGCTCATCGGGCGGAAGTATTCCAGCGCGGTCTTGAGGAACGCTTCGAGGTCGCGAATCGTGCGCTCGAGCAGCTCCGCCGGCTCGGCGTCCGCCCCGGGGCGCTGCTCGCGCAGCAGCTCGGCCCAGTAGTAAAGCTTGTGGAAGTAGTTCCCGACCTCGTGCGAGATCTCGGAGAGCAGCCGCTCCTGGCGCGGGGAGGGGTCGGCGGTCCGCATGGTCGTGCCGGCGGGTGTCTCCGGCACCGCGCGCGAGCGCGCACCGGGCGTCTTAGCCGGCATCACGCGATCCCGCTCCGAAGGCGAGCTTCAGGTTGTTCAGCCGGCGCAGCTCGTAGTCGATTTTGAGCAGCATCTCGAGCGCGCCTTTGATCTCCTGGGCCGTGGCGTCGATCTCGCTGAACTGCACACGCTCGAGCTCGGCGCGCATCTGCTCGTAGAGCGCGAAGACCCGCTCGAGCCCGCCGATGGCGTCGAAGCGACGGGCGATGCCGGCATACGACTCCAGAGCCCGGCCGAGCACTGCCTGGACGTCGGCCACGTCCGCGCTTGTGGGGCGATCACTGCTCACGCCTCGGATACCGCTCCTCTTCACCTGGCAGAAGTGCAAGCCCAATGCCAGCGCATCCCTCGGGAATGCGCGATCGCGACGCGCGAAACCGCCACGCCGTTGCCACCAGCGTCGCATCCGCGCACGACGCGGCCCAGGTGCGCCAGGGGCCGCATTTTGCCTTGCAATTCCTTGACACTCGCATGGCCGCTGCCGTAGAAGGTGCGCCAACTCTGGTATTTTCGAATACCGCACAGACCACTGGGAGGTGGATGATGACGAAGACGCAACTGGTCGCCAAGCTCGCCGAGGCCGGCGACATCAGCCGCAAGCAAGCCGATGCCGTGCTCACCGGCCTGACCGATCTGGTGATCAAGAGTGTGAAGAAGGGCGAGAACCTGAAGATCCCCGGTCTCGGCACCTTCAAGCTCCGCAAGATGAAGGCGCGCATCGGCCGCAACCCGCAGACGGGCGAGGAAATCAAGATCCCGGCGCGCAAGAAGGTGGGCTTCACGGTCGCAAAGAGCTTCAAGGTGACGGTGCTGGGCGGCAAGACGAAGTGACGCCGTCGAAGGAGGACCGCATGCGCCCAACGGCTTTCGCCGTACTCGTCGCGTTCGCGTGCAGCGGCTGTGCCGCCATCGTGACCGGCCCGATGCAGGACGTCCGCATCGAGTCCAATCCGCCGGGCGCGAACGTCACGCTCTACCCGCAGCAGAGCCAGCGCGGCCCCCTCTTCCTCAAGGAGGAGGAGATCAAGATCACCACGCCGGCGACGGTGCGACTGCATCGCGACACCACCTATCGCGCCGAATTCCAGAAGTCCGGGTACGTGATCGCCGAGAAGAAGATCGTCAGCAAGTACAACTGGGCGTTGGCGCCGATCGCGTGCGGTCCGTGCGAAGCCGTGGGTGAGCTGCCCACCTACGACATGAAGGGCCGTGCGCTGCCCGTGCGGTTCGCCGAGGCGGCGTTCTACGAGTATCCCGTGGGGGCCGTCCGCTCCGTGGGAGGAGCGCTCCGCATCCTGAGCCCCGAGGCGATCATGGGCGACGCCTTCAAGCTCAAGTCCGAGGACGACGGCTATTGGGACCACTGGCACGGCGTGGGCACGCCGACCGTGTCCGTGAATCTGTCGCCGATCCAGTAGCGAGGCATCCGACCGACGGCTCCCGGGCGATCGCGCCCGGGAGCCGTCGCGTTCGCCTTGCCCGTCCGCGGCGCCGCGCGCTATAGCGCACGATCACCATGGCGGCGCTTCATGACGCGTTTCTCGCCGGCTACGTGCGCACTCCGTTCGGCCGGGCCGATCCTCGCCGCGGCGTCTTCCGCCAGGTGCGCTCGGACGATCTCGCCGTGGTCGTGCTGCAGGAGATCCTGCGGCGCGCGCACGTCACCGCCGACGACGTCGACGGCGTGATCCTGGGTGCGGTCGAGATGATGGGCGAGCAGGCCCACCCGGGGACCGCCATTCCCTACCTCGCCGGGTTCCCCGATCGGGTGGTCGGGTTGAGCGTCGAGCGCGCCTGCACGACGGCCATGATGGCGGTGCACATCGCCGCCATGCAGATCCAGTGTGGCCTCGGCGACGTGTACGTGGCGGGCGGGCTCGACAGCATGACGCACTTCCGCATCCCCACCATCAAGGACGGGATGAGCATGGAGGACGTCATCAAGGAAGGCGGCCACATGCTGGCGGCCATGAACCCGAACCCGAAGCTCTTCGAGCGCATCGACCCGATCGCGCTGAACGGCGGCCAGGGCGCCGAGCGGCTCGCCGATCAGTACGGCATCTCGCGCGACCAGATGGACCGCTGGGCGCTTGCCAGCCACCAGCGCGCGCTCGCAGCGCGCGAGCGGCTGCGCGAGGAGATCGTCCCCGTCGACGGACTCGACCTCGAGGGCCGGCCGGTGACGGTGCGCGACGACCAGGGCCCGCGTCCCGACACGAGCTACGAGAAGATCGCGAGCCTCGCCCCGGTGTACAAGGAGGGCGGCAAGATCACCGCGGCCACCTCGTCCGGCCAGGCCGACGGCGCGGCGGTGTGTCTGCTCGCCTCGGGCGACGCCGTGCGCCGGCTCGGGCTGACACCGCTCGCGCGCATCCACACCATCGCGACTGGCGCCTGCGCACCCACCGATCTCATCTATTCCGCCATCCCGGCAACGCGTCGGGCCTTCGAGCGCTCGGGGCTCGGCCCCGGGGACATGACGGTGATCGAGGTGAACGAGGCGTTCGCCTGCGCGCCGATCGCGCTCATGCGCGAGTTCGGCATCGAGGACGCCGCCCGCGTGAATCCGAACGGCGGCGCCTGTGCCATCGGGCATCCGGTCGGCGCCTCGGGCGCGCGCCTGGTCGGCACGGTGGCACTCGAGACGCGGCGTCGCCGCGGCCGCTACGGGCTCGCCACCATCTGCGGCGGGATGGGACAAGGCGCCGCCACCATCGTCGAGGTCGTCTAGCGGCAATGGGCGCCTCCCGCCCGATCGCCCCCGGCCTGTTCACCGCCGATCCGCCCCGCCTGCTGGCGGCGCGCTGCGACGCCTGCCGCGAGCTCCACTTCCCCGCTGGCGACACCTGCCCGTACTGCGGCGCCGGCGCGTCCGTCGAAGCGGTCGGCCCGCAGGCGACGCTGCGGTTGTTCACGGTGGTCACCACCGCGCCCCCGGGATACGCGGGTCCCGTGCCGTACGGCTTCGGTGTGGTCGAGCTCGACGGCACCGGGCTCTGCGTACTCGGCCGGCTCGAGGAGACCGTGTTCGAGCGGCTGCGGCCCGGTCTCCCGATGCAGCTTCGCATCGCCCCGCTCTTCACCGATTCCGACGGCCGGGACGTGCTGTCGTGGTCGTTCGCCGCGGACGGCGCATGAGACCCGTCTACGTCCGCGGCGTAGGCCTGCATCCCTTCGGCCGCTTCCCGGACCGCACGCTGACCCAGATCGGCGCCACGGCGGTGCGGGCGGCTCTGGCCGACGCCGGGCTCGAGCGCGGCGGGTTCCAGGCGGCCTTCTGCGGCTGCGTCTACGGCGGGGTCGCCGCCGGGCACAAGGTGCTGACGGCGCTCGGGCTCTCGGGTCCGTCGATCGTGAACGTCGAGGCCGGGTGCGCCAGCGGCGGCGCGGCGCTGGCGCTGGCCGCCGGCCAGATCGCCGCCGGCGCCTACGACGACGTGCTGGTCTTCGGCATGGAGAAGATGCCGCGCGGCATGATCCGCTCGAGCTTCTTCGAGCCCTGGCGCGAGGAAGCCGGGCTCGCCGCCACGCCGGCCTACTTCGCGCTCCGCGCCCAGCGGCTCATGTTCGAGAGCGGTGTGACGGTGAGCGACCTCGCCGATGTGTCGGTGCAGAACCACGCGCACGGCGTCCACAATCCGGATGCGATGTATCGCAAGCCGGTGACGCGCGAGCAGGTGCTGGCCTCGCCGGTGGTGTGCGAGCCGCTGCGGCTGCTCATGCTCTGCTCGCCGAACGAAGGCGCCGCGGCCGTCGTGCTGTCGGCCCGCCCGGGTGCGGGCGCCGTCCGGGTGGCCGCCGCGCAGCACCGCTCGCACCGCGCGGGCTCGGTGCTCGGCGAGCACACGCCGCTCTCGGGGCTCGCGGCCGACGCCGGGCCGACGCCCACCGAGATGGCGGCCGAAGCCGCCTACGCGCAGGCGGGTATCGGCCCGGGCGACCTGGACGTCGTCGAGCTGCAGGACACCGATGCAGCGCGTTACATCCTGAGCGCCGAGGAGCTCGGGCTCTGCCCGAAACGCGGCGGCGGCGAGTGGCTGCGGGCGGCCGGCGGCGCCATGCGCTCGAAGCTGCCGGTCAACCCGAGCGGCGGTCTGCTCTCGAAGGGCGAGCCGCTCGGCGCGTCGGCGCTCGGGCAGGTGGTGGAGCTGGTCACCCAGCTCCGCGGCGCGGCCGGCGCGCGGCAGGTTGCCGATGCCCGCTGGGCGCTCGGACACACGGTCGGCCGTGGCGCCAACGCCTGCGTGGTCGTGCTGACCCGCTAGGGCGCGTGCGACGCGCTCAGGCCGCCAGCGGATTCTTCCCGAAGCGCACGACCACGAGCTGAGCCAGCCGCCGCAGCGGCGGCAGCACCCGGAAGAGCGCCTCGTCGATCGGATCGGCCACGGCGCGCAGCGCCCGGATGCGCCCCTCCTGCCGCCGCCGCGCCTCGTAGCCGCTGCCGGGCATGCCGATCAGGTTCTGCAGCATGCCGAATAGGCGAAAGGCCCGGCTGTCCCCATAGTCGAAGTAGCCGAGGATCCGGCGCACCGTGGCCGGCGTGAAAAACTCGTCCGTGCCGTGCTCCCCCTCCGCCACCTTGCCCGGATACGGCAGGTGCTCGCGCGCGAAATCGAGTACCGGATTGCCCTGCGGCTCGATGATCGCCCCGCGACCGCCCGGCACGAGGAAGCGATAGACGAGCGGCATGACCTCGTCGATCAGCAGGTGGTGCACGACGCTCTTGGCGAGAAACAGATCGAAGCTGTCGGGCGCGAACTCGAGCCGTTCCGCGGGTGCCTGCAGCGTGGTGACGCGCTCGGCCACCCCGTAGTGCTGCGCCCGCTCCTGCGTCACCCGAAGCCCGCTCGCCGAGACGTCGACGGCGGTCACCTGCGCGCCGGAGAGCGCCAGCGCCACGCTCACCACGCCGGCGCCGCAGCCGACCTCGAGCACGCGCTTGCCGGCGACCGAGGGTCCGAAGAAGTCGCGCACGTAGCGGTATTCCGGGTACGCCCCGAAGAACGCCTCGTAGGACGGATACGTGAGCTGCAGCATCGAGGCGTCCGCGAAGGTGCGATCGCGCTCGCGATCCCAGATGCGCTGCTCCACCGCCACGCGCTCTTCCAACGGCGCATCGTGCATGTCGCGGCCGGCCATGGGGGTTGCGTCACTACACCGGCCCCCCGCCCGACTGTCAATCGAGCCGCCGCGCCTTGCGCCCCGGTGCGCCGGCGCCTATCTGTCGCGCCAGCCGATGGGGCGTCGCGCCAGCGTGGTCGTCCTGCTGCTCCTCGTGGCCGGAGCAGTTGCATGCCTCGCACTCCGCGCGGCGGCCGCGTTTCTCGTGGTGGCCGATCCGCTCCCGGCGCACGCCGACGCCATCGTGGTGCTCGCCGGGTCGCCGGCGGGTCGCCTGCTGGAGGCCGCGGACCTCCATCACGCCGGTAGCGCGCCGCGGATCGTGCTCACGCGCGAGCGCCGGCCGCCGGCCGTCGTGGCGCTCGCCCGTCGCGGCGTCGTTACCGCAGACCCGGACGCCCTGGCACGCGCGCAGCTCGAGGCGCTCGACGTCCCCGCCGCGGCTGTGACGACGCTCCCCGGCCGCGCCTACAGCACGGCGAGCGAGGCTCGGCTGGTGGCGCGCTGGGCGTGCCGGACCCGGGTGCGCTCGCTGGTGGTGGTCACCTCGCCGAGCCATACGCGCCGCGCGCGAGCGATTCTTCGCCGGCTGCTCCCCGCCGACGTGGCGCTTGCTGTGCGGCCGGCACGGGCCGAGTTCTTTCCGATGCGCCGGTGGTGGCGCAGCCGCCCGGCGAGCAAGCTCGTGCTGAGCGAATACCAGAAGCTCGCGAACTTCTGGCTCCGCGAGCGCTGGCAGCTCCGGGCGTGCGGACGGTAAGCCGGCTCAGAGCCGGCCGGCGACGGCGCTGCGAAGCAGCGGCTCGAGCTCGCCGCGCGCGTGCAGCTCGCGGATGATGTCGCAGCCGCCCACGAACTTCCCACCGACGAACACCTGGGGGATCGTCGGCCAGTTCGTGAACTGCTTGACGGCCTCGCGCTTGTCGCCCTCCGCCAGCACGTCCACCGCTTTGAAGGGAACGCCGATCTGGCGCAGCACCTCAACGGTGGCGGCAGAGAAGCCGCACATCGGGAAGGCCGGGGTCCCCTTCATGTAGATGACGATGGGGTGCTCCGCCACTTCGCGCGCGATGGCTTCGAGCGTTTCAGTCATGACTGCCACAACTCCTCATGTAGATTCGGTGCGCAGTGCGAGGGCATGCACTCGCCGCATGAGGTCGCCGAGCGCGTCGTAGACCAGCCGATGCTGCTCCACGAGGCTGAGGCCCGCGAAGGCCGCCGCCCGTACCTGCACGTCGAAGTGGTCCCCCTCACCGGTGGTGTCGCGGACGGTGATTGTCGCACCGGGCAGCGCAGCTGCCAGACGGCGTTCGATCTCCGCGGCCTCCACCATTCGAACGTGGGTAGCCCCGGCGCAGACCTGGCGCAAGGCCGGCAGCGAGCGCCGCTTACTTGGGTGTGCAGGACAGCGAGGGACGCACGCTGCTGTCCCAGGCGCACGTCTGGTTGGCGTTCGGATGGTCGAGCGCGATCCGGAACGAGCTGCTGTCGCCCGTGCACTCGCTGAACACCATGCCGGGCGACTGGGTGTACCCGGGCAGCACCGTGCAGTCGCTCGAATAGACCAGGTGGTCGACAAAGTAGGCCTCCTGGGCGGAGGCCGCGTTGCGGGTGTCGCTCTCGACGCGCTTGTCGTAGGCCACGCCCTGGCGGCCGGCGAACTGCGGAAGCGCGATCGAGGTGATGATGCCGAGGATGGCGACCACCACCAGAAGCTCGATCAGCGTGAAGCCGCGCTGGCTCGCGCGAGTCGGGGCCATGCCCGAGCCCCGTGCAAGGGCGGTGCCACGGAAAGACGGGAGGAATGCTCCCAGTCTTCCGGGATCGGAACGGCGGCGGCGCGTGGGCGCCGTCGAATTCCTGACACGCCGTCGCCTCTCCTGACGGGGTATTGACGACCACGACGGGGCCCGGCGACCGCTATGAAATATACGCTCGCGTGGCGCCGCGCGTTCGGGTACCCTCCGCCGCCATGATCATCCCCCGGAGGTTGGCGGGGGCGACCACGGCAATCGGGCTTCTGGCGCTGTGCGCCGGCCCGGCACGGGCCACGACCGCCAACGACGTCTGCGCTCCTGCCGACAACCCTTGCGTGCTGAAGAAGGGGACCACGCTTCTGGTCACCAACGGGTCGGTGCTCGACTTCGGCAACCGCGCGCTCGTGCTGCCGACCGGCTCGGGGACGAAGCTCGACATCGGCTCCGGCACCGTCACCATCATTGCCGGCTCGCTCACGCTCAACCCCGGCAGCTCGATCGTGGGGGCGCCCACCTGCGGGGTGACCCCGCCCTTCCCGCCCGGGGGCTCGCTCACGATCACCGTGGCCGGCGACGTGGCCGTGCTCCGTGACGGCAACACCAAGGCCCGCATCGACGTCTCGAACTGCGCGAGCCCGGGCGCCATCCGCATCACTGCGGGCGGATCGATCCAGATCGACGGCACGCTCACCGCCCAGGGCACCACGGCCGACGCCGGCTACGGCTCCATCGATCTGGTCGCCACTCACGACGTCAACATCTCGGGCGAGGTCACGGCCGCCGGCGGCAGTCTCGCCGGGGGCGGCGAGATCTTCGTCAACGCCGTGCAGGGCGAGATCAACGTCGCCGGGATCGTCAACGCCTCCGGGGGAGACGGCGGCGGCGTGGGGTTCGCCGCCGGCAGCCGGATCATCACCTCGCCGGGCGGCATCCTCTCCCGGATCGACGCGCGCGCGATCGCCGGCGGCGGGTCGGGCGGCGACATCGACTTGAGCGCCGACACCGACATCACGCTCGGCACGCCGCTCCACGCCCAGGGCGAGGCCAGCCTCGACCTCGGCGGCGACGGCGGCCAGATCCTCATCAGCTCGGGCGGCGTGCTCACCGTGAACGCCCCCATCAATCTCTTCGGCACCGTCCCCGACGGCTTCGGCGGCGACGCCGACCTCAACGCCGCGCTCGACATCGTCCAGAACGCCCCCATCGACTCCTCGGGCAAGCGCAGCTTCGGCTCGGGCGGTCTCGTGGAGCTCTTCGCCCAGCGCAACCTCGTGGCCGGCAACATCGACGCGGGTGGCGACTGCATCGAGTGCTCGGGCGGCGACATCGACCTCGAGGCCTGGTGCTCGCTCGCCGTGCCGGCAGGCGTCACCGTCACGGCCATCGGCCCCGCCGGCACGGTCGTGCTGCAGAGCGGCGGGACGACCACCGTGCAGGGAACGATCACCGCGGGCAGCAGCGTCGACATCGTCTACAGCACGAGCGGCACGCCGCCGGCCATCACCGGAACGGTCACGCCCACGCCGACCGTTCTCAGCGACCCCGCCGTCGTCCAATGCGGCGGGCCCGGGCTCTGTGATCGCGACGGGGTGACCGAGCCGGGCGAGGAGTGCGACGACGGCAACAGCAATCCCTGCGACAGCTGCTCCAACTCGTGCAAGCTCGTGGTCTGCGGCAACGCCCGGCTCGACGGGCCGTGCGAGCGGTGCGACGACGGCAACAACGACGACTGCGATGGCTGCCGCGGCGACTGCTCGCGGCCCGACAACGTTTGCGGCGACAGCATCCAGGAGTGCGGCGAGCCTTGCGACCCGGGCTCGGCCATCTCCTGCAATCCCACCGACACCTGCTCGGCGGAGTGCACGGTCGAGGCCTGCGGCAACGGCATGCCGGAGTGCGACGAGGAGTGCGACGCCGGCGCGCAGAACGGCCAGCCGGGCTCGCTCTGCAGCGCCACCTGCACGCGGCTGGCGCCCACCAATTGCGGCAACGACGTCTTCGAGCCCGAGCTCGGCGAGCAGTGCGACGACGGGAACACGACCGACTGCGACGGCTGCAACCACATCTGCGAGATCGAGAGCTGCGGCAACAACATCCCCGAGTGCACCGAAGAATGCGACGACGGCAATGCCTCCGCGTGCGACGGCTGCACGCCCGAGTGCGCCGCCGAGGTGTGCGGCAACGGCGTGGTCGACTGCGGCGAGGAATGCGACGACGGCGAGCAGAACGGCCAGCCGGGCAGCACCTGCCTGCCCGAGCTCTGTCGGGTCGGCGAGATCTGCACCACCGAGAACTCGGGACCGTGCATCCCCTGCGGCAACGCGCTCGAATGCGACCCGCTCGGGCTCTGCGGCGGCATGGCCTGCCAGGCCGGCGTGTGCACGCCGACGACGCTCGCCTGCGCCGACAGCAACCCGTGCACCACCGACGGCTGCGACCCGGCCACGGGCTGCACGCACACGCTGCGCAACGCCACCGAGGTGCCCGAATGCGACGACGGCGATCCGTGCACCGACCCCGTCTGCAACGCCGTGTCGGGCTGCCACCAGTCGGACAAGATGGGCTTTCCCAGCGTCGCGTGCCGGCTCACCGACCTCGACGCGCTGCTCGCGCACGAGGCAATCGACGCCACGGCACGGAGCGGCCTCGGGAAGCTGCTGAGCACCGCCAACGGCAAGCTCCAGGCTGCAGAGGACGGTAGCGCCGCGGGCAAGAAGAAGAAGATGAAGGCCGGCTTGACGAAGGCGCGCAAGAAGCTCGTGCGCCTCGGCAAGAACATCCCCAAGCTCGAGGCCGCACACATCTCCGATCCCGCGGTGGCGGCGCTCCTGGCGGACAAGACGTTCGACGCTATTCAGCGCATCGACGCCTTGCGCATCCAGCTCGGGCTGTGACGCGGCATCCGCACGCCGTCCGCGCGCGGGGGCTCGCCCCATGGGCGATCGCTTGATCCGTCCCGGTGTGGTCGGCTAACACGGGCGCGAGGAGATCGCATCGATGGCCACCGAGCGCATCATTTCGGCCGATTCCCACGTCAATCCCGCGCGCGACTTGTGGACGCGCGACGTGCCGGCCGCCTTCAAGGACCGAGCCCCGCGTGTCGAGTCGACGCCCCAGGGCGACTTCTGGATCGTCGATTCGCAGGTGACTGGCGCCATCGGCCTCGATGCCTCGGCCGGCCGCAAGCCGGAAGAGTTCCGTCCCGCCGGTCTCTCGTACAAGGACATGCGGCCGGGCTCCTACGATCCGAAGGCCCGTCTCGAAGACATGGATCTCGACGGCGTCTACGCCGAAGTCCTCTACTTCGGCGGCCCGGTCACGCAGTACCCGAAGGACGCGGCGCTGCGCCGCTACATCGTCCAGCGCTACAACGACTGGATGGTCGAGCTGTCGCAGGCCGCGCCCTCGCGGCTGATCGGCCTCGCCCACATTCCGCTGATCGACATCGACGAGGGGTGCACCGAGCTCGAGCGGGTCGCCAAGCTCGGGCTGCGCGGCTTCCACGTCGACCCGTTCCCGGACGAGCGCGGCGGCAAGCCGCTGTGGGATCCCGCCTACGAGAAGTTCTGGGCACTGGTCGCCGAGACCGGCATGCCGATCAGCTTCCACATCGTCGGGCCGCGCAACGCCAACGTGGCCGCGACGTTCATGAATCCCACGCCCGGCGTGAAGGAAACGTTCATCGCGATCGCGCCCATCTCGATCTGCGAGGTGGTCTCGACGCTGGTCTTCACGGGCATTCTCGCCCGGCATCCGAAGCTGAACTTCATCCTGGTCGAGTGCGGCATCGGCTGGATCCCATACTTCCTCGAGCGCATGGACCAGACGTTCAACAAGCACCGCTTCTGGACCAAGTCGGTCATCACCGAGAAGCCGAGCGACTACTGGTACCGGCAGGGCCATGCCACGTTCATCCAGGACCTGGCAGGCGTGGCCGAACGCCACCGTGCCGGCCTGCGAAACATCCTCTGGTCCACCGACTATCCGCACTCCGACAGCACCTGGCCGAAGTCGCGCGAGGCGCTCGCCGTTCACTTCAAGGACGTGCCCGCGGACGAACGGGCCTTGATCGCCGGCGGGAACGCCGCCCGGCTGTATCACCTGAACTGACGCCCACCCGCTCGACGCCGCCCGCCGCGAGCACCCTCGCCGACGCCGGAGAGGACCTGTTGCGCCGGCTGCCGGCGCTGCGCACCGCCGCCACCATCGCGCTCGGCGCGCTGCTGCTCTTCCTGCCCTTCGACGCCCGGCTCGGCGAGCCCGAGACGCTCCGCTCGCGGCTGGTCCTCTACGGCGTGCACGCGGCGCTCACGATCGGTGTGCTCGTCGCGAGCTTCCTCACGGTGGCCCAGCGCCATACCGACGCGCTCACCACCGTCTTCGCGCTCGGCATCGCGGCGAACACCCTGGCCTACTTCTACGCCGTCCCGAGCGGCCCCACGCTGATCGTGAGCGCGCTCACCTGTCTCCTGGTCGGCACGGCCGTGCTCGCCGCCTGGAGCAGCCGCCGCGCCATGCTGGTCTGCGCGCTGGTGTGGTTCGGCTTCCTCGGCGTCGGCCTCGCCGTACCCGCCGAGCAGCTGCCGCGCACCGATTTTCTCTACGCGCTCAACGCGCTGCTGCTGGGCGCCGCCGTGGCGGTGGTGAGCGCCGAGGTGCTGAGCACGGCCCACCAGCGGCTGGCGCAGCGCCAGGAGGAGCTGGCGGCGCTCTCCGGGCGGCTCATGTCGCTCCAGGAGGAGGAGCGGCGCCGGCTCTCCCGCGAGCTGCACGATCAGGTCGGCCAGTCGCTCACCGCGGTGATCTCGTATCTCTGGCTCGTCGACCGCGGCCTCGCCCCGGACGCCACGACCACGCGCGAGCATCTCGGCGAGGCCCGCCGCCTCGCCGCACGAACGCTCTCCGACATCCGGGAGCTCTCGCAGCTGCTCCGCCCCTCCGTGCTCGACGACTGGGGGCTCGGGCCGTCGCTCGAGGCGCACGTCGAGGCCTTCGGCCGCCGCCACGAGATCGACGCCCGGCTCTCGCTCGACGGCCTGCCCGAGCGCCTGCCGCCCGAGTTCGAGACGGCCGTCTACCGCATCACGCAGGAGGCGCTCACCAACGTCGCCCGCCATGCGCGGGCGAGCCGCGTCGAGGTCACGGTGCGCGCCGACGGGCGCCGGCTTCACCTGACGATCGCGGACGACGGCGTCGGCTTCGATGCGTACAGCGAGCGGCCCCACGGCATGGGGCTGATCGGCATCCGGGAGCGCGTGCTGGCGCTCGGCGGCACGCTCGGCTTCGGCCCCGGCCCCGGCACGACGCTGCGCGTCGATTTGCCGCTGCCCGCCGCCACCCGGTTGCCCGCCGAGCCACGCAAACCGTAGAAGGCGCGAATGCGCGTCTTGGACGGGATCCGGGTGGTCGAGATCGCCGAGTGGGGCTTCGTGCCGTCCGCCGCCACGATCCTCGGCGACTGGGGAGCGGAGGTCGTGAAGATCGAGCATCCGCGCCATGGCGACCCGATGCGCGGCCTGGTGACGGCCGGGCTCGTCCCGGGCGCATCCGGCCGGAACTTCTTCGTCGAGCACCTCGGACGCCACAAGCGCAGCGTCGGCCTCGACCTCGCCCACCCCGACGGCCGGCGCATCCTCGACCGCCTGCTGGCGACGGCTGACGTGGTGATCACCTCGTTTCTCGACGCCGCGCGAACCCGGCTGCGGCTGCGCTACGAGGACGTGTCGGCCGTCAATCCCCGCATCGTCTACGCCCGGGGCCACGGCCAGGGGCAGCGCGGGCCCGATGCGGGCCGCGGCGGGTACGACGGCGTCTCCTTCTGGGCTCGGGGCGGCGTCGCCGATCGTCTCGGCACACCCGGCCGCCCGCCGCTACAGCAGCGACCCGCGTTCGGCGACTTCATCGGCGGCCTCGCCATCGCGGGCGGCGTGGCGGCGGCGCTGCTGCATCGCGAGCGCACCGGCCGCGGCCTCGAGGTCGACGTGTCGCTCCTCGGCACGGCCATGTGGGTGCTCTCGCCAGACATCACCGCCGCGCTGCTCTACGGCCGCATGCTGCCCGCGGCCGGCGAGATGCCGAGCCCGCCGAATCCGCTCGTGGGCACGTACTTCTGCGCCGACGACAAGGGGCTCGTCTTGATGATGCTCCAGGCCGAGCGCTTCTGGCCGCTGTTCGCCGCCACCATCGGGCGGGCCGACCTGCTCGAGCGCTACCCGAGCCCCGAGGCCCGTCGCAGCCGGGCGGATGCCATCCGGGCCGAGCTGGCGGCGCACTTCCGCACCCAGCCGCGTGCCCACTGGATCGCACTGCTCGATGCCTCGGAGTGCATCTGGGGTCCCTTCCAGAGCCCGCTCGACCTGCCACACGATCCCCAGGTCGAAGCCAACGGCTATCTGCTCGAGTCGCCCACGCCCGACGGGCCCGTGCGCGTGTGCGCCAACCCCGTGCAGTTCGGCGGCGAGCCCCCGCACATCGAGCGGCCCGCGCAGGAGTGCGGCGCGCAGACCGAGGAGGTGCTGCTCGAGCTGGGCCTCGGCTGGGACGAAATCGCGGCGCTCAAAGAGGCCGGCGCCGTCGCCTAGCGACGCGTCCGACGGGGCGCCACCAGGCGCGCCGCGGCGGCTGCCTCAGGACGCCCGCGCGGGGTCGGCCCGCGCCGGCTCGGGCCGCCCGCGTTGCTCGATCGGCACGTAGTCCCGGCGCGGCGAGCCGAGATAGATCTGGCGCGGCCGCGCGATCTTCTGCTCCTCGTCCTGCACCATCTCGAGCCACTGCGCGATCCAGCCGGCGGTGCGGGGGATGGCGAACAGCACGGGAAACATGTCGACCGGGAAGTTCATCGCCTCGTAGATGAGGCCCGTGTAGAAGTCGACGTTCGGATAGAGCTTGCGGTCGATGAAATAGCGGTCCTGCAGCGCGATACGCTCGACCTCGAGCGCGATGTCGATCAGCGCGTTGCGCCCCGTCTCCTCGAACACCTCGTCGGCCAGCCGCTTGATGATCCGCCCGCGCGGGTCGTAGTTCTTGTAGATGCGGTGGCCGAAGCCCATGAGCCGCCGCTCGCCGCGCTTCACGCCCTCGATGAAGGCGGGCACGCGGTCTACCGAGCCGATCTCCTTCAGCATGCGGAGCACCGCCTCGTTGGCCCCGCCGTGGAGCGGACCGTAGAGCGCGGCGCAGGCGCCCGCGAGCGCGGAGAACGGGTCGACCTGCGAGCTGCCGATCGAGCGCATCGCGTTGGTGCTGCAGTTCTGCTCGTGGTCGGCGTGCAGGATGAAGAGGACGTCGAGCGCGTGCGCGAGCACGGGATTGGGCTTGTACTTGAGCTCGGTCATCTTGAACATCATGTTCAGGAAGTTGCCCGTGTACGACAGCTCGTTGTCCGGGTAGACGTACGGCAGCCCCATCGCGTGGCGGTAGGCAAACGCCGCGATGGTGGGCATCTTGGCGATCAGCCGGTGGGTCTGGATGCGGCGGGACTCCGGATCCCGGATGCGCTTGGCGTCGGTGTAGAAGGTCGAGAGCGCGCCCACGGTCGCCACCAGCATGCCCATCGGATGGGCGTCGTAGCGGAACCCCTCCATGAAGTTCTTGATGTTCTCGTGGACGATGGTGTGCATCCGGATGTTGGTGGTGAACTGCTCCAGCGACTCCGCCGTCGGCAGCTCGCCCTTCAGCAGGAGATAGGCCGTCTCGAGGAACGTGCTGCGCTCCGCCAGCTGCTCGATCGGATAGCCCCGGTAGAGCAGGATGCCCTTCTCGCCGTCGATGTACGTGATCCGGCTCTTGCAGGACGCCGTGTTCATGAACGCCGGGTCGTACGAGAAGAGCCCCGGCCCGTCGTCGCTGACACGAATCTTCGCCAGGTCCGTCGCCCGGATGGTGTTGTGCTCGATCGGCAGCTCGTAGGAGCGCCCCGTCCGATTGTCGATGACTGTCAGTGTGTCACGCGGCATCACGCACCTCCCCGGGCCTTACGCGCGTCAGCATTTGCCGAATGCTCAGCGTGGTCAAGCCGGCGCCGGCTGCGCGTCGCGCAGCAGCTCGGCCGCCGCGGCGCGGTCGACGATCCACTGCACGCGCTCACCCGGGAGTACGAGCGCGGCGGGGCCGGCGGCGTCGCCGCGCAGCGCGCGCGCCACCGCCGCCGCG
>DATMAZ010000034.1:0-7723 GCA_035559675.1 Candidatus Limnocylindria bacterium
ATCCTTCACCGACTTGTTGCGCTCGACGATCTCGTGGGCGATGCGCACCAGCGCCCGTTGGATCGCCTGGGCGTCCATGACCTGAACGGCACGGGTGCCGTTCGCCGTCATGTACCCGCGCCTCGCGCGGGGAGTGCAGGAACTCCGATCACGCACACACCTTTCTGACCTCGCAGGGTCGAGTTAAAAGGCTGCCGGCTTCCGTACCGGTCGTTCGCTACCTAACGCGCCGCGATCCCCCGAGTCAAGACGACTCCGCGCGGTGTGACAGACACTGGAGATGTCCGCCCCATAAGCACTTAAAAGATGTCCGCCTTGGCCGCTACGGGCTGGCGCCATGGATGCTGTGGCGCGGCAGGTAGCACAGGAGACCAAGGCAATGACCCGCAAGGAAGTGATCGTGCGTGCAATCGATGGCCGGCTGAGCTGGATCGCTGCCGCCGACATTTTGGGGATCAGTCCCCGGCAGCTCCGCCGCGTCAAAGCGCGCTGGGAGCAGGCTACCGCGGGCTCGTCGATCAGCGCAGCGGTCGGCCCCGGCGCAAGCGGATCCCGCTGGCGACCATCGAAACGCTCTGTCGGCTGCGCCGCTAGCAGTATGCCGACGTCTCGATGCAGCACTTCTGGGAGCACGCCACGGAGAAGCATGGCCTGACGCTCTCGTACACGTGGACGCGGCTGGTGCTGCAGGCCACCGGCCTCGCCCCCAAGGCGCCGAGCCGCGGCCGCTACCGGCGCAAGCGCGAGCGGCGCCCACTGGTGGGCATGCTCGTCCACCTCGATGCCTCGATGCACGCCTGGCTCCCCGGTCTGCCCGCGCAGGACCTGGTCGTCGCGCTCGAGATGCCGACAGCCGCATTCTCTACGCGCAGTTCTGGCCGCAGGAGGGGACGGCCTCCACGATGGCCGCGCTGCACGCGGTCCTCCGCGACTTTGGCCGGTTTGCCGAGCTCTACACGGATCGCGGCAGCCACTTCTGCCGCACCAACACCGCCGGCGCCGCCCCCGATCTCGCCTACGACACCCCGGTGCAGCGCGCCCTCAAGGTGCTCGGCATCCGCCAGATCCTCGCCCGCTCGCCCGAGGCCCGTGGCCGCAGCGAGCGGATGTTCGGGACGCTGCAAGGCCGCCTGCCGCAGGAGCTGCGCCTGGCCGGCATCACGGACTACGCGGCGGCCAATGCGTACCTGACGACGACCTTCGTCCCCGACTGCAATCGACGCTTCACGGTGAAGCCGGCGCAGCCGGGCAGTGCGTTCTTGACACTCGTGGGCGTGGACCTGCGCCTGCTGCTCTCGGCGCAGCATGAGCGGGTGGTGCGCAATGACAGCACCGTCGTGTTCGGCAGCCTCACCTTGCAGCTCCCGCGGCGCCGGGAACGGGCGCACTACGTACGCTGCCCGGTCCTCGTCCACGAATTCGTCGACGACACGCTCGGGCTCAGCTACCAGGGCCGGCTGCTGGCTCGCTACGACCGGACCGGACGCCTGCTTGCGATCCCCGCCGCCAAGGGCAAGGCGGCCTGACCCTCAACGAGCGGACATCTTTAAGTGCCAATGCCCCGGACATCTTTAACTGTCAGCGACAGACGACTCCGCGCGGCACGCGAGGCTGCCGCCGTGCGCGCGGGCGCTCATTCGGCCCGCATCGGATCCCACAGGTAGAGGAACCGTGGCCCGGCGGCGCGCAGCAGCTCGCCCTCGATGTCGAGCGCCTGCACGTCGGGCCCGCCCTGCCAGCGGGCGTGCAGCGTGTCCGCCGACTCGCCCGCCCGCCGGTAGCGGATCACCTTCGCCTCCTCGATGCCCGCGGCCTTCTTGGCCGCGTCGATCGCGGCGTGCAGGTCACCGACCTCGTCCACCAGGCCGAGTGCGTGCGCCGTCGGGGCGTCGAAGACGCGCCCGTCGCTCACGGCCGCGAGACGCGCATCGTCGAGCCCGCGTGCGTCGCGCACCACGTCTTTGAAGTGCGCATGGAGCGAGTCAACGATGCGCTGCACGATAGCGTGGTCCTCGGGATCCAGCGGCTTCAACGGCGACATCAGGTTCTTGTAGCGGCCGGCCTTCACCGTGGCGTCGCGCACGCCGATCTTCCCGAGGAGCCCGTCGAGGTTCAGGTTCACCATGATGACGCCGATCGAACCGGTAACGGCGGTCGGATGCGCCACGATCCGGTCGGCGGCGCACGCCACGTAGTAGCCGCCCGAAGCGGCCACGCCGCCGAGCGCCGCCACCACGGGCACCTTGCGCTCGTCCTTGAAGCGGCGGACCGCGCGGTAGACGTCGTCGCTGGCCGTCACACCGCCGCCCGGGCTGCGCACGTAGACGACGACCGCGCGGATGCGATCGTCCTCCTTGGCGGCGGCGAGCTCGGCCTCGATGCGGGCGAGCGTGCTGTCCTCCTCGACCAGGCCGAGCGCGCGACGGCTCGGCGTGTCGGTGATCATGCCGGCGACGTCGATGAGCAGCACCTTGTCCTTGCCCTCGCCGTCCACCACCACTTCCTCCAGCGGCGGGCGATCGCGGCTCAGCAGTCCGAGCGGGCTCGAGACCACCAGCACGCACCCGGAGCCCGCCAGCCAGCACGCCAGCACCACGGCGATCCGTCGCATGCGGCGGGGCTACTACTGCCCGGCCTGGGAGGCAAGCCTGGTCACCGCGCTAGTGCACCGGCTCTTCGGCGCGGCGGCTCTGCTGCTCGAGCTGGATCGTGACGTGGTCGACGTGGAACTCGCGCGCGCACACCGCCGCCATGCGCGCCAGCATCTCGTCGCCGGCCACCGAGCCGTCGATGACCGCGTGGGCGGAGAGCGCGTAGTGGCCGGTGGTGAGGCTCCAGACGTGCAGGTCGTGCACCTCGACGGTGCCGGCCACGCTCTCGAGCGTCGCCTGCAGGCGCTCGAGATCGACGTGCGCCGGCACGGCCTCCATCAGCACGTCGACGCTCTCGCGCACGAGCGCCCACGAGCTCTTCAAGATGAGCGCCGCGATCACCACGCTCGCCAGCGTGTCGGCCGCCTGCCAGCCCGTCGCCAGAATGACCACTGCCGCCACCAGCGCCCCGACCGAGCCGAGCGCATCCGAGACCACGTGCAGGTAAGCGCCCCGGAGGTTCAGGCTGTGGACGGCGTGCCCATGGAGCCGCATCGCCACGAACAGATTCACGATCAGCCCGACGACAGCGATGCCGAGCATGCCCCCGGCCGCCACCTCGGGCGGCTGCCAGAACCGCCGCCACGCCTCGGCGAGGATGAAGACGACCACCACCCAGAGGACGACGCCGTTCACCAGCGCCGCCAGGATCTCGGCGCGGTAGTAGCCGAACGTCTTGCTGGCGCTGGCCGGCCGGCTGCCGACCCAGAGCGCGAACAGCGTGAGCGACAGCGCCGCCACGTCGCCCAGCATGTGGGCGGCGTCGCTCACCAGCGCGAGGCTGTTCGTCCACCAGCCGCCGGCCGCCTCGGCGAGGCAGAGCACGGTGCTGATCGCGAGGCCGGTCTGCACCGCCCGGCGCTCGCCGTGGTGGTCCCGCACTGCCATGGCCGCCGCCGCTAGGCGTCGTAGCAGATGAGCGAGCGCACCGGGTGCGGTTCGATGCGCTTGCGCCCGCCGAGGAACGCCAGCTCGACGATGAACGAGAAGCCGGCGATCGTCCCGCCGCAGCGCTCGACCAGCTGCGCCGCGGCGCTCGCCGTTCCGCCGGTGGCCAGGAGATCGTCCACCAGCAGCACGCGATGGTCGGCGCCGATGGCGTCGCGGTGGATCTCGAGCGTGTCGCGTCCGTACTCGAGCTCGTAGTGCGCGGCGTAGGTGCGGGCCGGCAGCTTGCCGGGCTTGCGCACCAAGGCGAGCCCCGTCCCGAGGGCGTAGGCCACCGCGGCGCCGACGATGAAGCCCCGTGATTCGATGCCGAGCACCGTGTCGACGCGGCCCCGGTAGCCCTCGGCGAGCCGCTCGACCGTCTCGCGAAACGCGCTCGCATCGGCGAGCAGCGGTGTGATGTCCTTGAAGACTATGCCCGGCTTCGGGAAGTCGGGGATGTCCCGGATGTGACGCGCCAGATCGCTCATGGTCCTCCCTCGGGGCGGCTGCTCGCGACTGCCATCGGCGGCAGGAACGCCAGCGGATCGCGGGCGACGTTGTGCTCGCGCACCTCGAAGTGCAGATGCGGCGCGCTCACCTGCCCGGTCGCGCCGAGCAGCGCGATCGGCTGTCCGGTCCGCACGCGCTCCCCGGCTCGCACGAGATTGCGTTGGTTGTGGGCGTAGATCGTGGCCAGGCCGCCGCCGTGGTCCACGATCACCAGGTTGCCGTAGCCGTGCAGACTGCCGCTGAAGATCACCGCGCCGCCACGGGCGGCCCGCACCGCCGTGCCGGACGGCGCCTGCACGTCGATACCGTCGTGGTGCCCGTGCTCGCGGCGGCCGAACGGCGAGGTCACCGCGCCGCCCGGGACCGGCCACTGCAGGTTGGCGCCGGCAGACGGGCCGGCGGGCGCGAAGCCGATGGGCTCGAGCCGGCCGCCGGGGCGCTGCACCATGGCCGGCGCCTTGGCCACCGCGCCGGGGATGACGAGCCGCCGCCCCACCACGATGCGCGAGGGATCGCGCAGCCGGTTGGCGCGCACCACCGCTTCGTAGGGCACGCTGTAGCGTCGTGCGATCCCGGCCACCGTCTCACCTGGCTGCACCGTGTGCCGCACCGCCTTCGGGCCGCACGCCGCACCGAGCACCGCGAGCGCCGCCACCGCCATCCCCGACCTCAGCCATCGCTCCATCCGCACTCCCCCCCTCAGCTCGCGGCGTGCCCGTGCTGCGAGGCACCGTGCCGCACGCCCGTGCGCGCGGTGTGGCCGGTCACGGCCACGTCGAGTCGACTCCCGCGAGCGCGTCGAAGGACCGGTAGTTGGTGAGATCGAGGTGGATCGGCGTCACCGAGATCTGCCCCTGGCGCACGGCGTAGAAGTCGGTGCCCTCCTCCTCCACGAAATCCAGCTCTTCGCCGCCGATCCAGTAGTACTTGCGCCCGCGCGGGTCGACCTTCTCGACGATGGCGTCGCCGTAGCGCCGCCGGCCCATGCGGGTACGCGCCACGCCGCGCGGCCCCTCGCCGTTGGGCAGCTGCGGCACGTTCACGTTGAGCAGCGTGTCGGGCGGGAGCCCCGTGGTGAGCACCCAGTGCGCCAGGCGGCGGGCGAACTCGGCGGCCGCCTCGAAGACGAACTCGTGGCGGCCGATGAGCGACACCGCGATCGACGGGATGCCGAGCAGCGTGCCTTCCATGGCCGCGCTCACCGTGCCGGAGTACGTGACGTCGTCGCCCAGGTTGGCGCCCTTGTTGATACCGGAGACGACCAATGAGGGCCGCCGGTCGAGGATGCCGTTCACGGCCAGGTTGACGCAGTCCGTGGGCGTGCCGTCGACCACGTAGCGCGAGTCGCCGATGCGGTCGATGCGCAGCGGGCGGTGCAGCGTGAGCGCATGGCTGCACGCGCTCTGCTCGCGATCCGGCGCCACCACCACCACCTCGCCCACCGAGCTCAACGCCACCTCCAGCGCCGCCAACCCCGCGGAATGGATTCCGTCGTCGTTCGAGAGCAGTAGCAACGGACGCGGATCCATCAAGCCTGCGGAGGGTGCCACCAAGGGAGCGGCCCTGCAAGCCGCAGGGCCGCCGCCCGAGGAACCTCAGTCGGGGCGAGCCGATTTGAACGGCCGACCACTCGCACCCCAAGCGAGTGCGCTACCTGGCTGCGCCACGCCCCGCTGGACTCTTCTTAGGAGCCGAACCGCGACGGAGTCAAGGAAGGATGCCGCGCACGACGCGGCGCAGCCGGCGGGCGGCGCCGCGTCCGTTTCCGTACGCTCCGGTGTCAATCTCCCGGCGATACCGTCACGCCGTCGTCGCTCGAACGCGGATTTGCGCGGTCCGCGCTGCACCTTCCTCGCTGGCGCGGGGGTTGCAATCGCCATGGCGCAGCGGAGGACGTGATGGACAAGGCTCTCGCGGACAAGACCACGACCGTCATCGAGGAGGCCGAGCGGCAGATCCCGGAGCCCGGCCGGGGGCGGCGTGATCCCGAAATCCTGGCCGACCTGTTCGCGCCCGAGGTGGTGCTGCCCGAGCAGCTGCTCGCCGGCGCTCGCCGCGACAGCCAGGCCTCCGGCGAGAAGGCGCTCATGCTGGCCGTGCTGGAAGACGGCATTCGCTGCTTCCAGGAGCATCTCACCAACGCGCGCTCGAACCCGCGGCTGCTCTCGCGGCAGGCCGAGGAGTGGATCCGCGCCGACGACTGGGACTGGCCCTTCTCCTTCAACAACGTCTGCGAGAACCTGTGCATCGACCCCGAGGCGCTCCGGCTGGCGCTCCTCACGTGGAAGGCGCGGAAGCTGGCACCGGCCGACGGCGCCGGCACGGCCGCCCCGAGCAAGGTCTACCGCCTGCACCTCCGCACCAAGCGCTCGAGCGGCGTGCGCTGAGCACACGGGCCGCCCCGAGCGGCGGCGGCCGGCAGATCGACGATCAGCCGCTGTTGCGCGCGGGCTCGGCGCCGTCGTTCATGGTCTTCTTCAAGACCTGGCTCGCCTTGAACGTGAGCACGCGGCGGCCCGCGATGATGATCTCTTCGCCGGTCTGCGGGTTGCGGCCCTTGCGCGGATGCTTGGCCGCGACGACGAAGTTGCCGAAGCCGGAGATCTTCACCTTCTCGCCGGTCTCGAGGCGCCGCTTCATCAGCTCGAAGACGGCCTCGACGACCTCGGTGGCCTCCTTCTTCGAGCAGCCGACGCGCTCGTAGATGCGCTCGACGAGATCCGCCTTGGTGAGCGTCGTCATCGCGTCAGCTCCTCAGCTCGAGCGCGAAGCGCCCGGTCAGGTGCGCGCGCAGCTTCTCCTGCAGCGCGTTCACCTCGTCGTCGGTGAGCGTGCGGTCGGGGGCCCGGTACGCGATGGTGTAGGCGAGGCTCTTGCGCCCCGCCGGGATCGGCGCGCCGCGATAGCAGTCGAACAACCGGATGGACTCGATCAGCGGCTCGCCGAGCGCGCGCACTTCGTCGCGGATCGCGTCCGCCGGGAAGTCCTCGTCGACCACCATTGCGATGTCACGCGTCACGGAAGGATAGCGCGGCAGAGGCCGCACTCCGCGGCGGCCGGGACGATACTGACCGAGTTTCTGGAAGTCAAGCTCCGCAATCACAGTTTCCGTAGAAAGATCAAGCACCTGCGCGACACGCGGATGGAGCACGCCGAGCGCGCCCAGGCGCTCGCCCGCGTACTCGATCCAGGCCGACTTGCCGGGATGGAGAAACGGGACGTCGCAGGCGCGCGGCCAGCGCGGCGTTTCGCCGCAGCCGAGACGCTCGAGCAGGTTCTCGACGATGCCCTTGGCGTCGGCGAAGCCGACGGCGGGCCCGCGGCGCTCCGCGCCGCACGGCGGCCACGTGCCCGCGAGCGCGAGCCCCACCCCGCGCGGCTCGCAACGCTGGCCGTCCGCGCCCGTGCCGTAGCCCTTGCCGATCTCGAACACGCCGACGAACTCGGCGCCGCGATCTCGGTTGGTGCGCAGCGCCTGCAGCACGCCGACCAGCACCGAGCGGCGGAGCACGCCCAGCTCCGCCGACAGCGGGTTGCGCACGCGCAGCGGTGCCAGCGCGGCGCCGGAGATCCCCGGCACCAGCTCGGCGTGGTCCGGCGCGCAGAACGGCGGTGTCACCACCTCGGAGAGC
>DATMAZ010000035.1:0-5303 GCA_035559675.1 Candidatus Limnocylindria bacterium
GCCAGGACGACCCGCACGGCGGGCTCCACGTGCTCCGCGCGGATGCGGTCGAACGGCGGGAGGAGGAAGTCCTCGAGCAGCGGGTTCTCGAGAGGAGCGCTGTGGGGCTCGTGCATCGTTCGACGATCTCTACCCCGGGACGCCGGGCGCCTCCAGCATGTACGTTTCGGTGCACCGCGACGCTCGATGTGGCGGCCGGCGTCGGCGCCTGCGCCCGCAAGCCGCGACGATCCGGGGCCGTGCTCGTGGCACGGACGTTGCTCATCTCCGACGAATGCCTCCGACGATCCTCCCTGCCGTTATCGGCGTCGCTCCCGACTTTACGCTCGCCACGCCGCTGGCTGCGCTGGGGCCGATCGTGTGGGCCACCTCCGACCTCGTCGTGCTCTTCCTGGCGCTTTACATCACTCGCACCAGCGCCGCGAAGCGCCTGGGTCCGCCAGGCGACCCGCCGCTGCGCGACGCCGCCTAGGCACGATCCGCACCGGCCGCCGCCAGCCAATCCGGCGCGACGTGCCGACCGATGTTGCCGGGGAGAGAGCCTCTCCATGCCAGAACGCCATCCGCGCCCGCGTCACCGGTCGCGCCACCGTCGACCGCAAGCGCGAGACGATCAGGCTGCAGTACGAGTGCGAGGTGAACACCCGCACCGACAAGCTGATCTCGGCCAGCTACGACGCGGCGGACTGAGCGCTTTCGGCGCAAGCGGACGAGCCATCGCGAGCGCGGGCGTTGTCGCGCCGGGGGAGACTACGGTAAGCCTGAGCTATGCACGTCGGCACGGCGGTGATCTTCCAGAACCCGGGTGCGGCGCGGCCCGACCACGCGGTCTACGCCGACGAGCTGGCGCTCGTGGACCTGGCGGAGCCGCTGGGCTTCGAGTCGGTGTGGGGCGTCGAGCACCACTTCACCGACTACACGATGTGCCCCGACGTGCTGCAGTACCTCACCTGGGTGGCGGCGCGCACCCGTACCGTCAAGCTGGGCTCCATGGTGGTCGTGCTGCCGTGGCACGACCCGCTACGGGTCGCCGAGCAGGTCTGCATGCTCGACGCGATGAGCGGCGGCCGCATGATCCTCGGCATCGGGCGGGGCCTCGGCCGCGTCGAGTTCGACGGCTTCCGCCTCTCGATGGAGGAGGCCCGGGGCCGCTTCGTCGAGAGTGCCGAGATGCTGCTCGCGGGGCTCGAGAGCGGCGTCTGCGAGTACGAGGGCCGCTGGGTCCGCCAGCCGCGCGTGGCGCTCAGGCCCGCGCCGATGAAGAGCTTTCGCGGCCGCACCTACGCCGCGGCCGTCTCGGCCGAGTCCATGCCGATCGTGGCCCGGCTCGGCGTGGGCGTGCTCATCATCCCGCAGAAGCCGTGGGAGACCATGGAGCGCGAGCTGGCCGACTACCGCGCCCACTACCGCGCCGCGCACGGCGCCGAGGCGCCGGCGCCGGTCCTCGCCGGCTGGACGTTCTGCGACGAGGACGCCGGCCGCGCCCGCGAGATGGCGGTGCGCTACATCGGCGGCTACTGGGACTCGGTCATGAAGCACTATGAGCTGATCGGCGATCACCTCGCGCGCACGGTCGGCTACGAGTACTACGCGAAGCTCCAGGAGATCGCGCGCACCAAGGGCGGCGCCGACGCGCTCACCGAGTTCTTCCTCGACCTGCAGGTGTGGGGAACGCCCGAGCAGTGCGTCGAGAAGATCGACGCGATCCGTCGGCGCACCGGCTGCGGCACCTACGTGGGCGTCTTCAGCTACGCCGGCATGCCGCGGGCGGAGGCGGAGCGCAACATGCGGCTGTTCGCGCGCACCGTCATGCCGCGGCTCCGCGCGCTCGGCGACGAGGCGCGGGCGCCGGCGGTGTGAGGTCCGTCGCGGCGGGTCCGTCCGCATAGCGCGGGGAAGCGGCCCCCGGCGGCGCGGCCATGGGGTTCCGCGTGGCTCGCGGGCGCGCTATGAGTCCGCCCGTGGAGCTTCGGCCGATCGCCCGTGACGTGTTCGCGTGCCTGCAGGAGGATCGCGGGCTTGGCTGCAGCAACTCCGGGCTCGTGGCGCGCGGCGGCGGACTGGTGATCGACACCTTCTGGGACCTCCCGCACACGCGCGCCATGCTCGACCTCTACGCCGGCGTGCTGCCCGCGCCCGCCCGCCGGGTGGTCAACACGCATCACAACGGCGATCACTGCTGGGGCAATCAGCTCTTCGAGGGTGCCGAGATCATCGGGCATCGGCTGTGCGCGGCGGGGATGCAGAAGGAAAATCCCGCCATGATGCAGGCGCTCCGCGGGCTCGCGAACAGCGAAGACCCCGCCGTCACCGAGTTCGCCCGGCGGCTGGCCCCCTGGGACTTCACGGGCATCGAGCTGCGGCCCCCCACCACCCTGATCGACGACCGGCTCGACCTCGAGCTCGACGGCGTCCCGGTCGAGCTGCGCTACGTCGGCCCCGCCCACACGCAGGGCGACGTGATCGTGCATCTGCCCGAGCAGCGCGTGGTGTTCACTGGCGATGTGCTCTTTCGGCTCTGCACGCCGATCGGCTGGGAAGGCACGTTCGCCGCCTGGAAGGCCGCGCTCGAGGCCATCGAGGCGCTCGAGCCCGAGACGGTGGTGCCGGGGCACGGCCCGCTCTGCGGCGTCGAGGGCCCGCGCGAGATGCGCGCCTACCTCGACTACGTCGAGCGCGAGAGCAAGGCCGCGTTCGCGCGCGGCCTCTCCGTGGTCGAGGCCGCCAAGGGCATCGACCTCGGTCCGTACGCGGGCTGGACGGAGCCCGAGCGTCTGGTGTTCAACGTGGCGCGGGCCTACCGCGAGTGTCGCGGCGAGCCGTGGGACGCTCCCGCCGACGTCGGAGGCCTCATGCGCGACATGCACGAGCTGGTCCGGTATTGGCAGACACGAGGAGGCGAGGCGGCATGCAGATGAACCCCGAGACGCTCGACATCGCGACAGCCACGCACTACGCGGCGCACGGCTATCCGCACGCGGAGTGGACGTGGCTGCGCCGGCACGCGCCGGTGTTCTGGTACGACCGGCCGAACGTCGAGCCGTTCTGGGCCATCACCAAGCACGCCGACATCATCGAGATCGGCAAGCAGCCCGACATCTTCCTGAACGCGCCGCGGCTGGCGGTGTTCGAGAAGGAGCTGCCGCCGCCGCCCGAAGGCCAGTCGCGCCACCTGCTCAACATGGACCCGCCCGATCACGCCCGCTACCGGCGCGTCACCAGCCACTGGTTCACGCCGCGCGCCATCACGGAGATGGACGCCAAGGTCGGACGCGTCACGCGCGAGGTGATCGACGACGCGGCCGCCAAGCCGGCCGGCGACTTCGTGCAGGACATCTCGGCGCGGATCACCATCGCCGTCATCGCCGAGATGCTGGGCGTGCCCCGGCCGGACTGGCAGCTGCTGTTCCGCTGGACCAACGAGATCATCGCGCCGCAGGATCCGGAGTTCCAGCGCGGCACGCCCGAAGCCACCATCGAGGGCGCCCGCCTCGAGCTGTTCTCCTATTTCGACGATCTGGTGGCGCGCCGCCGCCGGGAGCCGACCAACGACATCGTGAGCGTGGTCGCCAACGGCCGGGTGAACGGGGAGCCCCTGCCGGTGGTCGAGCTCCTGTCGTACTACTTCCTGCTGGTCGTCGCCGGCAACGAGACCACGCGCAATGCCATGACGGGCGGGATGCTGGCGCTGCTCGAGCACCCCGAGCAGTGGGCCAAGCTGCGCGCCGATGCGCGGCTGCTCGATCCCGCCGTGGAGGAGATCGTCCGCTGGACGACGCCTGTCATCCAGTTCTGCCGCACGGCCACCCGCGACTACGTGCTGCGCGGCACGACGATCCGGGCGGGCGAGGCGGTGTGCCTCTTCTACCCGTCCGGCAACCGCGACGAGGAGGTCTTTCCCGACCCGTTCGTCTTCCGCGTCGACCGCGATCCGAATCCGCACATCGCCTTCGGCATGGGCGAGCACGTCTGCCTCGGCGCGCACCTGGCGCGCCTCGAGCTGCGCCACGCGTTCGCGCAGCTCCGGCTGCGGCTCGAGGCGTGCGAGCTCGCCGGGCCGGTCGAGCGGGTGCGCTCGAGCTTCGTCGGCGGCATCAAGCGCGCCCCGATGCGCTGGCGGATCGCGCCCAGCGCGTGAGCACGCCCGGGGCGCCGCGGGCACGCCGGGACGTCAGCGCTGGGCCGCGAGCCAGCGGCGGTCGATCCAGTCCTTGAGCCGAAACGCGGCGCGCCCGTACCACCAGCGCTGCCCGCGCACCGCGAGGCCGGTGCCGTCGCCGAGGTTGAGCACGAGCAGATACGCCCGTTGCGGCTCGTAGTCGCTGAGCGGCGCGCCGCGGAGCGCGGCGAGCAGATTGTGCGCCAGCACCGGTGCCTGGCGCACGGCGTACACGCCCACGCGCGGCAGCGCGCGCGCCGCGAATGCGATGCAGTCGCCCGCGCCGAAGATCTCGGGGTAGACCGGGCAGCGGAGCGAGCGATCCACGATCATGGCGCCCTCGGCGTCGCACGGCAGCCCCGCCTCGGCGAGCACGGCGGGCGGACGAAGCCCGGTCGCCACCAGCGTCACGTCCGCCGCGATCTCCTCGCCGCCCGCCAACCGGACGCCCGCGGCCACCACGGCCACGGCCTCGACCCCGAGCCGGAGCTCTGCGCCGCGGCTCCTCAAATGCGCCGCGAGCCAGTCGCGCGCCGCCTCGGGGAAGCCGGGCGCCAGCCGCGGCTCCTTGCCCACCAGCATCACCGTCACGCTGCCGCGGCAGCGGCGGGCGAGGGACAGGACCGCCGCCGCCAGCTCGACCCCGGTCGCACCGTCGCCCACCACGCACACGCGGAGCGCGTCGCGGCGCGCGAAGCCCGCCTCCAGACGGGAGCGGACCTCGGCGAGCCGCTCGATCGGCTTGGCGAGCACACCGTACTCGAGCGCACCGGGCAGGGCGTCGCCCCGCACGACGCTGCCCACGTCCAGGGAGAGCAGGTCGTAGGAGAGCGTCTCGCCCGTGGAGAGCGCGACCGCGCGCTCGGCGGGCACCAGCGCGGTGACCATGCCGCGCACGAACCGCCCGCCGCCGCGCACCACGACGGCGCCGACGTCGATCATGTCGAGGGCGCTGGCGTAGCCGCCGCCCAGCATCCCGGTGGCCAGGCCCGAGTACCAAAACGGCCCGGGCGCGACCAGCGTGACCTCGGCGCCCGCCGCCACCAGCTGCGGCACGGCGCGGCGGGCGAGCGCCGCGTGAGCGTGGCCGGCGCCGACCAGCAGCACGCGTTTCATGCGCACGCCGCCTGCGCCCGGGCCCGCG
>DATMAZ010000036.1:0-28044 GCA_035559675.1 Candidatus Limnocylindria bacterium
GGGCCGGCTGGCGGTCGCCGGCGACTCGGCCGGCGGCGGGCTCACGGCGGCCACCTTGCTCGCCATCGGCGCGCGCGGGCTGCCGCGCCCGGCCGCCGGCGTCTGCATTTCGCCGTGGCTCGACCTGGCGCTCACGGGCGACACCATCGCCGCCAACTGCGAGATCGACCCGATGTGCAAGCCGCACATCCTGTCGATGATGGCCGCGGCATACCTGGGCGGGACCGACCCGCGCACGCCCGCCGCGTCGCCGCTCTACGCCGAGGCGTCCGACCTGGCGCGCCTCCCGCCGCTGCTGGTGCAGGTCGGCACGGCGGAGACGCTGCTGGACGACGCGCGCCGCTTCGCCGCTCGCGCCGAGCGGGCCGGCGCGCCGGTCACGCTCGAGGTCTGGGACGACATGATCCACGTCTGGCACGCGTTCGCCATGCTGCTCCCAGAAGGACGGCAGGCCATCGAGCGGATCGGCGCCTTCGTGCGCGCCGCGCTCACGGAGGACCGACCGTGTTGAAGCTCCACCATGCCTCGAAGACGCGCTCGGTGCGGGTGCTCTGGCTGCTCGAGGAGCTCGGCGTGCCCTACGAGCTGAACGTGGTGCCGTTCACGCAGGAGTTCTTGAAGAGCCCGGCGTTTCTCCGCGTGAACCCGTGCGGCTCGCTACCCGCGATCGAAGACGACGGCGTCGTCATGTTCGAGTCCGGCGCGATCCTCGAGTACCTGCTCGAGCGCTACGGCAACGGCCGCCTGGCAGTTGCCCCCGGCAGCCCGGCGCGGCCGCGCTACCTGCAATGGTTCCACTTCGGCGAGGCGACGCTGCTCCCGCCGCTCGGCGACATCGCGCAGCACGCGCTGTTCCGTCCCGAAGCCGAGCGCATCCCCGCCATGGTGGCCGACGGGCAGCGACGAGCGGCCGCCCGGCTCGACGTCCTCGAGCAGGCGCTCGCCGCCTCCCCGTACCTCTGCGGCGACGCGTTCACGGCCGCCGACGTCATGGTCGGCTACGGTGTGGCGATCGCGCGGCTCCTCGGCGTGGTCGGCGAGCGGCATCCGAACGTCGCGGCGTACCTGGCGCGCCTCGAAGCGCGGCCGGCGTTCCAGAAAGCATTTGCGTAAAGGAGGTCTCATGCATCCGATTCGATGGCTGACGGCGATCGTGCTGGCCGCGGGCACGCTGCCCGCGCCCGCCACGGCGGCGACCTACAAGGTCGACCCGGGGCACACCAGCGTCACGTTTCTCGTCCGGCATCTGCTGACCAACGTCGAAGGCCGCTTTCGCACGTTCGAGGGCACGATCGTCTTCGATCCCGCGGAGCCCGAGAAGACCGTGGTGAAGGGCACCATCGACGTCGCGAGCATCGACACCAACGTCGAGAAGCGCGACGAGCACCTGCGCTCGCCCGACTTCTTCGACGTGGCGAAGTACCCGAAGATCGAGTTCGTCAGCACGGGCGTCTCGGACGTCGATCGGGAGACGAACACGGGCAAGCTGCACGGCAACCTGACGATCCACGGCGTCACCAAGCCGGTGGTGCTCGACGCGCAGTTCCTCGGCGCGGCCACCGACCCGTGGGGCAACAAGAAAGGCGGCTTCACCGCCACCACCACGATCAACCGCAAGGACTTCGGACTCACCTGGAACAAGTCGCTCGAGACCGGCGGCCTGCTGGTCGGCGACGAGGTGACGATCCGCTTGAACGTCGAGGGCGACGTGCAGGAATGACCCGGCGCGCCCCCTCGCACAACGGAAGGAGAGAGACGATGGCCAACAAGAAGAGCGTGTTGCTTGCCTCGGCTGCGGCCGGGCTGCTGGCGGCGGGCACACTGATCGCGCCCACCCCGGCGTTCGCCGAGGAAGTCGAGTGCTACGGCGTCAACAGCTGCAAGGGGAAGGGCGCCTGCGGCGGCAAGGGCCACACCTGCGCCGGCCAGAACGCCTGCAAGGGCCAGGGGTGGATCAAGATGGACAAGGAAGAGTGCCTCAAGCAGGGCGGCCGGCTCACCGCCGAGGAGAAGAAGTAGTTCGATGAGCGCCGACGTCCGCACGCCCGTGTCGCCGCCGTGGCCGCGCCTCGGCGGCGGCATGGGCTTGCGACGCGAGCACTACGAGCTGGTGCTGGCGGAGCGGCCGCCGGTCGGCTGGTTCGAGGTGGTGACCGAGAACTATCTCGACACCGGCGGGCGGCCGCTGGCCGTGCTCGAGGCCGTGCGCCGCGACTACCCGGTGGCGCTCCACGGGGTCGCGCTCTCGATCGGCTCCGCCGATCCGCTGAACGAGCAGTACCTCGAGCGGCTCGCGCGGCTGGTCGCCCGCATCGAGCCGGTCTTCGTCACCGATCATCTCTGCTGGACCGGGGTCGACGGCCGCAGCCTCTACGATCTCTTGCCCGTGCCGTACACGGAGGAAGCGCTGGCGCACGTCGCCGAGCGGGTGCGCCGCGTCCAGGACCGGCTCGGACGCCGCATCCTGCTCGAGAACCCGTCCACCTACATCGAGTACCGGTGCTCGCAGATGCCGGAATGGGAGTTCCTGGCGGCGCTCGCCGAGCAGACCGACTGCGGCATCCTGCTCGACGTGAACAACGTGTACGTCACCTGCACGAACCACGGCCACGACGCCCGCCGCTACCTCGACGCCATCTTGCCGGGACGCGTGGGCTACGTGCACCTCGGCGGCTTCACCGATCTCGGCACGTTCCTCTTCGACACCCACGGCTCGGCGGTCGCCCCCGAGGTGTGGAGCCTCTACGAGCAGGCGGTGCGGCGCATCGGTCCCGTCTCTACGCTGGTCGAGTGGGACACCGACGTGCCGCCGTTCGCCACGGTGCACGCGGAGGTGGTCCGCGCCCGCGCCGTGATGGAGAAGGTCCACGGTGGCGCCGTCGCTGCATGAGACCCAACGCTGGCTGGCGGACCTGATCCTCGACCCGCGTCGCGTGGATGCGGGTGCGGTCGACCCGAGCGCGGCGCTCGCCTACGATCCCGACACCGCCCGCATCCGGCTCGGCGCCTACACCGGCGGCTATCCCGCGCGCCTGGAGGAGGCGCTCGCCGAGACGTTTCCCGCCGTGCGGCACGTCGTCGGGGCCGACACCTTCCGGCGGATGGTCGAGCGCTACCTGCCGGCGGTGCCGGCGGGCATCTACAACCTGAACGACGTCGGCGCGGCGCTGCCCGCCTGGCTCGCCACGGACGAGCTCGCGCGCGCGCTCCCGCTGCTTCCCGACACGGCCCGCCTCGAGCTCGCGGTGCACCGTGCCTTCCACGCCACCCTCCTGCCGCCCTTCGACCCCGCGCCGCTTGCGCACTGGCAGCCGGCGGACTGGGAGGCGGCCGTGATCCGCTTCCAGCCCGGCGTGGCGCTGGTGCGCTCGCGCTGGCCCATCTACGACGTCTGGCAAGCGCGCACGCAGCCGCGCGACACGATCGACATCGTGGTCGACGGCCGGCCGCAGGACGTGCTGGTCGCCCGCACGGGCTATCGCGTGACGCCCGCCGTCGTGCCCGCCGAGCAGGCCGCCTTGCTCGAGCGCCTGCTGGAAGGGGAGCCGCTCGGCGCGGCGCTCGGCCGTCTCGGCGACGCCGTCGCGCCCGAGGCCGTGAGCGCCTGGTTCGCCGGCTGGGCGCGCGACGGGCTCGTCGCCGGCTGCGAGCGCTGAAGTGCGCGTGCGCGGCGGTCGGGCCGTGCTGCTGGCGCTCGCGCTGGCAGCCTGCGGGCGCGAGGCGCCCCCGCGCCACCAGGTGAGCGCGCGGCTGCTCGAGCACGTCGCGGGGGCGGTGCACCTGGCGAGCGGCGATTGCGCCATGGCCGACGAGCACCGGCCGTCACTCGGCTGCACGCCGTGGCGGCGGCACTGGCGGACGACGGTCACCGAGACGGGGCGCGCGCCGGCCGTGGGGTTCGAGTTGCAGCCCGGCGAGCGCGGCCACCGAATCTTCGTCAAGCTCTACTGGCAGGGCCCGAAGGCCGGCGCCGAGCTGGTGCGGCTGGGCGAGCCGCAGCTGGCGCGCGTCAAGGGGGCGCGTGCCGGCGTGCCGTTCGCGCACTTTCCGCCCGAGGTCCCCGCCGGCGCCTCGCTGCACATGTGGTCGCGCGTGGCGCCGCCGGACCACTTCGAGACGCGGCCGCTCGCCGTCCCGCCCGGATCGGTTCTGTCGGTGGGCCTCGGCTGGGATCCCGAGACGCGGCCCGAGCACGTCGACGCGATCGAGTACGTGATCACGGCCGACGCCGGGTCGGGCGAGCGCGAGCTCTTGCGGACCACGCTGCGCCCGAGCGGCTCCGAGCCGGCGCACTGGAGCGAGCAGCGCGTGCCGCTCGACGCCGTGGCCGGCGCCGCCGCCCGATTCCGCCTCGTTACGCGCGTGCACCCGGCGGCGGGCGTGGCGCCGGGTGCGGCCGTGGCGGTCCCGCTCTGGGGGGCGCCCGAGATTCTCTCGCCCGCGCCGGACGACGAGCGGCCGAACGTCATCCTGGTGTCGCTCGACACGCTGCGGAGGGACGACGTGGGAGCGTTCGGCAGCCCGCTCCCGCTGACGCCGAACCTCGACGCGCTCGCGCGCGAGGGCGTCGTGTTCGAGAACGCCAGCACGACCTACCCATCCACCACGGCCGCGCACTTGAGCATGCTGACGGGCCTCTATCCGATCCGCCTGGGCGTGGGCGATCCCGGCCGTCGGGTCGAGACCTCGGCGCGGCTGCTCGCCGAGGCGATCGGCGCCGCCGGCTGGCGCACGGCGGCGGTCACCGAGAACGTGATGCTCGCCATCCCGGTCGGCTTCGCGCGCGGCTTCTCGCACTACCGCGAGAACCTCGAGAACGAGCCGAGCGAGCCGCCCTCGCACAAGGTCGACCACACGTTCGACGCCGCGCTCGCCTGGCTGGACGCCAACCGCGACACGCGCTTCTTCCTCTTCGTCCACACCTACGCCGTGCATTTTCCCTACGCCGCGCCGGTGGAGTACCGGCTCACCACCTGGAACGACGGCGAGCGTGAGCGTCCGGTGGACGAGGCGCCGGCCCAGGTAAGGCTGCGGCTACGCTACGCGGCCGACGTGCGGCACGCCGACACGCAGGTCGGACGCCTCGTCGAGGCGGTGCGGCGGCTCGGGCTGGAGCGCGAAACGATCCTCGTCGTCACCAGCGACCACGGCGAAGCCTTCTACGAGCACCACGACAAGTGGGGGCACGGCATGATGATCTACGACGAGATCATGCGCGTGCCGCTGATCGCGTGGGGCCCGGGGCGGCTGCCCGCCGGCCGGCGCGTCCGCACCCCGGTGTCGCTGGTCGACGTCCCGCCCACGATTCTCGAGCTGGCCGGCGCGCCGCCGCTCGCCGGCATCGACGGCGCCAGCCAGGCGGCGCGCATCCACGGCGCGCCGGAGGACCTCGAGCGCGTGGTCTACGCCGAGTCGCCGGCCATCGAGGGCTTCCACGCTGCGCAGATCGCCGCCCGCTCGCTCACGCGGAAGTGGATCCACACCGCCTCCGAGCCGCCGGCGCTCGTCGCCTACGACCTGGTGGCCGACGCGGGCGAGCAGCGGCCGCTCGACGACCCGGCGCTGCTCGCCGAAGGCCGGCGGCACGTTGAGGCCTACCGAGGGCTCGGCGCCGCCGGCCCCGCGTCCGTCGAGATCGAGATCAGCGACGAGGCGCGCAAACGGCTCCGCGCCCTCGGCTACGCGCACTGACGGCCGCTACGCCTGGGGCGTGCGGATGGCCAGGAGCCGGATTTCGGTCATCTCCTCCATCGCGAAGCGGATGCCCTCGCGCCCGAAGCCGCTCTCCTTCACGCCGCCGTAGGGCATGTGGTCGACCCGCCAGGACGGCACGTCGCCGATCAGCACGCCGCCCACCTCGAGCACGTCCCAGGCCCGCTGCATGCGGTAGAGGTCTCGCGTGAAGATCCCCGCCTGCAACCCGTAGACGCTGTCGTTCACCGCGGCCAGCGCCTGCTCGAAGTCGTCGAACGGCGCGAGCACGGCGACCGGCCCGAAGGCCTCCTTGGCGCAGATGTCGGCGTCCGCCGGCACGTTCTCCAGCAGCGTCGCCTCGAGCAGCGCGCCCTCGCGGCGCCCGCCGCAGAGCAGCCGCGCGCCGCGGCCGATCGCCGCCTCGATCCAGGCGGCGAGCCGCCGCGCATCGTCCTCGGTGATCAGCGGGCCGATGAAGGTGGCCTCGTCCTTCGGATCGCCCATGCGGAGCGCGCGCGTCGCGGCCACCAGCCGCTCGCGCAGCTCGTCGTAGACCGAGGCGTGGGCGAAGATGCGCTGCACGCCGATGCAGCTCTGTCCGGACTGGTAAAAGGCGCCGAACACGATGCGGCTGGTGGCGTCGGCGAGGTCGGCGGTTTCGTCGACGATCACGGCGGCGTTGCCGCCGAGCTCGAGCACCACCTTCTTCTTGCCGGCCCTGGCTTTGAGCGCCCAGCCCACCTCGGGCGAGCCGGTGAAGCTCAAGAGCTTGAGCCGCTCGTCGGTGGTGAACTGCTCGGCGCCCTCGCGCCGGCAGGGCAAAATCGAGAAGGCGCCGCGGGGCAGATCGGTCTCGGCCAGAATCTCGCCGATCAGGAGCGCGCCGACCGGTGTGTAGCTCGCCGGCTTCAGCACGAAGGGACAGCCGACGGCAAGCGCCGGCGCCATCTTGTGCGCGGCCAGATTGAGCGGGAAGTTGAACGGCGAGATGAGCGAGCACGGGCCCACGGGCACGCGCTTCCAGAAGCCGGTGTAGCCGCGGGCGCGCGGCGAGATGTCGAGCGGCATCACCTCACCGTAGATCCGCACGGCCTCCTCGGAGGCGATGCGGAAGGTGTCGATCAAACGGCTCACCTCGCCGCGCGCGTCCCTGATCGGCTTGCCGGCCTCGATGCAGAGGCTCATGGCCAGCTCGTCGGCGCGCTCAGTGAAGCGGCGCACGCAGTGCTGCAGCACGGCCTGTCGCTCGTAGGCGGCGAGCCGCCGCATGGGCTCGGCCGCCGCCGCGGCCAGCGCGATGGCGCGGTCGATGGCGGCGCGGTCGGCCAGCCCCACGCGGGTGGCGACCTCGCCGGTGTACTTGTCGGTGACCGGCAGGTCCGGCGCTCCGAACACCGGCTCGTTGCCGAGGTAGTACGGGTAGCGCTCCCGCAACATGGATCGACTCTAGTCGCGTTCGGCGAGGCGGGCAAAAGGGCAGGAGGTCCTGACGCACCGCGGCGGAGGCCGGTTGCGCGCGACCCGGGCGATCGGTAGAGGGGCGCGGTCCCGGCGGACGCCGCATGGGCGAGCGATCTCCGGCCGGGGGAGGAGGGGTGAGGTGATGAGGACAGATCGCAGGGTGTGGGGCTTGGTGGCGGCGGTCGCGCTGGGGGCGGCATTGCTCGTGCCCGCACCCGCCTGGGCGCACGACGACCCGGCCGACGACGAGGACGAGGGTCCGAACCGGGGCCTGATCTCGCTGTCGATCGTCAACGACTTTACGAACACGTACATGTTCCGCGGCATCCAGCAGGAGCGGGACGGCTTCATCTGGCAACCTTACGTCGACGTCGGCCTCACCGTCTGGGACGACGAGGACGCGCCGATCAGGAGCGTCACGCTCGGCATGGGCATCTGGAACAGCTTCCAGACCAAGAAGACGCTGGCGCGCGACAGCGGTCCGTCGAACCTCTACGAGACTGACTTCTACCCGAGTCTCACGGTCGGGCTGCCGGGCAACTTCGAGACCTCGGTGATCTACTACGTGTACACGTCGCCGACACCGTGCAGGAGGTGTCGTTCCTCGTCGGCTACGACGACAGCGATCTCCTGGGCCGCTTCGCCATGGCGCCCACCGTCGACTTCACGCTCGAGACCGAGGGCACGAGCTTCGGCGACGAGCGCGGCTCGTTCGTCGGCCTCGGCGTGGAGCCGACGCTGCTCGCCGTCGACGACGAGGACTTTCCGCTGGCGGTTTCGCTGCCGCTGGCGCTCGGGCTCTCGATCGACAACTACTACGAGGAGCCGGGACGCTCGAACGACCACTTCGGCTACCTGCAGTTCGGGCTGCGGGTGGGCATGGACCTGCCGTTCGTTCCCGAGAAGGCCGGCACCTGGAATCTCAGTGTCACGGGCAGCGGCTACTACCTCGGCCAGTCGCTCAAGCGCGCCAACCACGGCGATCAGCTCCAGCCGCAGGTGGTGGGCTCGCTCGCCGTCTCGTACTGACGGCTCGCCACCCATCGGGTCGGACGGGTGGGGCGGGGCGCCGCTCCGCCCGTCCGCCGCGTCAGGCCTCCGGCGGGAGCAGCCGGGCGGCGCCCGGGTCCCAGCCGGCCCACACGCGATCGCCGACGCGAATCGACGTGTCGCGATCCTCGGACTCGACGTGGGCCACGATCTCGCCGCCGCTCGCGTCGCGCAGCCCGTAGCGCAGCACCGGCCCCTGGAAGGCCAGCGTGGCGACGGTGACGGGCAGCCCGTCGACGCCGGGCGGCAGCCCGCCCGGATAGAGGTTCACGCGCTCGGGACGCACCATGCAGAGCACCCGGGCGCCGGGCGCAAAGGCGTGCGCCCCGGCTGTCACCCGCAGCACCGCGTCGCTGTCGAGACGGACGGTGAGCGGCTCGCCGCCGCGCTCGACCCGCGCCGGCAGCAGGTTCGCGATGCCGATGAAGCGGGCCACGAACGGCGTGCTCGGGGCGTCGTAGATCTCCTCGGGATGGCCGAGCTGCTCGAGCCGGCCGGCGCGCATGACGGCGATGCGGTCGGACATCGTGAGCGCCTCCTCCTGGTCGTGCGTCACGAACACGAACGTGATGCCGACCTCGCGCTGGATGCGCTTCAGCTCGAGCTGCATCTGGCGGCGCAGCTCGAGATCGAGCGCGGAGAGCGGCTCGTCGAGCAGCAGCGCGCTCGGGTCGTTCACCAGCGCGCGGGCGAGCGCCACGCGCTGGCGCTGCCCGCCCGAGAGCTGCGCGGGCCGGCGCTTGGCGAGGTCGGCCAGCCGCACCACCTCCAGCATGCCGGTGACGCGGCGGTCGAGCGCCGCTCCGTCGAGGCCCTTGAGCCGCGGGCCGAACGCCACGTTCTCGAAGACCGTGAGGTGCGGAAAGAGCGCGTAGTTCTGGAAGACGGTGTTGACCGGCCGGCGATACGGCGGCACCGCCGCCATGTCGCGGCCGTCGATCGCGAGCCGCCCGCTCGTGAGCGACTCGAAGCCGGCGATCAGCCGGAGCATGGTCGTCTTCCCGCAGCCCGACGGCCCCAGCATCGAGAAGAACTCGCCGCGTTCGATGGTGATGCTGACGTCGTCCACGGCGACGAAGTCGCCGAAGCGCTTGGTGGCGTGGTCGATCGTGATGACCGCGGTGCCGCGGGCCTCGGTCATGGCTCGCCGGCGGTCTCGTCGGGCTCCGGGTCGATCTGGTCGCGGCTCAAGTACACGCTGCGCTGAGTGCGTCCGAGCTCGACGGCCAGCCGCGCCAGCTCGACGTCGAGGTAGTTGGGGACGGCGGTGACGCGCGGGGCGGCCGCGTCGAGGTACTCGGCGGTGCCGGGGCCACGGCCGTAGTGGCGCCGGAACACGTCGTAGCGGAAGAGCGGGCGCAGGCGGCGGAGATCGTGGGCGCCGGTCGGCATGGGGAGCAGCGCCACGTCGGTCTTGCCGCTCGCCTCGCGCTCCGCCAGCCGTGCCATCACCACGTCGAGGCTGGTGGCCAGGTACTGCGGCTCGCAGAAGGTCGCGAAGTCGTCGTAGAGGAGCCGCATCACGGCGCGCGCCTCGCCGAGCGGCAGCCGCGCCTCGCGCTCGCGGGCCATGCGGCGCAGCAGCAGCATGAAGGGCCGCGGCTGGTCGCCGGTGGCGGCGATCAGCTCGGCGGGCCGGAAGTCCGGCTGGCGATACGGAAAGTGGCGCGGATCGATGACGTCGAAGCCGCCCCGGCCGTAGAACAGGATCCGTTGCAGCGAGAGCCGCTCGGCGGGGTCGAAGTACTCCATCTCCGCCGCGAGGTCGATGCGCATGCCGTAGTACTTGCCCGGCGCATCAGGGGCGGGCAGCGCCAGCATGCCGCGCTGCTGGAGGCCGTGGAGGAAGGACATGGCCAGATCGACCGGCGCGATCCGCAGCCAGTACGTGAGCACCGTGCCGCGCGCCTCGGGCAGCATGAAGATGTGCGACAGGTAGACCAGGCAGAGATCGGGCGCGTAGGCCGGGTTCACCAGCACCCGGCCGTCGCGCACGCCCCGGATGGCACCGGTGGCGCGGTCGCGCGCCACCAGCAGGAAATAGCGCGCCAGCGTGCCGGAGCGCAGCGGCGCGTAGGGATCGGCGAGCAGCATCTGCCGGATGATGACCTCGCTCTCCATCTCGCCGTGCGCGCCAAACCCCTCCCAAAGGATTTCGTAGGCGCGTGGGTAGTCCGGATGATCCGGGTGCTCGATGCTCTCCACCTCGTACTTGCGGGTCTCGCGATCGATCATTTCGACCACGTCCTGCGAATACAGGTCCTTCAGGCACAGGCGGACGGAGGTCCCGAGGGGCGGCGGCATCAGGGTGGCGCAGGATGCCAAACGGTGCGCGGTGCTGTAAAGCCACGCCGTGCGTGCCGATCGGCTCGACGACAACCGCGCCGCATGGGTGGACGAAACGGCCGCGGGTCCTGCCGCACCCCCACTCCGCGCAACAGTGCACGCGGACGTAGCCGTCGTCGGGGGTGGGCTGACGGGCGTGTCGGCCGCCTGGCATCTCGCCGAGCGCACGCCGGGCCTCGGCATCGTGCTGCTCGAGGCGCGCCGCCTCGGCAACGGCGCCAGCGGGCGCAACGGCGGGCAGGTGCTGCACTGGATCAACGGCGTCTCGACCGCGGACCCGGTGCTTGCCCGGCGCGTCTACGACGTCACGGGGCGCGGCATCGACCTCGCCGAGCGGTTGGCCGCGGCCCACGCGCCGGGGGCGTTCTGCCGCCGCGGCTGCCTCGAGGTGTACACGGACGCGCGGCGGGCGGAGCAGGCGGCGGCGCGGGTGGAGCGGCTGTCGGCGGCGGGCATGCCTTTTCGCTACGTCGAGCGCGCCGCGCTCGGCATCGCGGGCGTGCACGGCGCGGTGCTCGATCCGGCGGCGGGGCGGCTGAACGCCCTCGCGCTGCTCGAAGGCATGCGGCCCGCGCTCCTGGCGCGGGGCGTGGTGCTGCACGAGCACACGCCGGTCCTGCGGATTCACGAGGGACGGACGATCCGCGTCGTCACCGCGGGCGGCGAGGTGCGGGCGCGCGCGCTGGTGCTCGCCACCAACGGCTACACGCCGCGGCTCGGCTACTTCCGCCGCCGGCTGCTGCCGCTCCAGTCGCACGCGCTGGCGATGGGTCCGCTCGCGCCGGAGGTCTGGAGGGCGATCGGCTGGGAGGACTGGGACGGCTTCACCGACGATCTCGACCGCATCGCGTACGCCGCCCGCACGCCGGGCGGCCGGCTCGTGTTCGGGGGCGGCAGCAACGCCGCCTACACGTACCGCTTCGGTGGCGCCCCCTCGTTCCCCGCCCAGCGCCTCGATCCGGCCGTCGCCGCCATGCGCCGCACGCTGGTGACGTACTTCCCGGCGCTCGCCGCCCAGCCGGTGACGCATCGCTGGTCCGGGACGCTCGGGATCACGCTCGATCGCGTCTGCACGATGGGCGTGCGCGGCGCCGACCGCAACGTCTACTACGCGCTTGGCTACAGCGGGCACGGGCTGGCGCTGTCGCTGCTCGCGGGCGAGGTGCTGGCCGACCTGTACGCCGGCAACCACGAGCCATGGCGCGACCTGCCGTTCTACCAGCGCCGGCTGCTGCCGATGCCGCCCGAGCCGCTGCGCTGGCTCGGCTACCAGACGTACACGCGGCTCACCGGTCGCTCGCCGCGCCGGCAGGCGTGAGCGCCTAGCTTCCCACGCGGTCGAGCGTGCGCGCCACGGCGTCGAACAGCCGATCGAGCTCGGCGTGCGTGATCACCAGCGGCGGGGCGAGCGCGATCAGATCGCGAATGCCGCGCACGATGACGCCTTCCTCGCGGGCGATGGCGGCCGCCGCCACGCCGAGCGTGTTCGGCGCGGCGGACGCGAGCGGGCCGCTCGGTGGACGGCGCAGCTCGAGCGCGCCGATCAGCCCGCAGCCGCGGACCTCCGCCACGGCGGGATGGCCGGCGAGCGCGCCGAGCCGCGTCTGGAAGCGCGGTCCGACGTCGTCGCGTACCCGCTCGCAGAGGCGCTCGCGCTCGATGATGCCGATGTTCGCCAGCGCCGCGGCCGTGGACACCGGGTGGCCGGTGTAGGTGAAGCCGTGCGCGAGATAGCCGCCGGCCGCGAGCACGTCGCGGATCTCCGTGCTCACCATCGTCGCACCGAGCGGCAGATAGCCGCTGGTGATGCCCTTCGCCATGGTCATCATGTCGGGCTCGAGCTCCCAGAGCGACGAGGCGAACCAGCCGCCGATGCGGCCGAAGCCGGTGATCACCTCGTCGGCGACGAACAAGATGCCGTGGCGGCGGCAGAGGTCGCGCAGCGCCCGCACGTGGCCCGGCGGCGGCACGATCACGCCCCCGGCGCCCTGGATGGGCTCGGCGAACAGCGCCGCGATGGTCTCCGGGCCTTCGCGCACGATCGTCTTCTCCGCCTCGTCGAGACACCAGCGGGCGTACTCCTCGAGGCTCTGCCCCGTCCCGGAGGCGTATACGTAGGGCCCGGGAACCTGGAGAAAGCCGTCGAGCGGCAGGTCGAACGGCTCGGTGCAGGTGGAGAGCCCGGTCAAGCTCGTCGTGGCGATGCCGACGCCGTGGTAGGCGAACGTGCGGCTCACCACCTTGCGGCGCGCAGGCGCCCGCCGGAGCTTCCAGTAGGCGCGGATCAGCTTCAGCGCCGTCTCGTTGGCCTCCGAGCCGGAGTTGCAGAAGATGGTGTGCCCGAGGCCCGGCGGTGCGAGCGTCGCGAGCTTGGCGGCGAGCCGGATGGTCGGCTCGGTCGTCGAATTGAAGAACGAGGGATAGAAGGGCAGGCGCTCCATCTGCTCGCGGACCGCGTCCACGATCTCGGAGCGCCCGTAGCCGACGTTGACGCACCAGAGGCCGGCAAGCCCGTCGAGCAGTTCGCGGCCGGTCTCGTCCACCACGAAGCACCCGCGGCCGGCGTGCACCACGTGCGTTCCCGTGCGGTGCATGGCGCGATGGTCGGTGAACGGGTGCAGGTGGGTCGCCTGGTCGAGCCGCCGCAGCTCGGCGAGGTCGAAGGTCGGCATGGGGCATCATAAGCACGCGGGGTGTGCAGTCGCCACAGACCGGGGGGACGTGCTAGCCAACGGCTCATGGACCGCGGGGGCCCGTTCCCACGGCCGGCCGATCTCGCCCCGGGTGACGTATCCGCCACCGACTTCGACTGGTCGGAGCTGACGCTGCGCCGGGTGCGTGGTCCGGACGACCCCGAGTTCGCCGCGGCCTACGACTACCTGGGGCGCGAGTTCGGTCCGCGCGGGGAGATGGAGCGCCGGCCGGTGATCGCCGAGCGCCTCACCTGGGACCCGCGCCGCCCGACCGGCGACGTGGCGCTGCTCTACGAGATGCTCGTCGTCCGCCGCGGGGAGCAGCTGCTCGCCGTGCGCGATCACACCGCCGTCGTGCCGCTCGACGAGCACGGGCGCCCGCGCCGGAGCCCCACCATCGTGCACCTCTCGCACGTGCTGATCGACCCCGCGTATCGCGGCAGCGGTCTCGCCGCATGGATGCGGGCGCTGCCGCTCGAGGCGGCGCGGCGCTGCATGCGCGGCTGCGGGCAGATGCCCGAGACGGCGATCGTGCTGGTGGCCGAGATGGAGCACCCGGTGCCCGGCGACCTCGAGCGGCTGCGCCGGCTGCGGTCCTACGAGCGAGCGGGCTTCCAGAAGGTCGATCCCGTCGCCGCGCCGTACGCGCAGCCGGACTTCCGCTCGGTCGAGGAGCTGGGCGCCGAGCCCCCGGTCGCCGTTCCGCTGGCCTTGATCGTGCGCCGGGTGGGACGGGAGCGCGAGTCGCACATGCCGGCGGACGAGCTCGCCGCGATCGTCGAAGGGATCTACGCGGTCTACGCGCGTCACGTCCCGGCGCGCGTCATCGAGCCGCTGCGCGCCGAGGCGGCCGCCTACACCGCGCGCCACCGCCGAGTGCGCCTGCTGCCTCCCACCGCATGATCACCGCATACCACCACCCGGGATTCGCGGCGCCGCTCGGCAATCACGTGATGCCGATGCGGAAGTTCCAGCTCGTGGCCGACGCCGTCGCTGCGGCCGGGCTCGCCCGGGTGGAGGCGCCGGCCGCGATCGACGAGGTCGACCTCGCCCGCGTGCACACGGCGGCGTATCGCACGGCCATCCGCACCGGGGAGCCCCGCGCGCTCGCCGAGTCGCAGAAGTTTCCCTGGTCGCCCGCGCTCTGGCCGTCGGTGCTGCTCACAAACGGCGGGCTGCTGGCGGCCGCGCGACGGGCGCTCGTGGACGGCGTGGCCGCGGCGCTCGCCAGCGGGTTCCATCACGCCCACGCCGACCACGGCGAGGGCTTCTGCACGTTCAACGGGCTCGTGGTCGCCGCCGACACGCTCGTCGCCGAGGGGGCGGTCGCGCGCGTCGCGGTGCTCGACCTCGATCTGCACTACGGCAACGGCACGGCGTCGCTCTGCGGGACGCGGCCGCATCTCTTCAACTGCTCGATCTACGGCAACGATTACCACGCCAACACGCCGTACCGGGACGTGAGCGTGCGCCGGCACGAGGACGGGCCGAACCATCGCTCCTGGGCGCTCCCCGCGGGCAGCGGCCGGGCAGCGGTGCTGGCGGCGCTCGAGGAGGGCACCGCCGAGCTGCTCGCCTGGGGGCGGCCCGACCTCGTGCTGTACCAGGCGGGCGCCGATCCGTACCGCGAGGACCCGTACTCGCCGCTGGCACTCGACCACGCGGATCTCCGCGAGCGCGACCACTGGGTGTTCGCCTGGGCACAGCGCCACGGCGTGCCGGTCGCCTGGGTGCTGGCGGGCGGCTACACGCCGGACGTCTCGAAGGTCGTGGCCGTGCATGTCGGCACCTTCGAGGCCGCCCGGGCTGTGTACGGCTAGCGGGTCTCGGGACGGCTCACTCGGCCAGCGCCCGCTCGATCGCCGCGCGCAGCTCGGGGCTCTCGGGCGTGACCTTGCTCGGGAACGCCGCCACGACCTGGCCGTTCTTGCCGACCAGGTACTTGTGCGTCGAGCGTCCGGGCGGTGAGATCGTAAAACGACATGGAGGCCTCCTCGGCCGCGGCGGTGGCGACCGAGAGCGCCGCCAGGGCCAGCATGCTCGCAATGCGCATGCCTGGACGATCGTCCCCGGCGCGTCGCCCGTCAACCATTGCAAAGCCGCGCGCGGGCGCAGTATGCGGCGCCCGATGCCTACCTCTGGAGAGGCGCGCCGGTGACCGCCGTGCACCGGCTGCTGGCGGCCTGGACGGGGCTCATCCTGCTCTTCTTCTACCTGCCGATCGCCGTCCTGGTCCTCTTCTCGTTCAATCAGTCCCGGCTGAACGTCGTGTGGACGGGGTTCACCACCGAGTGGTACGCGGCCCTCTGGCGCGACACGCTGCTCGTGCGATCGCTGAAGAACAGCCTGATCGTCGCCACCGCCACCACGGCCATCTCCGTGGTGCTCGGTACGGCCGGCGGCTGGCTGCTCTACCGGTATCGCTATCGGGCGGCGAGCGTGCTCGAGACGCTCGTCTTCCTGCCGATGATCGTGCCCGAGGTGATCCTCGGCGTGAGCCTGCTCATCTTGTTCGTGGTGATCGGTCTCGAGCTCGGCTACACGACCATCGTGGTCTCGCACGTCACCTTCTGCTTCCCGTTCGTCATGGCGGCGGTGCAGGCGCGGCTCGCGGGCCTCGATCCGGCGCTCGAGGAGGCGGCGCTCGATCTGGGCGCCACCCCGGCCCAGGCCTTCGCCAAGGTCCTGGTGCCGTATCTCATGCCGGCGATCGTCTCGGGTGCGCTCATGTCGTTCACGCTCTCGCTCGATGAGTTGATCGTCACGTACTTCACCGCGAGTGCGGGGACGCGCACGCTGCCGCTCGAGATCTTCGGGCGCGTGAAAAAGGGACTCGACCCCTCGCTGAACGCCATCTCCACCGTGTTCATTGCGGCGACCGTGCTGGCCGTCGTCGCCGCCGAGGCGCTGCGCCGCCGCAACAGGTAAGCCAACACAGGAGGATCCCATGACACGAACGATTCGCTTCATCCTGGTCGCCGTGGTCGCGCTGCTCCTGCCCCCGGGCGTGGGGGTCGCGCCGGGGGCCGAGTCGCTCAACCTTTTCGGTTGGTCGGAGTACATCCCGCAGAGCGTCATCGACGAGTTCACCGAGGAGACCGACATCGAGGTGAACTACGAGATGTACGCCTCCAACGAGGAAATGCTGGCGAAGCTGTTCTCGGGGGCCACGAAGTACGACCTGATCCAGCCCTCCGAGTACGTAATCGAGGCCCTGGTGAAGGAAGGCAAGCTCGAGAAGCTCGACAAGGCGCAGATTCCGAACCTGAAGAACATCGCCCCGGAGTTCCGCGGCCTGCCGCACGACCCGAACCTCGACTACAGCGTGCCGTACATGAGCGGCACCGTCGGCATCGTGGTGAACACGGACAAGGTGAAGGAGCCGGTGACCGGCTACCGCGACGTCTTCCAGGAGAAGTACAAGAACCGCATCGTCATCCTCGACGACCCGCTCGAGATCGTCACCTGGGCGCTCCACACCGAGGGGCTGCCGCCGAACGCGGTCACCAAGGAGAACATCGAGAAGGTGAAGCCGCTGATCGCCAGCTGGCTGCCGCTGGTGAAGGTCTACGACTCCGACAGTCCCAAGACGGCGCTGCTCAACGGCGACGTCGACCTCGGCATCGTCTGGTCGGGTGAGGCGGCGATTCTCTACAACGAGGACAAGAAGTTCACCTACACGCTGCCGAAGGAGGGGGCGCACCGCTTCATCGACAACCTCGCCATTCCGAAGGGCGCGCCCAACAAGGCAGGCGCGCACAAGTTCATCGACTACGTGCTGCGGCCCGAGGTGAGCGTGAAGATCTCCAAGGAGTTCCCCTACACGAACCCCAACGCCGAGGCGCGCAAGCTGCTCACGCCCGAGGAGCGGGCGAATCCGGCGAGCTACCCGCCGGGCGACCCGAAGCTCGATACCTTCCGGGACATCGGCGAGAACGCGGTGCTGGTCGACAAGGTCATCACGGATCTGAAGGCCCAGAGCGGATCCTGAGGGCCGGGCTCACCGGCGATGCGACAGGAATCGACGGCGTTCGCGCACGCCGCGGCGGGCCAGCAGCGGCCCCCCGGGGGGACCGGGTGGCTGCTGCTGGCGCCGCTGCTCTGCTGGGTCGTGGCGTTCGTGGTCGCGCCCGCGGCGATCATGCTCGTCTACAGCTTTCTCCGGCGCGGCACGCTCGGCGGGGTGGTATGGGAGTTCACGCTCGACAACTACGCCGCCGTGGCCGATCCCACCTACTTCGCGATCATCGTCCGCTCGATCGTGTTCGCGGCGATCACCACGCTGCTCTGTCTCGGGATGGGCTACCCGGTGGCCTATCTGATCGGCCGGGCGAGCGAGGAGCGGCGGAACCTGCTGCTCATGCTCGTCATGGTGCCGTTCTGGACCAGCTTCCTCATCCGCACCTATGCCTGGGTCACGATTCTGAAGAGCCAGGGGCTGCTGAACTCGATCCTGCTCGGGCTCGGCGCGATCGGCGAACCGCTCGAGCTGCTCTACACGCGCGGCGCGGTCATCCTCGGCCTCGTCTACACCTTCCTGCCGTTCATGATCCTGCCGATCTACTCGAGCGTGGAGAAGCTCGACGGGGCGCTGATCGAGGCGGCGCTCGACCTCGGCGCCGGCCCGCTGCGGGCGTTTGCCCGCGTGATCGTACCGCTCACCCAGCCCGGCATCGCCGCCGGCGTGCTGCTGGTCTTCGTGCCGGCGCTCGGGCTCTACGCCGTCAACGACATCCTGGGCGGCGGCCGCGTCGACATGATCGGCAACGTGATCGAGAACCAGTTCAAGGGGAACGCCCGCAACTGGCCGTTCGGCGCGGCCCTCGGCACCGCCATGCTGGTGGCGTTCGGGCTGACCTACTGGGTCGTGAGCCGCCGCCAGCGCGCGGTCGAGTTCGGGCGCTAAGCCGCCGCTCTGCACCGGTCGCCGCCGGGGGGCCTGCCTGCGCGGGCGGGTCCCAAGGGCGGCTGCTCCGCAGCCGCCGCCCTCGCGTTCCCTTGGCGGGAAGTGGAGCGTGAACGGGCGTCGGCTCGCTCGGGTTGCCCTGTCTGCTCGGCAGCGGCCCGCCGGGCGGCTCAGGCCGGCGTGGGTTGGACCGGTACCGGCGCGTCGAAGCGGCCGTGCTGGCGGCCCATCCACACGGTCATGAGCGCGGCCTTCGGCAAGCCGAGTGTCCGGAGGTCGTCGGCGATCGGGTGGTCACCCAGCACGAGCTCGGCACCGCCGAGCGCGAAGCCCACCTCCGAGGCGCCCGCGGTGAACGTCGTGCGATGCAGCGTCCCGCCGACGTACGAGTAGGTCACCATCTCGGCGTCGGGCAGCGTGCGGCTGCCGGTCGCGTGCGCGGTGAAGGTCAGCACGTGCCGGCCGTCCATCACCAGCCGGCACTCGCGGCGGCCGCCCGCGTCGCGAAAGTCGATCACGTCGACGGTCTTCGGGAAGCCCCAGATGCCGTAGCCGGCGTCGCGCGTGAAGCTCTGGTTCACCGGCAGCTTCCAGATGTAGGTCGCTACCCGGTTGCGGAGAAAGTCCACGAGCGTGCCGAGATACGGGATGCCGCGCGGCGCGCCGCGCGCGCGCACGAAGAAGGCGAGCGACACCTCGTTGTAGTCGCCGAGGTCGTTGTCGCGGTAGTCGATCGCGGCGATGCTGAAGAGCGCGCGCCCGGGCAGCAGCTCCACCGGCTCGAGCTCCGGGCCGGGCAGCAGCCGGCGCGCGGCCGCGGTGGACACCAGATACGTGGCCGCCGCCGAGGACGCGTCCCGCACGACCACCGGCATGGTGACCGGGCGGCCCTGGAAGACGTATGCCGGCGCGCCGCTCATTGGAAGTGCGGCATGATCTCCGAGGCGATCTCGCGCAGCAAGTCGTCGTCGAACGGCGGGCGGATGCTGAAGATCACCTCGTTCACGCCGGCCGCCGCATACTCCTCGATGCGGCGGCGGATCGTCGCGGGGCTGTCGGCCAGGACCGTCTTGGCCGTCTCCTCGTCCACCATGACCCGCGCGCCGAGCCGCGTGAGCGGGCCGGCCAACGGAATCCTGGTGATCGCGACCAGCGGCAGGAGCACGGACACGTCGGTCGGACACGGGTCGCGTCCGATGCGCGCGCACTCGTCGGCGATGATCCGGCGGCGTTCGCGAATCCCGTCGGGGTCGACGCGGCTCACCGCGTTCCAGCCGTCGCCATAGCGGGCGACCAGCGGCACGATCCACTGCTTGCCCTGGCCGCCGATGACGATGGGCGGGTGGGGCTTCTGGACGTTGCCGGGGGCGAACGGCGCGCGGTCGAGGGTGTAGTACGTGCCGCGAAACGTCGGATGGTCGTCGTGCCAGAGCTTCGCGATCACCTGCAGCGCTTCTTCGAGCCGCCGCGCGCGCTCGCGCGGCGTCCCGAAGTGGAAGCCGTAGGCCGTGTGGTCCCGCTCGAACCAGCCCGCGCCGATGCCAAGGATGAGCCGGCCCTTGCTCACGTGGTCCACGGTGGTCGCCATCTTCGCGAGCAGCGCCGGATTGCGGTACGTGACCCCGGTCACCAGCACGCCGACGCGGATGCGCTCGGTCTCGGCGGCGAGCGCCGAGAGCAGCGTCCATCCCTCGAAGCAGTCGCCGTCCTCGTCGCCGAAGATAGGCAGGAAGTGGTCGAACACCCACGCGCTGTGGAAGCCGAGCGAATCGGCGGTCTTCCAGGCGCGGCGGGTGTCGTCCCAGGACGCGTTCTGGTTGGGCGTCTGGATGCCGAAGCGGACGCGGGCGGCGTGGGCCGCCGGCGCCCAGGCAGCCAGCACCGCCAGCGCGACGGCCGGCAGCCAGATGGCCAGGCGCCGCGTCCTGGGAGGATGAGGGCCGACCACGGTGAGTTCGGCATTCGCGTGCATGGATCGTCCCTTCGAGCGCCGGCTCGTGACCTAGCACCGTTGCGCGCTCGGCGTCCATGCCTGTCGTCGGCTCGCGCCGCGGCGGCGCGTCCGCTAAGGTCCCGCGCGCATGGCGCGCCGCCGAGCCCCCCTCGTGATTGGGCTGGCCGTCGTGCTGGCAGTGCTGGTCGCGCGCGTGACGGTGTGCGCGCCGGATCCCGTCCCGGTGGACGTTGCGACGGTGGCGCGGGGCCGGGTCGAGCAGACCGTCACCAACTCGCGTGCCGGCACCGTGCGCACGCGGCGGCGCGCCAAGCTGTCGCCCGAAGTGGGCGGCCGCGTGGTCGCCATTCCGCACCGGGAGGGCTCGCGCGTGCGGGCCGGCGACGTCGTGCTCGAGCTCGACAACACGCTCCAGCGCGCCAAGACCGAGGTCGCCGAGCGCGAACTGGAAGCGGCGGTGGCGCGTCGGGCGGAGGCCTGCCTCTCGGCGGAGCGGGCGCAGCGCGAGCTGGTCCGCAACCGGGGCCTGGCGGAGCAGGGGTTCATCTCGGCCGACGTGATGGACCGCGTGGAGAGCGCGGCACGGGCGGCCGCGGCGACCTGCGCGGCCGCAAAGGCCCGGGAGGAGAGCGCCCGGGCGTCCGCCGAGCTGGCGCGCCGCGAGCTCGAGAAGACCGTGCTGCGGGCGCCGTTCGACGGCGTCGTGGCCGAGGTCGCCATCGAGGTGGGGGAGTGGACCACGCCGTCGCCGCCGGCGCTGCCGGTGCCGCCGGTGGTGGACATTCTCGACCCGGCGTCGATCTACGTGAGCGCGCCAATGGACGAGGTGGACTCGGGGCGCATCCGGGTCGGCATGCCGGCGCGGATCAGCGTCGACTCGCTGCCGAACCAGTCGTTTCCGGGACGTGTGGTGCGCATTGCCCCCTACGTGCTCGACGTCGAGGAGCAGAACCGCACGGTGGAGATCGAGGCCGAGCTCGACGACGCGGCGGTGGCCGCCACGCTGCTCCCCGGTACGTCCGCCGACGTGGAGGTGATCCTCGAGGCGCGCGACGACGTGCTGCGCGTCCCGACCTCGGCGCTGCTCGCCTCGGGCGGCGTGCTCGTGGTCGAGGGCAACCGTCTCGTGGCGCGGGCGGTGGAGACGGGTCTCCGCAACTGGGACTACACCGAGGTGACGGGCGGGCTCGAGGCCGGGGAGCGGGTGGTGACGTCGCTCGACCGGGCCGAGGTGGAGGCCGGAGCGCGGGTGGTCGTGCGCGAGGGCGGAGCCGCGCCGTGATCCGGCTGGAAGGCGTGTCGCGGACGTTCGAGATCGGCGGCCGCCCGCTGCACGCACTGGTCGACGTCACCGAGCACATCCGCGCCGGCGAGCACGTCGCCATTATGGGCCCGTCGGGCTCGGGGAAGTCCACGCTGCTGAACGTGATCGGCTGCCTCGACCGCCCGAGCGCCGGCCGCTATCTGCTGGACGGCCGCGAGGTGAGCGCGCTCGACGACGAGGCGCTCACGCTGGTGCGCCGCCACACCATCGGCTTCGTCTTCCAGTCGTTCCACCTGGTCCCCCGGCTGACGGCCGTCGAGAACGTCGAGCTGCCGATGGTGTTCGCCGGCGTGGAGCGCGCCGAGCGCCGCGGGCGGGCGGAGGCGGCGCTCGCCGACGTCGGGCTCGCCGACCGCGCCACCCATCGCCCGAGCCAGCTCTCGGGCGGCGAGCGCCAGCGCGTGGCGCTCGCCCGGGCGATGGTGATGGCGCCGCGCGTGCTGCTCGCCGACGAGCCCACCGGCAACCTCGACTCCGTCTCCGGCGCCCACATCCTCGATCTGCTCGATGGCCTCCACGCAAAAGGGCTCACGCTCGTGGTCGTCACCCACGATCCGGGCGTGGCGCGCCGGGCGGATCGCCGGCTCACCATGGTGGACGGACGGATCGTCCGCCGCGAGTGAACGCGATGACGGCCTCCGACCTCCTGGGCCTCGCGCTGCGCGCCCTGCGGGGCCACCGGCTGCGCAGCGGCCTCTCGCTGCTCGGCGTGGCCATCGGGGTGGCGGCGGTGATCGTGCTGACCGCGCTCGGCGAAGGGGCGCTGCGCTACGTGACCGCCGAGTTCCGCGACATCGGCGCCGAGGTGCTGATCGTCACGCCGGGAAAGACGGAGACGACGGGCATGGTTCCCGGCGTCGGCGGCGCGCCGAACGACCTCACGCTCGGCGACGCCGAGGCCGTGCTGCGCCGCGTGCCCGGCGTCGAGCGCGTGGCGCCGATCGTCATGGGCACGGAGACGGTGGCGGCGGGCGAACGCCGCCGGCAGGTGGCCATCGTCGGCTCGACCCACGAGTTTTTCGCGCTCCGGGGCCTCGAGCTCTCGCGCGGCGAGCTGCTGCCGCCGGGCGACATGCGGCGCGGCGCGGCGGTGGCGGTGCTCGGCAGCACGGCGGCCCGCGAGCTCTTCCCCGGTCGCGACCCGGTCGGGCGCATCGTGCGCGTGGCGGGGCTCCGGGCGCGCGTCATCGGGGTGCTGGCGCCGCGCGGCACCCACATGGGCCTCGACCTGAACGAGGTCGCGGTGGTGCCGGTGGCGACGGCGATGCGGCTCTTCAACCGCCGCTCGCTGTTCCGGCTCATGGTGCAGATGCGCTCGTACCAGCAGCTCGACGCCGGCAAGCGCGCGGTGATCGCGCTGCTCGCCGAGCGGCACGGCGAGGAGGACGTGACCGTGCTCACGCAGGACGCCATCATCGCGTCGCTCTCGTCCATCGTGCGGGTGCTCACGCTGGCGCTCGCGGCGATCGCGGCGGTCTCGCTGGCCGTCGCCGGCACGGGCATCATGAACGTCATGCTGGTGTCGGTCGCCGAGCGGACGCCGGAGGTCGGGCTGCTGCGGGCGCTCGGCGTGCGCCGCCGCCAGGTGCTGGCGGTGTTCCTGGCGGAGGCGGCGCTACTGTCGACGACGGGCGGGCTCGCCGGGCTGCTCCTCGGCTGGCTCGGCACCCGGCTGCTGGTTGCGCTGTATCCGGCGCTGCCCGCCGCGCCGCCGCTCTGGGCCGTGGCGGCGTCGCTGCTGCTGGCGAGCGGCGTCGGCCTCCTGTTCGGGCTGCTGCCCGCGCGCCGGGCGGCGCGGCGTGACCCCGTCGAGGCCCTGGCGCCCCGGGCATGACGAGCGCGGACCTCGTCAGGCTCGCCGGCCGCGCGCTGCTGGCGCATCGCCTGCGCTCGATCCTCTCGATGCTGGGCATCGCGATCGGCGTGGGCTCGGTGATCGTGCTCACCTCGATCGGGGAGGGCGCGCGGGAGTACGTCCTCGCTCAGTTCTCGCAGTTCGGCACCAACCTGATCGCGATCCATCCCGGCAAGGCCAAGACCACCGGCATGCCGGGCATGCTCGGTGGAACCACGCACCAGCTCACGCTCGAGGACGCGCTGGCGCTCCGGCGCATCCGCGGGGTGGAGGGCGTGGTGCCGCTCGCCTTCGGGCTTGCCCGCGTCGAGCACGGCGAGCGCGGCCGCAGCGTCATGGTCTACGGCGTGACCCCGGACATCCAGACGGTCTGGCGCTTTCACACCCGGCAGGGCGGGTTCTGGCGCGGCGGCGACCCGCGCCGCGGCGAAGCCGAGACGGTGCTCGGGCCGAAGCTCGCCCGCGAGCTCTTCGGGGAGCAGAACCCGCTCGGCCGCTTCGTGCGGGCCGGCGGCGCCCGGCTGCGGGTCGTGGGCGTGATGGAGCCCAAGGGCATGCTGCTCGGCTTCGATCTCGACGACTCGGCGTACGTGCCGGTGGCGACCGCGCTCGACCTCTTCAACCAGATCGAGCTGGGCGAGATCGACGTCGCCTACGCACACCCCGACCTCAGCGAGCGCGTCCAGGCGGACCTCAAGCGCGTGCTGATGGAGCGGCACGACGGCGAGGAGGACTTCACGATCACCAGCCAGGAGGCGATGCTCGAGGTCTCCGGCAACGTGCTGCGCGTCATCACGATGGCGGTCGGCGCCATCGCGGGCATCTCGCTGCTCGTGGGCGCCATCGGCATCCTCACGATGATGTGGATCGCCGTGGGCGAGCGACGCGGCGAGATCGGGCTCGCGCGCGCCATCGGTGCCAGCCGCGCGCAGGTCTGGATGCTGTTCCTCTACGAAGCGGTCGCGGTGGCGCTGGTCGGCGGCGTGGCGGGCATCGCCGGCGGGCTCGGGCTGTGCGCCGCGCTCGGCGTGTTCCTGCCGGGACTGCCGGTGCGCACGCCGCTCGAGTTCGTCTTGGCCGCGCTGCTCACCAGCGTGGCCACGGGTGTGGCCTCCGGGGTGCTGCCGGCGCGACGGGCGGCGGCGCTCGATCCGATCGAGGCGCTGCGCGCGGAGTGAGCGCGCCGCGCCTCCCGGGCTTGTCGGGCGGGAGCGGCCTCTCTATAGGGAAGACATGCGCGAGACGCTCGCCGCGCCGGACGCGGCCACGGTCGATGGCCTCGTGCGGCTGACGCACCTGATCTACGCGCTGCACAGCCTGGCGATCGTCACCGGGCTGCTCGGCTCGGCGACGATCGTCGGCTCGTTCGTGGGCGGCGTGCCGTCCATCATCGCGGTGGTGCTGAACTACGCGAAGCGCGCGGACACGCGCGGGACGTTTCTGGAGAGCCACTTCCGCTGGCAGATCCGCACGTTCTGGTGGGCGCTCGCCTGGGTGGTGGTGGCGGCGCTGCTGTTCGTCACCGTGATCGGCATTCCGCTCGCGTTCCTGGTGTTTCTCGGGGCGGGCATCTGGGTGGTTTACCGCATCGTGCGCGGCTGGCTCGCGTTGAACGAGCGCCGCCCGATGCCGGATTGAAGGAGGCTCACGATGCGTCGTGCTGCGGCAGCTCGGATGGCTGGTCTGCTCTTGGCGGTGGCGGCCTGCGCCATGGCGACGGGCGGCGAGCGCATGACCCTCGAGCTGCGGGACGCCGAGAACCGCTCGGTCGGCGAGGTCACGCTGCGCGACACGCCGAACGGGCTGGTGGTACGGGTCGATCTCCGCAACCTCCCGCCCGGCGAGCACGCCTTCCACATCCACGAGACGGGCACGTGCGAGCCGCCGTTCACGTCGGCGGGCGCGCACTTCAACCCGGGGCACAAGGCGCACGGCTTCGGCAGCGCCGCGGGGCCGCACGCCGGCGACCTACCCAACCTGCTGGTGGCGGCCGACGGCACGGTGAAGGCCGAGTTCCTGGTGAGCGGCGTGCACCTTAGGGAGGGCGAGAGCGCGCTGCTCGACGCCGACGGCGCGGCGTTCGTGGTGCACGCGACCGCCGACGACTACGCCACGGATCCCGCCGGCAACGCGGGCGCGCGCATCGCCTGCGGCGCGGTCGTGCACCAGCGCTAGCGGGCGGCTGCCGCTAGCGGCGCCGGAGGAACTCGGCGACCTCGGTGTCGAGCCGCGGTTGCAGCAGCCGCTGCACGGCCGCGCCGTCCGTGGCGCCACGCGCGTCGAGCGCGTCGAGCTGCCGCAGCGTGAGCGCCTCGGCCTCGACGCCGGCGGTCTTCAAGCCGGCCATCACGAGGCTCACGTAGCCGACCGGCTCCGTGCCGAGCGCGGTGATCGAGTCGCCGAGAAACAGGATCCGGTCGCCGCTCTGGACGGCGAGCTCCGCGCGCGCCGGCCGCGCGCTCGCGGCGGCGACCAGGATCGCCATGACGAGCGCGGCCGGGCGGGCGATCTGCGTGGGCGTTCGCACGACGGTCCTACCGAAGCCGGCGGAACTTCACCAACGTGATGGCGTCGCTCACCGGCACGAACACCGCCTCGACCGGCATCCCGGCATGCAGCTCCTCCGGACGGCAGTCGAGCACTTGCGAGACGAAGTGGATGCCCTCGTCGAGCAGCACGTCGACGACGTTGTAGGGGAGCGCCGCCTCGAAGGCGGGGAGCGTGGGACCGTGCACGATGGTCCACGTGTAGACGGTGCCGCGGCCGCTCGCGCGCTCCCAGGCGAGCTCGCGCGACTGGCAGGCCGGACACGCCGGCCGCGGGTAGTGCCGCCAGGTGCGGCACGCGGTGCAGCGCTGGAAGCGGAGCTCGCCGCGGCGGGCCGCCTCGTAGAAGGGCGCGGTGTCGGGTCCGATGGCCGGCAGCGGCGGCTGCGTCATCGGTCCCTCGCCAGGATGACCGCCCCGGTGGGGTCGGTGTTGGCGCCGGCCACGAGGACGAGCTCGCAGCCGGCCACTTGCGAGGTCGACGTCCCGCGGATCTGCCGCACGGCCTCGAGCGTGTTGTTGAAGCCGTGGATGAACGCCTCGGAGAGCTGTCCGCCGTTGGTGTTGCAGACGAGCCGTCCGGCGGGCCACGCGAGACCGCCGTCCTGGACGAAGGGGCCGCCCTCGCCGCGCCCGCAGAAGCCGTACTGCTCGAGCGCGATGATCACCAGCGCGGTGAAGAAGTCGTAGAAGAACGCCGCGTTCACGTCCGCCGGCGTGCAGTCGGCCATGGCGAAGAGCCGGCGGGCGGCGCGCCGGGCGGAGTCGTCGTCGAAGCCGCGGGCGAGCAGCGTCGAGAGACGGATGTGGTGCGAGCCCGCGGCCATGGCGCCGGCGCGGATGAGGGCCGGCGGCTGCCGGAGATCCCGCGCCCGCTCCAGCGACGTGACCACGAGCGCGCACGCGCCGTCGGTCTCGATGTTGCAGTCGAACAGCCGCAGCGGCTCGGCGATCATGCGCGAGGCGTGGTGGTCGGCGCGGGTCATCGGCGTGCGCATCACCGCGTGCGGGTTGCGGATCGCGTGGTCGCGAAAGGCGATCGCCACGTCGGCGTACTGGTCGTCGGTGGTGCCGAACTCGATGCGGTGGCGCATGGCGATCATCGCCATCTCCTGAAAGGCGCTCACCAGGCCGTGCGGGACGTGCCACTGGTTCAGGCCGGGCAGCTCCGCGGGCAGCTTCTCCCAGTAGCGGCCGCCCTGGTGCGGGTGGCCGCCGTAGCTCGAGCGCCGGCCCCGGGCGCGCGAGCGGAAGACCAGCACCGTCTCGGCCTGACCGGCGGCGATCGCCGTGGCCGCCACCACCAGCACGGCGGCCGCGCCGCCGCCGCCGAACGGCGTGCCGGCGAAGAAGCGGACGTCCGGGTTGCCGAGCACGGCGAGCAGCTGCTCCTCGTCGACCTGCTCCATGTCGTAGCGCACGACCCCGTCGATCTCGCGCGGCGAGATGCCCGCGTCGGCGCAGGCCTTCCAGATGGCCTCGACCGCCATGTCGTACTCGGAACGGCCGAGCGCCTTGCCGAAGGCCGTGTGCCCGATCCCGGCGACGGCGGCGCGGTCGCGGATGCCGCGCTCACGCATGGGGCTTCGGGCGCGCCACGATCTGCTCGGCCACCGGCCGGTACTCGGGCATCTGGAGGCCGCGGCGCAGCCAGCTCGCACCGTCGATCACGAACACGTGTCCGCTCACGTAGGCCGCGTACGGCGAGCAGAGATACGTCGCCGCCCAGCCGAGCTCGTGGAGCTGGCCCACGCGGCCGGCCGGGATGGTGCGCCCCGCCTCGGCGTAGCCGCCCGGACGGTTGGCGCGCATGTGCGGCGCCATGTCGTCGTGCGGGAAGAGGCCCGGGGCGAGCGCGTTTACCCGGATGCCGAACGCCGCCCACTCGACGGCGAGCGTCTGCGTAAGGTTCACCACCCCCGCCTTGGCGGCCGCCGAGTGGGCGGCGCCCGGGCCGCCGGTCCAGGCGTAGGTCGCGGCCACGTTGAGGATCGTGCCCGGCCGGCCCGCCGCCTTGCAGCGGTTCGCCAGCTCCCGCGAGCAGAAGAACGTGCCGTCGAGCACGATCTGGGTGACGGCGCGCCAGCCGTTCGGCGACAGGTCCTCGGCCGCTACCGGGAAGTTGCCGGCCGCGTTGTTCACCAGCACGCCGATCGGTCCGAGTGCCGCCTCGATGGCGTCGAAGGCCGCGGCCACCTGCGCGGCGTCGCGCACG
>DATMAZ010000037.1:0-15145 GCA_035559675.1 Candidatus Limnocylindria bacterium
CGCACGCCGCCGCTCGAGGTGGCGAGCGTGCCGCCGGCGCCCGCCGAGCCGGCTCCGCCGCCGGCCGGCGTCACGCTCGACGACGTGCGCGCGCTCATGTTCCGCTACGAGCAGGCCTGGCGCACGCGCAACGCCGCGGAGCTCCGCCGCATCGGCCACGTCGAGACCGACGAGCAGGAGCAGGCGCTCGTGCGGTACTTCCAGACGACGCCCGACCTCGAGGTCGCGGTCCACGTGATCGAGCTGCGCGCCGAGGGCGGGCGGGGCATCGTGCGGTTCACGCGGCGCGATCAGTTCCGCGACCCCGCCGGTCGCGAAGTGTCGAAGGAATCGCCGCCGATCGAGAAGACGGTGGTGCGCACACCGGAAGGCGTCCGCTTCGCACCGCGCTCCTGAGCGCCCGGCTCAGTGTGCCACGGCGTGCCGCTCGAGGATGGCGTCGAGCGCGCAGCCAGCCGGCAGCGTGCCGAAGGCGAGGCCGCGATCGCCGGTGAGGCGCGAGGCGCAGAACGCTTCGGCGATCGGCGTCGGGGCGGTGCGGAGCAGCAGCGAGGCTTGCAGCGCCACCGCCATGCGCTCGACCACGACCCGCGCGCGCAGCTCCAGCGTCTCCGGATGCTGCAGCTCCTCGCGGATGCGACCCACCCACGCCCGCAGCCGCGGCTCGCCGCTCTCCGCGGCGGCGATCTCCGCCAGCACGGCGTCGAGCGACTCGGGCTCGCGGGCGAGCGCCCGCAGCACGTCGAGGCAGATCACGTTGCCCGAGCCTTCCCAGATCGAGTTCAGCGGCGACTCGCGGAAGAGCCGCGGCAGGCCCGATTCCTCGACGTAGCCCGCGCCGCCGAGGCACTCGAGCGCCTCGGCCACGACCGGCGGGTTGCGCTTGCACACCCAGTACTTCGTGATGGCGGTGGCGAGACGCGCAAAGGCGCGCGCCCGCGGATCGCTGGCGCTCTCGTCGTAGGCGCGCGCGAGCCGCATCATGGCGGTCGTCGCTGCCTCGGACTCGAGGCAGAGGTCGGCCAGCACGTTCTGCATGAGCGCGTGCTCGACCAGCCGCCGTCCGAACGCGCGGCGATGGCGGGCGTGATGCAGGGCCTGCACGACGGCCTGCCGCATCGTGGCGGAAGCGCCGATCACGCAGTCGAGGCGCGTGTGCGTCACCATCTCGATGATCGTGGCGACGCCGCGCCCGTCCTCGCCCACCATGCGCGCCCAGGCGCCGTCGAGCTCGATCTCGCTGGACGCGTTCGAGCGATTGCCGAGCTTGTCCTTCAGCCGCTGGATGTAGATCGTGTTGCGGCTGCCGTCCGGCCGCCAGCGGGGGAGCAGAAAGCACGAGAGCCCGCGCTCGGTCTGCGCCAGCACGAGAAACGCGTCGCACATGGGCGCCGAGCAGAACCACTTGTGCCCGGTGAGCGCGTACGCCTGGCCGGGGCCGGCCACGCCGAGCGGGCGCGCGCGCGTCGTGTTGGCGCGGACGTCGGAGCCGCCCTGCTTCTCGGTCATCGCCATACCGAAGAGCGCGCCCTCCTTTTCGGTTGTCGGGCGCGAGCGCGGATCGTAGCGCGTCGAGCAGACGCGCGGCTCCCATTCGGCGGCCAGCTCCGGCTGCGCCCGCAGCGCCGGCACGACTGAGTAGGTCATGGAGACGGGACAGCCGTGGCCGGCCTCCGCTTGCGAGAGCGTGAAGAAGAACGCGGCGCGCGCGACGTGCGCGCCGGGCCGCGCGCGTCGCCACGGCAGCGCGTGCAGCTCGTTCGAGACCGCGGCGTCCATGAGGGCGTGCCAGGCGGGGTGGAACTCGACTTCGTCGATGCGGTGCCCGTAGCGGTCGTGGGAGTGCAGCACCGGCGGGTTGGCGTTCGCGAGCCGCCCCCACTCCATGGCGTCGCCGCCGGCGAGCGTCCCCACGCGCGCGGCCTGCTCCCGCGCCCAGCCGCCGCCTTCGCGCTCGAGCGCCTCGGTGAGCACGCGGTCGGTGGAGAAGACGTCGTAGTCGACCAGCGGCGGCGGCTGATTCAGCACCTCGTGCGTGGGCGTGGGCAGCGTGCGCGCGTTGCCAGACATGGGCGGGCAGTGTAGCTCCCGGCCCCATGCAGGTCGACCCGTTCCGCATCGCCGTCCCGGACGCCGTCTTGACCGACCTTCGCGAGCGCCTGGCGCGTACCCGCTTCCCCGACGAGATCCCCGGCTCGGGCTGGGACTACGGGACCGAGCTGGCGTACATGCGCGAGCTGGTCGCGTACTGGCGCGACCGCTACGACTGGCGGGCGGCCGAAGCGCGGCTCAACCGCTTTCCGCAGTTCCGCGCCACGGTGGGCGGGCTCGGCATCCACTTTATCCACGCGCGCGGCGTCGGGCCGGCGCCCTTTCCGCTGCTCATCACGCACGGCTGGCCGGGCTCGATCGCCGAATTCGAGAAGATCATCGGGCCGCTCACCGATCCGGCGGCGCACGGCGGCGACGCGGCCGACGCCTTCGACGTGATCGCGCCGTCGATGCCGGGCTACGGCTTCTCCGATCACCCACGCGAGCCGGGCATGGAGCCGAGCCGGATCGCCGCGCTCTGGGCCGAGCTCATGCGGGGGCTCGGCTACACGCGTTGGGGGGCGCAGGGCGGCGACTGGGGCGCCATGGTGACGACCTACCTCGGCGCCAACCACGCCGACGCGGTCGCCGGGATCCACTTGAACATGGTGGTGGCACTGCCGCCCGAGGGGTCCGACGCGTTCGACGGGCTCACGCCCGAGGAGCTCGCCGACCTCGGCGCGCTCGACCAGTTCCTCAAGAAGGAGACGGGCTACCAGCAGATCCAGGGCACCAAGCCGCAGACGCTGGGCTACGCGTTGAACGACTCGCCCGCCGGGCAGGCGGCGTGGATCGTCGAGAAGTTCCGCGCCTGGAGCGATTGCGACGGCGACCTCGAGCGGCGCTTCACCAAGGACGAGCTGCTCACCAACGTCATGCTCTACTGGGTGCCGCAGACCGCCACGTCGTCGGCGCGTCTCTACTGCGAGGCGATGCGCGCCGATCGCTTCCCGCCGCGCGACGTGACGGTCGCCGTGCCAACCGGCTGCGCCATCTTTCCGCGCGAGATCATCAAGCCGCCGCGCAAGTGGGCGGAGCACCGCTTCAACGTGCAGCGGTGGACGCGGTTCCCGTCCGGCGGGCACTTCGCCGCGATGGAGGAGCCCGAGGCGCTGGTTGGCGACATCCGCGCGTTTTTCCGGCCCCTGCGGCGCGTCGGCGGCGCCTAGAGGACGTCCGGTCACATCGAGTCACGGGGGCGGCCAGCGAAATTTGTTTACAAGCGGCAGTCTTCGGTCGTATCACTGCGCGCATGGGGAATCAGGGGGGAGTCGTCCTGCCGTTTAGGCGGCCGATCGCCGAGACGCTCCACGTGCTGTCGACCGTGGGCGTCGCCGACGAAGCGCCGAACGCGGCCTGGGACGATCTCATGCACGCAGCGCTACGCGCCTGGTCGTGGCGCGATCCGGAGTCGCTCGACGCACTCGCCGACGCCATCGAGTCGGTGCGTCCGTGGGTCGAGCGCGACTGGTCGGTCTAGCTCGGCCATCAGCGGGAAGCCGATAGGAACGGCCGCTGGCCGTAGCGGTCGAGGTGCACGACCTCACCCACCGGCCGCCGCGTGGTCGGCCCGTAGTGCCCCCGCGGCCAGCCGAGCGGCACGACCGCACACGGCTTGACCGTGCGCGGCAGGCCGAGGGCGCGGCGCGCGAGAAACGTGCTCCAGAGCGGGAGCGTGATCAGTGCGGCGCCGAGGCCGGCGGCGCGCGCGGCGAGCAGCAGGTTCTGCACCGAGGGATAGATCGACCCGTAGTAGCTCGACGCCGCGATCGCCGGGAACGGGATCCGCGGCCCGCGCAGACACGCCACCACGAGCACCGGAATCTCCTCGAAGTGATCGGCCTGCCACTGCACGGCGTCCATAATGCGCCGCATGGGCGGATCGTCCCCGTAGAGCCGCCGTCCGATGCCGCCGTAGAGATTCCAGGCGCGCCGGTTGAGTTGCCCGAGGCGGCGCTTCACGGCGCGGTCGCGCACCACCACGAACTCCCAGTTCTGCGCGTTGGATCCGGTCGGCGCCTTCAGCGCCAGCTCGATCAGATGGAGCACCAGCGCGTCGTCGACGGGGTCGGGCTTGAGCCGCCGGATCGCCCGTTGCGTCCGCATCGCTTCTTCGAGGGGCATGGTGAGCTCCATGGCGGCCTCCTAAAGCACGCCGGCCGGCGCGGAAGCCAGACGCGCGAGCTGGCGCAATTTACTCGCGAAAGGCCTCGGCAGCCGGTTCGCCGGTGCATGCCCGGCTCTGCCCGTCACATGCCGTCGTCGCCGTCCAGCACGGCCCGGTCTCGGTGCCGAGCCCGAGCTCGACCCGGAGCCGGCCCGCCGGCACCGATCCCTCGGACGTCCCCGCGATGACGTAGGCGACCGTGGCCTCCGGCACGCCGTCGCGCGTGCGCACCCGCAGCGCGCCCGTGAATCGGCGGAGCCCATGCGTGGGCACGGTGCAATCGCCGTCGACGAAGCCGCTCGCGTTCGCGTAGACCGAAGTCCGCGAGCCCCGCGTGCGGCGCCAGCCGTCGCCCCGCTTGCAGCGCTGGTTGCCGGGGCGCCCGGGGATCTCGACCGCGACCAGCGTGCGATTGTCCATCGGTCCGTCGCCGCCGAGGTCGACGAGCCGCACCCAGGCCCCGTCACGGAACGGATCGGCCGTCATGAGCGGCGGGCGCACCGTCGTGCGTCCGGCGATCTTCCAGCGCCACGCGCCCGGCTTGCGCCCGCGCACACCGATGCGCACCCGCGGGCCGTCGATGCCCTCGCAGACGTCGACCGGTGCGAGATCGACGTTGTTGTCGTAGTTCGATTCCGGCAGCAGCTGCTCGTAGTTCACCGTCGTGCGCAGGAGATAGCGCCCGCCGGGCAGGTCCGTGACGTCGACGTACTGGCAGCCGAGCGCGAAGGGCGGGTAGAGATCCTGGCAGCCGAGCTGCAGCCCCTGATTGAAGCAATCGTAGATCGGCGTCTTCCCCTCGGGACACAGCGTGTCCTCGATGCAAAAGCTCTGCTTGTGGCCGGCCGCCGCCGCCGGCGCGTCGGGCGCCGTCACGATCTCGTAGAGCGCGTACTTGGTGAAGTGCGGATGCCCGTGCCCGGCGAGCGGGCTGCACTCGAAGAGCTCGTTGGTGCAGGTCGGCCCGGGAAAGAGCGCGCAGTCGGGACAGCCGGGATCGCCCAGCACGAGGTCGGAGCCGCCTTCGTTGAAGGTCGAGAGCGCGAAGTGGACGACCGTGTTGCCCGTGACCGCCTTGGCACACCCCTCGGCCACGTCTCCGGGATCGACGGTGTACCCGCGCTGGACGGTCGGCTTGAAGGCGGGGTCGATCACCCCGACCAGGTCCGGGAGCCCGGAGGCGCCGCCGTGCGCCAGCGAGGCCGCACATAGCACGCCAAGTGCGGCCATCCCCCGAGCGGTTCCCGCCATGGGTCCCTCCTTACGCTCGCTGTCCGGGACGTGTCCAGCGCGCTAACCGTCCGGACCGGCTCCGTGGTACAGTCCCGCGCCATGCGACGCCGGCGGTTCACCGCAGGGGAGTTCATCTTCCGCGAGGGGGACCCCAGCCACGAGGCCTTCCTGCTGCACGAGGGACGCGTCGAGATCGTGAAGAGCTCGCCGCGCGGTCCGTTTCGGCTCGCGGTACTCCACGAGGGCGACGTGTTCGGCGAGATGGGGCTCGTCGAGGAGCGGCCGCGGTCGGCCTCCGCGCGGGCGCTCGACGACGTGACGGCCGACGCGGTGAACGCGGCCGAGTTCGCCGAGATGCTCACGCACGATCTGGAGAACTCGCACCGCATCCTGCGCGTGCTCTTCGAGCGCTTGCGCGCGGTGAACGCACGGCTCTCCGAGGCCGCCCCGCCCGAGCCGCCGGTGGAGGTCCCGGGGGCGCTGCGCCTCGTGCCGCTCACGACGGAGACGCGCGCCGTGCTGCCGGCCGACGGCGTGCCGGTGCGGCGACTACCGTTTCGCGTCGGCCGCGCCCCGGCGCCCGGACCGGCGTTGCTGCACTACAACGAGCTCGAGCTGCCCGACCGCGATCCCTACGTCCTATCCCCGAACCACTTCAGCATCGACGCGGGCGAGCACGGGTTGGTCGTGCGCGACCGGGGGAGCCTGCACGGCACGTACGTGAACGGCGAGCGCATCGGCGGCGGCGCCAAGACCGACGTGGCGCGCGTCTCGCCCGGCGACAACGAGATCGTCGCCGGGCCGCTGAGACCGCTGGCGGCGCGGCGCGCGTCGCCGTTCCGCTTCCGCGTGGTGATCGGCTGAGCCGCCCGGCTCACTCGCGCAGCAGTACGTCGAGTGCGAACCGCAGACGCTTGGCGGCGCGACCGAGCGCATTGTGGTGGATGTTGCGGCGCAGCGCGACCAACAGCCGGCGCTCCAGACGGTAGCGCAGCGGGCCCTTGGACTTGGCCGCTACGGGGGCGCCGCGAGCGGCGGCGAGCTGCGCCAGGATCTTCTCGCGCGGATAGCCGAGCGTCTCCAGGTCGGCCGGATTTAGCTCGTCGAGCACGCGCGTCACGACCTCGAGCGTGGCCGGCGTGTTGGCGATCTCCGCTGCCCACTTGGACACCGAGGAGGTGACGGGCCGCGTGTGCTTGGCGACGCCGGTCGGATCGCCGAGGCCCTTGAAGTCCTCGCCGCTCTCGCCATAGGCGATCGCCTTCTCCTCGAAGGGCACGCCCAGGTACTCGCAGACCCGCCGAAAGTGCGTCTCGGGCTCCTTCACCAGCTCCTCGTACTTCACCCAGACGAGCGGCACCGGCTGCGTGCGCACGAAGCCGGCGAGCGCGGGCACGTAGCGCTGCAGCAGCGGATTGTGCGCCAGCGCCACCTGATAGTCGCCCGCGAAGAACGACTCGACCCACGAGGTGAGGATGGCGAGCGGATGGCGCGTCAGGACCACGTAGCGCGCCCGCGGATAGAGCTTGGTGAGAAACGGCAGCACCAGCGCGTAGGCCGGCGTCTTGTCGAGGAAGAACCGCTTGCCCGCGGGTGCGGCCTCCATCAGCTGCCCGTAGATCGAGTCCGTGTAGGCGCGCAGCGCATCGAGGTAGCCGGCCTCGCCGCGCGGGATCTCGGCCACGATCTCCCTGATGGCCTGCTCGGCGTTAAACGGATCGTAGGGCGCCTTCTGCACGTTGCCGAAGTAGCCGAGGTGCGCGATGGGCGTGATGAGATGCGGCTCGGCACGCCCGTGGATCTGCGAGTGCGCCGACAGCATGCGCGCGAGCAGCGTCGTCCCCGAGCGCGGCGCGCCGATCAAGAAGATCAACCGGTCCTGCATCGGGCGCCCATCATCCAAACTCCGGGCGCGCGAGTCCACCCCGGCGATCGTTGACGCCGGTGGCCGCCTTCGGTACGCGACGGCGCATGGGGCGGAGGCGCGACCTCGGGATCGCCGCGCTCCTCGCCCTTGGCACCGCGGCACTCTTCTCTCCCGCGCTCGACGCCGACTTCGTCCTCTACGACGATCCCGAGTACGTCACCGACAATCCCGTGGTGCGCGCCGGTTTGTCGGCCGACGGCGTGCGCTGGGCGTTCACGACCTTCCATGCCGCCAACTGGCACCCGCTCACCTGGCTCTCCCACATGCTCGACGCGACGCTCTACGGGGACGCGGCCTGGGGGCATCATCTCACCAGCGTGCTGCTGCACGCCGCCGCCACGGCACTCTGCTACCTCGTGTTCGCCGGCTGGACCGGCGCGGTCGGCCGCAGCCTCCTGGTGGCGGCGCTGTTCGGGGCGCATCCGCTGCGCGTCGAGTCGGTGGCGTGGGTCGCGGAGCGCAAGGACGTGCTGGCAGCGTTCTGGTGGATGGCCACGTTGCTCGCCTACGGCGCCTGGGTGCGGCGCCCGAGCGCGGTGCGGTACGGCGCCGTGCTTCTCGGGTTCGCGTGCGGGCTCCTGGCGAAGCCCATGGTGGTGACGCTGCCGTTCGTGCTGCTGCTCCTGGACGCCTGGCCGCTTTGCCGGCCGCTCGGCGCGCGTCTCGTGACCGAGAAGCTGCCGCTGCTCGTGCTTTCGGCGGCCGGCAGCGTGGTGACGTTCGTGGCGCAGCGGGAGGGTGGGGCGGTGGTGCCGCTCGAGTCCCTCGGCCTGCTGCAGCGGCTAGCCGGCGCGGCCGTCGCGTATGCGACGTATCTCTGGATGACGGTCTGGCCGGTGAACCTGGCCGTGCTCTATCCCCTGCGTCCCATAGGTGCGCCGGAGGTGATAGGGTCGCTCGCCGTGCTCGGCGGCGTGAGCGCTCTCGCGCTGCGTCCGGCGCTGCGCGCGCCGGCGCCGGCGGTAGGCTGGCTCTGGTTTCTCGGCACGCTCGTGCCGGTGATCGGTCTCGTCAAGGTGGGCCAGCAAGCGCTCGCCGACCGCTTCACCTATCTGCCGCAGGTCGGTCTCTTCGTCGCCGCGGTCTGGTGGCTCGGCGAGCGGCTCGGCGCGCGCGCCGGCGTGGCGGTGGGCGCGCTCGCGGTCGCGGCGGCGAGCGCCGGCACGCTTCGACAGCTCGCGGTGTGGCAGGACTCGGTGACGCTGTTCCGGCACGCGCTCGCGGTGACGGGCGACAACCCCACCGCGGAGACCAACCTGGCGGCCGCGCTGCTCGAGCTGGGACGCCTCGACGAGGCCCGCCCGCACGCCGAGCGGGCCGTGGCGCGCGCCCCGGGATCCGCCGAGGCGTGGATCACGTTCGGCCGCGCTCGCATCCAGGGGGGCGACGTGGACGGTGCGCGCGCGGCGTTCGAGACGGCCAGCCGGCTCGACCCGCACGACGCGCGCGCGCACTACAACCTCGGTGTGGTGGCCGCGGAGCAGGGACGCATCGCCGACGCGATTGCGTCCTACGAGCGGGCGATCGCCGAGTGGCCGACCTACTTCAACGCCTACAACAACCTCGGCAACGCGCTGGCGGCCGCCGACCGGCTCGAGGAAGCGGAGGCGGCGCTGCGGGAGGCGGTCCGTCTCGATCCCGCTTCGCCGTCGGCGCGCGCCAACCTGGCGATCGTGCTCGAGCGCCGCGGCCGCTCGGCCGAGGCGATCGCGGCGTATCGGGCCGCGCTCGCGCTGGCACCGAACGAGCCCATGCTGTGGTTCAACCTGGCCGCCGCGCTCTCGGGCACGGGGCAGCGGGCGGAGGCGATCGAGGCGCTGGAGCACGCGCTCCGGCTCGCGCCGGGCTGGGAGCCGGCGCTCGCGGCGCTCGCCGAGCTCGAGCGCGGCGGCGCCGCCCGCGATTGACACCCCGCCGCTGCGCGTGCTGCGCTGCCCGACGCCATGACGGTCTCCGGTCCTCTGCTGGCGCTCGCCCGCGTCGACCGCGCCGTCTTCCGCGCCGCCGAGCCGTTTCCGCACGTCGTCCTCGACGGCTTCCTCGAGCCCGATCTCGCCGACCGCGTCGCCGCCGAATTCGCCCGCCCCGGTGTGGCCTGGAAGGCGTACCACCACGTGAACGAGCGCAAGGCGGTGGCGAGCGTGCTCGAGAGCTTCGGGCCCGCCACGCGCGCGGTCATCGAGACCCTCCAGAGCGCGGAGTTTCGGCAGGCGCTGGAGGCGCTCACCGGCGAGAGCGGGCTCGTGGCCGACCCCTCGCTCGACGGCTCCGGCCTGCACGTCACCGAGGACGGCGGGTATCTCAACGTCCACGCCGACCACCTCTCGCATGCCACGCATCGCACCTGGAGCCGGCGCGTGAACCTGCTGCTGTTCTTGAACCGCGGCTGGCAGCCGGCGTGGGGCGGGCAGCTCGAGCTGTGGAGCGCCGACATGCGCCGCTGCGTGCAGCGCATCGAGCCGGGGTTCAACCGCTGCGTGATCTTCCCCGTCTCGGCGACGACCTACCACGGGGTGGTGCCGGTGCGGTGTCCGTCGGGCCGCGTGCGCAAGTCGATCGCGATCTACTACTTCCGCGACGAGGGGCGTGCGCTCAAGCTGCGGCCGACGAAGTACGTTCCGCGTCCCGGCGATTCGCTGCCGCGGCGGCTCGCGATTCACCTCGACCGCTGGGCGGTCGCCGCGTACTCGGCGCTCAAGCGCTACACGCCGATTGACGATGCGCTGATCGCGCGGCTGCTCAGGCGGTTCTGACGGTCAGCGCGGCGCGATGGCCGCCTGCCGGAGCGCGTGGTCGGCCAGTATGAGCGCCGCCATCGCCTCCACCATCGGGACGGCGCGCGGGAGCACGCAGGGGTCGTGGCGCCCGCGGCCGGAGATGGTGGTCTCTTCGCCGGCCTCCGAGACCGTTCGCTGCTCGGTCATGATGGTGGCGGTGGGCTTGAAGCCCACCCGGAAGTAGACCGTCTCGCCGTTGGTGATGCCGCCCTGCACGCCCCCCGAGCGGTTGGTTCGGGTGCGCACGCGGTCGCCCTCCATGTAGAACTCGTCGTTGTGCTCGCGGCCGGTGAGATCCGTGCCGGCGAAGCCGGACCCGATCTCGAAGCCCTTGCTGGCCGGCAGGCTGAGCATGGCCTTCGCGAGATCGGCCTCCAGGCGGTCGAACACCGGCTCGCCCCAGCCGGGAGGGCAGCCGCGCACGGCACACGTGACGGCGCCGCCGAGCGAGTTGCCGTCCTTGCGCACCGCTTCGATCGCCGCGATCATCCGTTCGGCCACCGCGGCGTCCGGACAGCGCACCGGCGTGCGGTCGACCTCGGCGCGCGTCACGCGCTCGACGTCGCACTCGGCGGCGAGGCGGCCGACCTTCGAGACCCAGGCGACAATCTCGACGCCCCAGCGCTCGCGGAGCAGCACGCGCGCCACGGCGCCGGCCGCCACGCGTGCCGCGGTTTCCCGCGCGCTCGTGCGGCCGCCGCCCCGCCAGTCGCGGATGCCGTACTTGGCGACGTAGGTGTAGTCGGCGTGGCTCGGCCGGAACTTCGCCTGCATCTCGGCGTAATCTTTCGAGCGCGCGTCCTCGTTGTCGACGTACAGCCCGATCGGCGTGCCGAGCGTCTTCCCCTCGAAGACGCCCGAGAGGATACGGACCGTGTCGGACTCCTTGCGCTGGGTCGTGAGCGCGCTCTGACCCGGCGCACGTCGGTCGAGGTCGGCCTGGATGTCGGCCTCGGTGAGCGGAAGCCGGGCGGGGCAGCCGTCGATCACGGCGCCGATGCCCGGGCCGTGCGATTCGCCCCAGGTGGCGACGCGGAAGAGCTGCCCGAGCACGTTGCCCACGCCGCCATGCTAGCAGACGTCGGCCTCCCGGCCGAGCGCACCCGGTGCGCTCGGCCGGGCCGGCCGGTCGTACGCGCGCCCGACGGCGCGCGAAGAACCTACTTCCGGTAGCGGCGGCCCATCATGGCCTCGGCCTTGTCGGCCGCGGCCTCGGCGCGTGCGGCTGCCGCCTCGACGCGTCCGGCTGCGGACTCCACGCGGCTCGCCGCCGCCTCGGCACGACTCGCCGCCGCCTCGGCGCGGTCGGCGGCCTGCTTGGCCTTGCCGCCACAGCCAATCGCCAGGGTGCTGCACAGCACGAGAGCCAGCGCCAGCCCACTCGAACGTCGAACCATCATCATTCTCTCTCCTTCCGGCCCGAGCCCAGTCGTCCCGGCGGGCCCCAACGAATTCTCGACGTCCTTCTCCTACAAGGTGCCGGATGGCGCAAGACGTGTCGAATTCGCGCTATTCGACGACGATGGTGCCCTTCATGCCGAGGGGGCTTTCGTCTTGGACAGAGGTTTCGAACTCGACGTGCGCCGTGTAGACGTAGACGCCGGGCTTGAGACTGCAGATACCGACGAAGGTGCCGGGCAAGAGCGTCGCCGTGACCTCGTCACCCGAGCGCTGGAAGACCGCGCCGCGCGCCGTCGCCTCGGTCGGCGAGACGCGCTGCACCTGCGTGCAGGTGGTGTACTCGCCGACGCGCTTGGGCGAGACGAACGTCAGCTCGACCGTCTTCATCGAAAGGTTGTGAAAGGCGAGCACGTCGCCCGTCCCCATGTGCAGCTCCTGGGGCACGAGCCGCGTGGCGGTGATGGTGACCACGCGGTTCGGCTTGTCGGCGTGCGACTCGGGGGTTTCGGGGCCGCTCGCTACGGGTGGCATGGGCGGCGGCGTGGTGGCCGTCGATCCGGCGCAGCCGGCGGATGCGACCGCCAGAGCCATGAGCAGCGCAGTCCGTGATCGCATCATGGTCCCTCCCCCCCGAAACGGATGGCAGGTGCGTGCCAGAATGCCGGCTAGCAGTCAACGGTTGCGCGACCACGCGCCGAGCTCGATCGTGCGCCAGCCGGCCGGGTGCACCACCACTTCGGCGACGACGGTCTCGGCGCCGACGAGCACGCGCCGCGGTGCGTCCAGGCGGGCGAGCGGCACAATGACGGCGAGCTGACGCCCTTTCCGCTCGACGACCACGTCCTTCGCGGTGAGCGCGGCGTCCTGATCGCTCACCCGATGACCGAGCGCCGTCACGGTGACCCGCAGCTTCGGCATCTGGGCGAAGGGGTGGTCGGGACGCGCGCCGAAGAAGTAGAGGACGGCGCGGGTGCCGGGGAGCAGCCGGCGCGACAGCTCGAGGGTCGCGGTGAGCGCATCGCCGCGGCGTTCGAGGCGTCGCCAGGCGACGCCGACGAACGCGTCGCGGGCGGCTTGTGTGGCCTCGACGCGCGGGTCGGGTGATTCGGGCGCAACGCGCCCGGTGAGGTCTGCCGCGGCGTCCGGCCGCTCGAGCCGCAGCGGGGCCGACTCGGCGAACGGCTCGTCGGCGCGCACGAAGCGCAGCAGGAAGCTCCGGCTGTAGGCGATCTGCGTGGCGTGGGCCTCGAGCGCCGCGTGCTTGGCGTCCTGATCGGCCGGCGTGAGCGGGTGGTGCCGCCACACGCTCCGGCTGGCGAGATCGGCGGGCGGATCGAGCGGCGCGTGGCGCGGGTCCGCGGCGGGAGCCGGCCAGTGCGGGTGGTGCACCAGATAGGTATGGACCGCCGGTGGCGGCACATCGGGCGTCTCCCAGAGCGCCGCCATCGCGTAGAGGTACCAGGCTCGGTGGTCCGGATGCGCGTCGTCCGGATGCGACACGAAGAGCCGTGTCGGGCGCACGCGGCGCAGCACCGTCTGCAGGTCCTGCACGACGCTCTCCGGCTTGTAGGGTGCGCCCGGGCGGAGCGCCGTCTCGTACGGGACGGCCGTGGCGCGCGTGAGCAGGCTCTCGTGCGGCGGACGCGCGCCCCAGGCGCCGGTCCACATGGCCATGGTGCCGGCGTCCGGGTAGCCGAGGAAGATCGTGGCGCTGTCCGGCAGCCCGAGCGCCCGCGCCGCCGCTCGGGCCTCCTCGGCGCGTCGCCGTCCCATGGCGAGCGTTCCCGCCGGAGTCAGCACGGGACGGCGCTCCCAGACGAGGAATGACAGCTCGTTGGCGTCGCCGTTGGTGAGGAAGACGACGTGCGCCGGGATGCCGGCGCGCGCGGCGGCGTGCAGCACGCCTCCACAGCCGAGCGACTCGTCGTCGGGGTGGGGAGCCAGCACGAGCACGCGGTCGCCGGGACCGAGCGTGATGGGCGCCGGGGCGCCGGCAGGCGACGGTTTGGACATCGCGAGCGAGCAGCCGAGCGCCAAGATCGCGACCGTGCGAGCGGCGAGCCGGCGCCCCATGCCCGCTCGCCCCTTACACGCCGGGGGGCCCGGTTCAAGATTCCGACCCGCCCGGCCGAGACTCTCCGAGAGAGGGGTCTGGCAGATGGCACGACGCGCACCTGCCGCGGCCGACGGCCGCGCCGAGGAGATTCGCCTCGAGGCGAGCGGCCTCGCCGCGCCGCACCCCGGCATCCCGCTCTGGCGCATCGCCGCCCTGTTATTTGGCTCGGGCGCCTGCGCGCTCATCTACCAGGTGGCGTGGCTGCGCGAGATGCGGCTCGTGTTCGGGGCCTCCACGCCCGCGTCGGCGGCGGTGCTGGCCATCTTCATGGGTGGCCTCGGGGCGGGAGGCTATTTGCTCGGCAGACGCGCCGACCGCCATCCCCGCCCGCTTGCGCTCTATGCCACGCTGGAGCTCGCTGTGGCGGCTACGGCTGCGGCCACGCCGCTCGCGCTCGTGCTCGTGCGCGCGGCCTACGTCGCCGTCGGGGGCTCGGTCTCGCTCGGACTCGGAGCCGCTACCGTTTTGCGGCTCGTGCTGGCGGCGCTGGTCCTCGGCGTGCCGACGCTGCTCATGGGCGGTACGTTGCCGGCCGCCGCGCGCGCGGGCGCGGGTGAACACGATCCGCGGCGACGCCGGCTGGCGGTGCTCTACGGAGTCAACACGCTCGGCGCCGTAACCGGCGCGCTGCTGGCAACCTTCCTGCTGCTCGAGATCCTCGGCACGCGGACCATGCTCTGGACCGCGTGCCTGGCAAACGCGCTGGTGGCGCTTGCCGCCCGCAGCCTCGCGCGTGACGTCGAGTCGTTGCCGCCGGACGACGTGCCGGAGGCGCACGCAGAGCACGGCAACGCCCCGGCGCCATTCGTGCTCGTCGCGGCGGCGGTGGTCGGCTTCGTGTTCTTTCTCCTCGAGATCGTCTGGTACCGCATGCTCGGGCCGATCCTCGGCGGCTCGTCCTTCACGTTCGGCCTCGTCCTGGCGATCGCGCTCTTCGGGATCGGTGTGGGGGGCGCCGCCTACGCGATCGCCGGCTCGGCGCGCCATGCCACGCTGGCGGCCTTTGCGGCTACCTGTGCCGGCGAGGCATTGGCGGTCGCCGTTCCGTACGCGCTCGGCGACCGCATCGCGCTGCTCGCGGCGCTGCTTCGTCCGTTCGAGGCCTTCGGCTTCGCCGGACTGGTGGCGGGCTGGGCGGTCGTCACGAGCGTCGTCGTGCTGCCCCCGGCGATCGTCGCGGGCTACCAGTTTCCGCTGCTGATCGGGCTGCTCGGCCGCGGCCGGACGGACGTCGGCCGCCACGTCGGCCTGGCGTACGCGTGGAACACCGGCGGCAGCATCGTGGGCTCGCTCGCCGGCGGCTTCGGGCTCCTGCCGCTGCTCGGCGCGCCGGGAACCTGGGTCGCGGCGTCGCTGGTGTTGCTGGCGCTCGGCGCCGTGGCGCTCGTGCTCGGTGTACGCGGCGGCGCGCGGCGCGCGGCGGCGGTGCCGGC
>DATMAZ010000038.1:0-9939 GCA_035559675.1 Candidatus Limnocylindria bacterium
CCGAAGTCGAGATCCGCGGTCATGCGCCGCACGATGGCGAGCTGCTGGAAGTCCTTCTCGCCGAACACCGCCACGTCGGGCTGCACGGCGTGGAAGAGCTTGGTGACCACCGTCGTGACGCCGCGGAAGTGGCCGGGTCGGTTGGCCCCGCAGAGCGGCTCGGCGAGGCGCCCTACCTCAACGCCCGTCTGGAACCCCTCGGGATACATCGCCGCCGGATGCGGCGCGTAGATCGCGTCCACGCCCGCGGCCTCGCAGAGCGCCGAGTCGGTTGCGAGGTCGCGGGGATACTTCTCGAAGTCGTCCCGCCGGTTGAACTGGATCGGGTTCACGAAGATCGACACGACGACCCGCTCGGCCCGCCGCCGGGCCTCGGCGACGAGGGCCAGATGGCCCTCGTGCAGGGCGCCCATGGTGGGCACGAGCGCCACGCGGCGGCCTACCGCCCGCTCGGCGAGGGCCCATGCCTGCATGGCCCGGGGCTCGGTGAGCGTCTGCATCTACGCGGCGCTCCCCGTGGCCGCCTTGTCGGGGGCGAAGGCCTGAGCCTCCGATGGGAACTGTTCGCCCTTCACTTCGGCGACGTATGCCGCCGCCGCCCGCACGACCTCGCGGCCGAGCGCCGCGTAACGCTTGGCAAAACGCGGCGTCCAGTTCTCGGAGAGGCCAACCAGGTCGTGGAGCACCAGCACCTGGCCGTCACAGTGCATGCCGGCGCCGATGCCGATCGTGGGAATCGCGAGCTCGGCGGTGATCTCCGCGGCGAGATCGAGCGGAATGCACTCCAGCACCACCGCGAAGGCGCCGGCCGCCTCGACGGCCTTGGCGTCTTCGATGACGCGATCACGCCCGCCGGGCTGCGTGCCGCGCCGGCGGCCCTGCACGCGGTGCCCGCCCATGCGGTGCACCGACTGCGGGGTGAGGCCCACGTGCCCCATCACCGGAATGTCGACCGAGGCGATGGCTTCGATCGTCTCCGCCATGCGCACGCCGCCTTCGAGCTTTACCGCGGCGGCGCCGCCCTCCTTCACCAAGCGAATCGAGCTTTCGACCGCCTGCGTGGGGCTCGCCTGATACGAGCCGAACGGCAGATCGCCCACCACGAGCGCGCGGCGCGCGCCGCGCGAGACCATCTGCGTGTGGTAGACCATCTGGTCGAGCGTCACCGGGATGGTGGTCGCATTGCCCTGCACCACCATGCCGAGCGAATCACCGACCAGGAGCATCTCGACGCCCGCCTCGTCGAGCAGCCGCGCGAACGTCCAGTCGTAAGCGGTGACCATGGTGATCTTCTCACCCGCGGCCTTCATCCGCCCGATCTCGGGCACCGTCACCCTTTTCTCGCTCATAATGAAACGGCCTCCTGGACCGAAGGTCCGGGAGGCCGAATCCGTGCGAGCGTCGGGTGGGTGTGCCGCCTGGCTTCGGCAGTCCCCCGTCTCGTTCGAGATCGCGGGTGCGTCGCCGTGGTGGCCGCTGTTCGTGCCCGAAGGCTGGCTCGATTCGGTGTCTGCCCGTCTCGGTCCGTTCAATCCCCGCCCCGTTCGGGTCGGAGTCTCACCTGGATCCAAGCGGAATGTAGTGCTGTACCCCCTGTTTCATGCCCCGGATCTCCTTGATCAGGTCTGCCAGGTCGCCTCCGTGTTCTACGAAGTCGATGTCCGAGCAGTTGATCACGAGGAGTGGGGCGTCACGATAATCGTAGAAGAAGCTCCGAAAGGCCTCCGTCAGTCTGGCAAGGTAATCGGCGTCGATCGCCCGTTCGAACTCGCGACCGCGCTTTTTGATACGCTCGAGCAGCACCTCGGGCCGGGCCTCGAGGTAGATGACAAGATCGGGCTTGGGGATCTGCGCGTCAAGAAGCTGATAGACCTGCCGGTAGAGCACCAGCTCCTCTTCCTGGAGGGTGACGCCGGCGAAGATGGCGTCCTTGGCGAACAGGTAGTCGGCGACGGCCCCAGAGCGCGCCAGCGCGCGGTGGTCGAGCGCCTGCTGCTGGCGGTAGCGCTCGAGCAGGAAGAACAGCTGGGCGTGGAGAGCATAGCGGACCGGGTCCTCGTAGAACTTCCCGAGAAACTGGTTGTCGTCGACTCCTTCTAGAATCAGCTCCGAACCGAACTCGGTGGCGAGCCGCCGCGCGAGTGCCGTTTTGCCAACGCCAATTGGGCCTTCGACTGCGATGTACCGCGCCCCCGACTCCGACGTCATCCCTTCTCTGCGCCTTGGTCTCGCGCCCCTTAACACCATCCGACGCATTGTGTCTATATGGGTTCCGACATGACGACTGCGGTGTTGCGGCGGACGGCGGGGCAGCTGTTCATGGTGGGGCTTCCGGGACCGACGCTCGACGCGGAAACCCGTGATTTTCTTGGCGAATACACCCCCGGTGGCGTCATTCTCTTCAAGCGAAACGTGACCTCTGCGACGCAGCTCCGGCGGCTGGTCGCCGAGGTGAAGGGCATCGGCGCCGGCGTCACGCCGCTGGTGGGAATCGACCACGAGGGCGGGCGGGTCCATCGCCTGCCCCGCCCGTTCACCCACTTCCCCCCCGCGCTGGTGGTCGCCGCCAGCGGTCCGGCGGCGGCGCGACGGGTCGGGCGGGCCATGGGGCGGGAGCTGGCCGCGGTGGGGATCGACCTCGACTTCGCGCCCGTGCTGGACGTCTGGACGAACCCGCGCAACCGGGTGATCGGGGACCGGGCCTTCGGGATGACCCCGGCGGCTGCCGCCCGCAACGCGCTCGCCCTGGCCCGGGGCCTGGCGGACGCCGGGGTGGTCGCCTGCGGCAAGCACTTCCCCGGCCACGGCGGCACCGCGGGCGACTCCCACCGCGTGCGGCCCCGGCTCGCCCGCAGCCGGCGGGAGCTCGAGGCCCTCGATCTCGTGCCGTTTCGGCGCGCCGTCGCCGCGCGCATCCCGACCCTCATGACGGCCCACGTGGTCTATCCGGCGCTGGATCCGCGCCGGCCGGCCACGCTTTCCCGCGCAATCTGCCACGGCCTGCTCCGCCAGCGGCTCGGCTTTCGCGGCGTGCTCTTCTCGGACGACCTGGAGATGCACGCCGTCTCGCGGCGGCCGATCGAGCGCGTAGCCGTGGAGGCCCTGCAGGCGGGCTGCGACATGCTGCTCGTCTGCGCGTCGACCGACCTCGCCCGTCGCGGCATCGACGCCGTGGCGAGCGCCATCGACCGCGGCAGGCTCGACCCGAGAGCGGTGGCCGCCTCGCTCTCGCGCATCAATGCGCTGCGCCACCGGGGCGTGGCCCGGCCCACCGCCCGGCTCGGCTGGCCGGCACACGCGGCGCTGGCGCGGCGGCTTGCGCGCGCCGCCTCGTAGCCGACGCAAGCCTCGCAGCGCCGTGCGCGTCGACGGCGGATGCATGCGCGGGTTCGGCGAAACACAAGCCCGGCCGGCAATTCGCCGGCGAGCACCCACTACGAGCGGACCGGCAAGTTCATCGGCCAGCCGAAATCGCCGGCACCGAGCGTTTGCGCGCCCTGGCCGTAGCGCCGCTGGCCCGCTGCGGCTCCTGGCGGGCGACGAGCCGCCGCAGCTCCTGCCGGTAGGGACGCGTGGCGACGCCCGTCTCGGTCACGATGGCGGTCACCAGCTCCGCGGGCGTCACGTCGAAGGCCGGGTTCGCCACCTTCACGCCCGACGGCGCAATCCGCTGCCCGGCGACGTGCGTGACCTCGTCGGAGCTCCGCTCCTCGATGGGGATGCGGCTGCCGTCCGGACACTCGAGGTCGATCGTGGTCGTCGGCGCCGCCACGTAGAACGGGATGCCGTGGCGCGCGGCCACCACGGCGTGCATGTACGTGCCGATCTTGTTGGCCGTGTCACCGTTGGCCGCGATGCGGTCGGCGCCTACCACCACGCAGTCGATCACGCCGCGCGCCATGAAGTGCGCGGCCATGTTGTCGGTGATGAGGGTCACCGGGATGCGATCGCGCATGAGCTCCCAGGCCGTGAGCCGTGCGCCCTGCAGGAACGGCCGGGTCTCGCACGCGTAGACGTGCACGCGTTTGCCCGCCTCGCGCGCCGCCCGCACGACGCCGAGCGCCGTGCCGTAGCCCGCCGTGGCGAGCGCCCCGGCGTTGCAGTGGGTGAGCACCGTCACGCCGTTCGGCAGCAGCGCCGCGCCGTGGCGGCCGAGCGCCTCGTTGGCGCGCACGTCCTCGCCGTGGACCGCGAGGGCCTCGCGCTCGAGGAGCCCCGCGATCGTGTCGAGCGGCCGGCGGCGATTGGCCTGATAGACCCGCCGCATGCGCTCGATCGCCCAGAAGAGATTCACCGCGGTCGGCCGCGTGGCCGCGAACATCTTGCACAGGCGCTCGAAGCCCGCGGCGTGCGCGCCCGGGCGCAGCCGGCGCGCACCGAGCGCGATGCCCATCGCCGCGGCCACCCCGATCGCGGGCGCGCCGCGCACCACCATCGTGCGAATCGCGTCGGCCACTTCGCGCGCGCTGCGATAGACGCGGTAGACCTCGCGCGTCGGCAGCAAGCGCTGATCGAGCATGACGACGGTGCCGTTGCGCCATTCGACGGTTTGGACGGCCATGTTCGATGGAGCATACGGAATCGCGGTGCGCCCCACAACCACGATGCTGGCCTTGACGAGCCGCGCATCGCCTCGTTACAGGGACGAGCCGTGAGCGACTACCGGGAGTCCTACAGCACCCACGTCTCCGCCGGCGTGGAAGCGTGCTTCGCGGTGCTGACGGACTTCGAGGCGTACCCCGACTGGTCGTCGCCGGTGCGCGAGTGCACGGTGCTCACGCGGCATCCCGACGGGCTGCCGCACCACGTGGCCTTCGTGCTCGACACGCCGATCAAGACCATCCGCTACACGCTCGCCTACACGTGGGATCCGCCGCACGGCGGGCAGTGGCAGCTCGTCGAGGGTGACGTGGCGGGCGTCGAGGGCTCGTACGAGTTCGTCCCGACGCGCACCGGCTGCACCGCCACCTGCACGCAGGCCATTGATCTCGGGTTCTGGATCCCCGGCTTTCTCCGCAGCGTTTTCGAGAAGAAGGCGCTCAAGGACTCCGTCGAGGAGTTCCGGGCGGCCGCCGAGAGCCGCGGCTGAGCCGCGCGTCCTCGCCCGCGCATGCTCGAGCCGTACCGGGTCCTCGACCTCACCGACGAGCGCGGGCTGCTCTGCGGCCAGATCCTGGCCGACCTCGGCGCGGACGTGCTGCAGATCGAGCCGCCCGGCGGCTCGCCGGCGCGCCGGCTCGGACCGTTCGCCGGCGACGTGCCGCATCCGGACCGCTCGCTCGTCTGGTGGGCGTACGCGCGCAACAAGCGCAGCGTCACCCTCGACGTCGCCTCGCCCGCCGGCCGCGAGCGGCTGCTCGAGCTCGCGCGCACGGCGCACTTCCTGATCGAGTCGGCGCCGCCGGGCGTGCGCGCTGCGCAGCGCCTGGCATATCCCGATCTCGCCGCGGTCAATCCCGCGCTCGTCTACGTGTCGATCACGCCGTTCGGCCAGCGCGGCCCGCGCGCCGGCTGGGCGGCGTCGGACCTGGTGGTCTGGGCGGCCGGCGGGCCGCTCGTGCTCACCGGCGACGCCGACCGGCCGCCCGTGCGCCTGCCGATCGCGCAAGCGTTCCTGCACGCCTCGGCCGACGCCGCGGTCGGCGCGTTGATCGCGCACCACGAGCGCCAGCGCACCGGCCGCGGGCAGCACGTCGACGTGTCGGCGCAGCAGGCGGTGGCGCTGGCGACGCAGTCCTACATCCTCTGTGACGCCGTCGGGCACCCGCCCGTCCAGCGGGCCGCAGGCGGACTGGTGAACGGCCCGTTGCGCCTGCAGCTCCTCTTTCCGGCGCGCGACGGCCACGTCGCGATCACCTTGCTCTTCGGCTCGGCGATCGGGCCGTTTACGCGCCGGCTGATGGAGTGGATCTACGAGGAAGGCGGCTGCGACGCGGCCACGCGCGACAAGGATTGGCTCGGCTACGCCGATCTCCTGCTCTCGGGCGCCGAGCCGCTTGCCGAGTTCGAGCACGTGAAGGCGACCGTGGCGGCGTTCACGCGCACGAAGACCAAGGCGGAGCTGCTCGAGGCCGCCCTGGCGCGCGAGCTGCTGATCGCGCCGGTGACGACCATCGACGAGGTGCTCGCGAGCCCGCAGCTCGCGGCCCGGGACTACTGGCAGGACCTGCCGCACCCGGAACACGGCGGCAGCGTGCGCTATCCGGGCGCGTTCGCCCGCTTCGGCGCGAGCCCGATCCGCTACCATCGCCGCGCGCCGCGGGTGGGCGAGCACACGGTCGAGGTGCTGGCCGAGCCGGCACGGCCAGCGCCGGCCGTGCCGGCCGCGCGCACCGCCACCGAGCCACCGGAGGCCGCGCTCGCCGACGTGCGCATCCTGGATTTCATGTGGGTCATGGCGGGGCCAGCGGCCACCCGGATGCTCGCGGACTACGGGGCGCAGATCGTGCGCCTCGAGTCCACGCGCTACGTCGACACGGCCCGCACGCTGGCGCCGTTCCACGGCGCCCAGCCGGGCATCGAGAACTCGGCCATTTTTCAGAACCTCAACGCCGGCAAGCGCATGCTGACGCTCGATGTCCGCACGCCGGTCGGCCGCGAGACCGTCCTCGACCTCGTGCGCTGGGCCGACGTGGTCACCGAGTCGTTCGCGCCGGGCCGCATGCGGGCGCTCGGCCTCGACTACGAAACGCTCCGCCGCGTCAATCCGCGCCTCGTCATGCTGAGCGCCTGCCTCATGGGGCAGACGGGCCCGCGCGCCGGCTTTGCCGGCTACGGCAACCTCGCCGCCGCCATCTCCGGGTTCTCCAACCTCGGGGGCTGGCCGGACCGCGCGCCCGCCGGCCCGTTCAGCGCGTACACCGACTACGTCTCCCCACGCTTCGTCGCGCTCGCCGTCCTCGCCGCGCTCGAGCACCGGCGGCAAACCGGCGAGGGCCAGTACATCGACTGCTCGCAGGCCGAGTGCGCGCTCCACTTCCTCGCGCCCGCGCTTCTCGACTACGTGGTGAACGGCCGCATCGCGGAGCGCTGCGGCAACCGCGACCGCGACGCCGTCCCGCACGGCGTCTATCCCGCCGCCGGCACCGATCAGTGGGTCGCCATCGCGGTGGAGACCGACGCGCACTGGCACGCACTCTGTGCCGCGCTCGGCCGGCCCGAGCTGGCCCACGATCCGCGCTACGCCACGGCGGCCGCGCGCCGCGCGCACGAGGAGGCGCTCGACGCGCTCATCGCCGCGTGGACGAGCACGCGGGACCGCCACGAGATCGCGCTCGACCTCCAGCGTCGCGGCGTGCCTGCCTACGCCGTCCAGAACAGCCCCGACCTCGTCCGCGACCCGCAGCTCCTGGCGCGCAGCCACTTCCACCGCATTGCCCACCCGATCCACGGCGCCACCACGGTCGAGGGCTCCCGCTTCGTCCTCTCTCGCACGCCGGCCGAGATCCGCGGCCCCGCCCCCACCTACGGCGCCGACAACGACTACGTGCTCCGCGAGATCCTCGGCTACGACGACGACCGGATCACCGCGCTGGTGACCTCCGGCGCGCTCGCGTAGCACGCGCCTAGGCCACGCCCGAGCGCAGCTCGATCTCGTCCTGCAGCACGCGCAGGTGATACTCGGTGCGGCCGATGCGCAGCCACGCGCGCAGCTCGAGCGACTCGGCGTCGATGCCGAGCGCCACCTCGGGCGTGCCTCGCGGCACGATGGCGTAGCCCGCCACCAGCGGGCGCGTGCCGGCAACCGGGAGCACGATCACGTGCGCGGGCTCGATGCGACCCGGCGTGCGGGCCACCCAGCCCTGCACGCGGGGTGCGACGACCCCGCCCACGAGCCGCACGTCCGTGCCGCCGGCGAACGCCAGGGCGCAGCGGGCCGCCGGCGGGCGGGAGACCATGAGCACGGGGCGGCCGTTGCACACGGCTTCCACGCGGCAGGCCGGATCGAGATGGAGCAACGATTCGCCCGCCCAGGGGCCGGTGCCGTTCACCTGGTCGATCACCAGCCAGAAGCGCCCCGGGAGACAGAGCACCAGGCGGCGCCGCTCGCCCCAGGTGGCGAGGAACGACACCAGGCCGTCGCGCATCATCCAGTGCGTAGTGCCCTCGACCGACGCGGCGAGCGCGCTGGCCGTGCCGCCGGCCTTCTCGGCGAGCACGTTCTGCGCGAACGGGCTGCGGAAGTACGCCGCCTGCCACGGCTCCCGGTCCGTGAAGCCGCCGCCGACGATGATCGGCACGCCGCCCACCGACAGCTCGTAGGCGCCGTGCCCGCGCGAGCCCGGCTGGGTCGCGCCGTCGAGGATCATGGCGTCGCCCGGCGTGCCGGCCAGCACGTAGAAGCCCGTCCGCCGCAGCGCCCGCGACTCGCCGAAGTCACCCGCGGTGGCCTCGTCGACTTGCTGCACGCGGAGATTGCTCGGTCCCTGCAACAGCCGCGGCCAGATGGCGCGTAGATCGCTGGCGAGCGCCCACTGCGGCTCGCCCAGCACGCCAGCGGCCAGCGCGAGCAGCTCCTCGCGCGAGCGGAGACCGGGCGGCGGCGTCTCGTCGAACAGCGCGGGCTGGCCGTTCGGATGCGAGACGCGCACCACGAAATCCGCCATGCCGCGCACGCGCTTGCGCGCCCACGCCGGGATCTCGTCGTTGCTCGCCTTCATCACGGCGAGGACCTCGAGGTACTCCGCGAGCGCGCCCCGCTGCCGCAGCGGGCTGCGGCGCGCGTCGCCGCCGTCCTCGTTCACCTGCTCGCGCAGCTGCTCCCAGATGAGCGCCGTACCCTGCTCCACCCAGCCGCGTGCCTCGAGCCCGTCGAAGAAGCGCCCGGCCAGCACCAGCGCCCGCGCGGCGGTCACCAGCGCCGGGCTGCCGGCGGCCTTGGTCACCGCCGTCGCCAGGTATTCCGTCTGCCCGTAGATGCTGGTGAGCAGCCGGCGCCGGAACTCGCCGTCGTCGCGCAGCTCGGCGGCGAAGAGCTGATGCAGGTGCAGCAGGTTGGCGATGCGATGCCCGAGCGTTTCGAGCCCCCAGGCGGGCCCGCTGTAGCTGCGCACTCGCTCGATCCAGCTGCCGACGAAGCGCGAGGCGGTGTCGTACCAAGCGCGGCGCTCGCTCGCCTCGGCGGCGACCAGCGCTGCCACGCCGAGCGCGAGCAGCGGATCGAGCCGGTGGTGCGCCGTGACCCAGGCCTCGCTCGCCCCGCGCGGAAACCACTCGATCGCGCCCCGCATGCCGATCTCGTGGCCGACATGGGTGAAGCGCCCGTCGCGCACGGCGGTCGCTTCAGCGATGAAGTCCCGGGCGAGCGGCGCATCGGCGGGGCCGATGGTCGCCACGCCGGGCAGGATCGGCTGTCCGAAGCGGACGCGCGGCTCGGGCGGTTTTGTCCAGCCGCGAATCGTCAGCGCGGAGCGCAGGCGCGCCGGAAACCCCGGAACGGGACTCCTACGCGCCGGTGACGCGGTTCCCCTGCGCTCGAGCCCCACTCCCATCCAACTCCTCCCCCCACCTGGCTGCGCACGCGCCGCGCGCGTGCGGGTCGCGATCTATCTAGGCTGCGCGGTGCTCCCGATACGTCACCGGCACCGACGGCGGCGTCACCTCGCGCGGCTCCGGCCGCAACAACGACCAGGCGCCCTTTAGGCTGCGGCCGACGATCACCACGGCGCCCAACGCCACGAAGGCCGTCACGACAGGGACGGACAAGAGCCGGCCGGCCAGCTGCGGCAATACGCGCTCCGTCGCTTCACTGAAACCCCGCATCACGCCCATCGTCCACCTCGCAGAAGCCCAACCACTCCCGGCAGAAGCTCCCTTACTCCCGGGGTGGGCGGCGCGCAACCCAGCACGACGAACGGAGGACGCCGCGCCGCGCCATCGGCGGATTCGCGCTCAGCCCTGCGGCGGGGGCGCGTCGCCTGCCGGACGCGCGAAGCCACC
>DATMAZ010000039.1:0-18565 GCA_035559675.1 Candidatus Limnocylindria bacterium
GGCCCGTGGAGATCGGGTGGCCGAGGGGACCGGGCGCTACGAGGCAGGGCGCAAGCCCGGCGGCAAACCCGGCGACCGGCGCGTGGGGGTGGTCTGGCACACCCAGGGCTCGGGCAAGAGCCTGACCATGGCGTTCTACGCGGGCCGCATCGTCCGCGAGCCGGCGATGGAGAACCCGACCCTCGTCGTGCTCACCGACCGCAACGACCTCGACGACCAGCTCTTCGGCACCTTCTCGCGCTGCCAGGACCTGCTGCGCCAGCCGCCCGTGCAGGCCGAGTCGCGCGCGCACCTGCGCGAGCTGCTCTCGGTGGCGGCGGGCGGCGTGGTGTTCACCACCATCCACAAGTTCTTCCCCGAAGAGAAAGGCGACCGGTACCCGATGCTCTCCGAGCGCCGCAACATCGTCGTGATCGCCGACGAGGCGCACCGCAGCCAGTACGACTTCATCGACGGCTACGCGCGCCACATGCGCGACGCCCTGCCGCACGCCTCGTTCATCGGCTTCACCGGCACGCCGATCGAGTTGCAGGACGCCAGCACGCGCGCGGTGTTCGGCGACTACATCAGCGTCTACGACATCCAGCGCGCCGTGCGGGACGGCGCAACGGTGCCGATCTACTACGAGAGCCGGCTCGCCCGCCTCGCACTCGACGAGGCGGAGCGGCCGAAGATCGACCCGGACTTCGAGGAGGCCACCGAGGGCGAGGAGGTCGAGCGCAAGGAGAAGCTCAAGTCCAGGTGGGCGCAGCTCGAAGCCGTCGTCGGCGCGGAGAAGCGGCTCGAGCTGGTGGCGCGCGACATCGTCGAGCACTTCGAAAAGCGGTGTGAGGCGATGGACGGCAAGGCGATGGTCGTCTGCATGAGCCGCCGTATCTGCGTCGAGCTCTACCGGGAGCTCGTGAAGCTCCGTCCCGCATGGCAGGACGAGGACGACGCCCGCGGCGCCATCAAGGTGGTGATGACCGGCTCCGCGTCGGACTCGCCGGACTGGCAGGCGCACATCCGCAACAAGCCGCGGCGCGAGGCGCTCGCCAAGCGCTTTCGCGACGCGGCCGATCCGCTGCGCATCGTGCTGGTGCGGGACATGTGGCTCACGGGCTTCGATGCGCCCAGCCTGCACACGATGTACATCGACAAGCCGATGCGGGGCCACGGTCTGATGCAGGCCATCGCACGGGTGAACCGCGTCTTCCGCGACAAGCCGGGCGGGCTGGTAGTGGACTACCTGGGACTTGCCCATGAGCTGAAGGCTGCATTGGCTACGTACACCGAAAGCGGCGGCACGGGCCGCACGGCGCTCGATCAGGATGAGGCCGTGGCGCTCATGCTGGAGAAGTACGAGGTCTGCTGCGGCCTCTTCCACGGCTTCGACCGGTCTTGCTGGACGACCGGAACGGCCGCCGAGCGGGTGGCGCTTCTGCCGGCCGCGCAGGAGCACATCCTCGCGCAGGAGAACGGCAAGGACCGGTGTGTGCGGGCCGTGCGGGAGCTGTCCCAGGCGTTCGCGCTCGCCGTGCCCCACGAGGAAGCCCTGCGCATCAGGGACGAGGTCGCCTTCTTCCAGGCTGTCCAGGCGGTCCTCGCCAAGCGGGCGCCGGGAGAGGCCCGCCCGGAGGAGGAACTTGACCACGCGGTCCGGCAGATCATCTCGCGCGCGGTGGCCCCGGAAGGCGTGGTGGACATCTTCGCCGCGGCCGGGCTGCAGAAGCCCGACATCTCGATTCTCTCGGACGAGTTCCTGGCCGAGGTCCGCGGCATGCCGCAGCGAAACCTCGCGGTCGAGTTGCTGCAGAAGCTCCTCAAGGGCGAGCTCGCGACCCGCCGCCGCAAGAACGTCGTGCAGGCGCGCTCCTTTGCCGAGATGCTGGAGCAGACCATCCGCCGTTACCAGAACCGGGCCATCGAGGCTGCGCAAGTGATCGAGGAGCTGATCGCGCTGGCGAAAGACATGCGCGAGGCGAACGCGCGGGGGGAGAAGCTGGGTCTCAACGAGAGCGAGCTGGCCTTCTATGATGCGCTGGAGACGAACGACAGCGCGGTCAAGGTGCTCGGCGACGAGACGCTGCGGGCGATCGCCCGCGAGCTGGTCGAGACGGTGCGCAACAACGTGACGATCGACTGGACTCTGCGCGAGAATGTCCGCGCCCAACTGCGCGTGCTGGTCAAGCGCATCCTGCGCAAGCACGGCTACCCGCCGGACAAGCAGGAGAAGGCGACGGCAACGGTGCTGGAGCAAGCGGCGCTGCTTTCCGCGGAGTGGGCGACGGCGTGAGAAGGGCGTCTAACAACCGGTTGCAGCGGACGGCGCTGCGCGCCGCCGCTGAACTGGAGCGTTAGGCGCCACCAGGAACCATGACCAAGCCGCTGATGGAGGGCGAAGTGACTGGCAGAATCCACCTGGCGGATAACCTTGAGGTTCTTCGAACGCTCCCGCCGGCGTCCGTGGACCTGATCTACATCGATCCTCCGTTCAACACGGGGAAGGTCCAGCAACGCACCCAGCTCAAGACCGTGCGCTCGGCAGAAGGCGACCGCGTCGGTTTCCAGGGTCGCCGCTACGAGAGCATCGTCCTGGGGACGAAGCGCTTCAGCGACCTGTTCGACGACTATCTGGCATTCCTGGAGCCGCGCCTCGCCGAGGCCCACCGAGTCCTCGCCCCGCATGGGTCCTTCTACTTCCACGTCGACTACCGCGAGGTGCATTACTGCAAGGTGCTCCTCGACAACATCTTCGGGCGGGCGTCCTTCCTGAACGAGATCATCTGGGCCTACGACTACGGTGGCCGGCCCAAGGACCGGTGGCCCCCGAAGCACGACAACATACTGCTCTACGCGAAGGACCCGTCGGAATACGTCTTCAACGTTCACGACATTGAGCGCATCCCGTACATGGCGCCCGGCCTCGTGGGGCCGGAGAAGGCTGCGCGTGGGAAGCTCCCGACCGACACGTGGTGGCACACCATCGTTCCCACGAACGGTTCGGAGAAGACGGGGTACCCTACGCAGAAGCCGCTCGGCGTTCTCCGGCGCATCGTTCAAGCATCTTCACGCCCAGGGGCATTGGTCCTGGACTTCTTCGCAGGCAGTGGGACGACAGGTGCAGCGGCTCTTGAGCTTGGTCGGCGCTTCATCTTGGTTGACAACAGTTCAGAGGCACTCGAAGTCATGGCCAAGCGCTTCGACGGCGTCGACGGCATCGAGTGGGTCGGATTCGACCCGGCGCCCCACCAGAGGCGCGAGAAGCAGCAGGGCCTATTCTCGGCGCCGGCCGCGCGTCATCGCGGGTCGGCGCGTCGAGATCAAGCTCTCGACACTCTGGGAGAGCGGTGTCTACAAGTTCCAGAGCAACCCCCGCATGGCTGAACCCTTGCGGCGGTCGCCTCGCGGCTGCTTGCGAGAGGGGCGGTCCCGGTTTCTCTGGACACTGGACAGGAAGGAGCTGAACGGTGTCAGAGATGAGCATGACGACGGAGCGACGGGGCGAGGCGCTGGCTGAGCGGTGGAGTGCGCAGCGGAAGATGGAAGTCGTGCTGCGGGTCGTGCGGGGTGACGCGATCGACGCGGTCGCCCGCGAGATCCCGGTGCCCGTTGCATGAGGTCGAGGAGTGGCGGCGGGTGTTTCTGGAAGGCCGCCAGCAGAGTCGCAAGCGGCGCGGGCTCGATCCCGAAGAGCGGGAGGTCCGGCGGCTGCCGGCGAAGATCGGTGACATGACGATGCGGCTCGAGCTGGCCGAGCATCTGCTGGAAAAAAAGGATTCGGGGAGGACGCGCGGAGGCTGCGGAAATGAGCCGGCGGCGGAGTCCGGTGGTGGGCAAGCGGTATCCGCTGCGCACGGTGTGCGCAGTGTGGCGGGTGCCGCGGTCGTCGGTCTACGCGCGGACGACCCAGCCAGCGTCGGTTCCGGCGGAGGCCAAGCGCGGGCCGAAGACCGCGCAGAGCGACGCGGAGCTCGTCACGCTCATCCGGGCGATCCTGGCGACGAGTCCGCTTCACAGCGAGGGGCATCGCAAGGTCCGGGTCCGGTTGCGGCAACGGGGCGTACGCATCGGTAAGGCGCGCGTGTTGCGGCTGATGCGGGTCCATGGGCTGTTGGCCCCGACGCGGCCCGGCCATGTGCATGGCGATCCCATCTGCTCCGGCGTCAACTTGCTCGTCCGCATTGCCTCTGTCCCTCCTCGGTTTGGGGACCGTTTCGAGGCGCTTTACGAGAGGCGGGGTGGCTCAGGAAAGGGGGAGCGGACCAATCGTTAACGCGGTCCCCCACACCGCTCCGGCGGCCGGGGCGAATGCCGGCAGGTCAGGCCGCGTCCAGCAGGTTCGCCAGCTTGGCGCGCTGGTAGGCGCCGCTGCCGAACAGCTGCTCGGTGTGCTTCTGGCGCTTGAAGTAGAGGTGCACGTCGCACTCCCACGTGAACCCGATGCCGCCGTGGAGCTGCACGGAGCGATCCGAGCAGAACGCGGCAGCGTCGGAGGCGGCGGCCTTCGCCATGCGGGCGAGGCGCAGCGCGTCCTCGGGCTCGTGATCCACCGCGCAGGCGGCGGCATAGGTGAGCGAGCGGGCGCGGTCGACGGCGATCATCATGTTGACGATCGGGTGCTTCACCGCCTGGAAGAAGCCGATGGGCCGCTCGAACTGCACGCGGGTGCGGGCGTACTCGGCGGTGGCCTGGAGCTGCCACTCGCCGGCGCCGCAGAGGTCGGCCGCCAGCAGCGAGAGGAGCGCGGGCAGCGCGGCCTCGACGACGGCCGCGCCGCGCCCCTCCGGCGCGACGATCGCGCCGGCGTCGACCTGCACGCCGTCGAACGACAACGTCGCCTGATCGCGCGTCAGATCCACGATGCGATCGGGCGTGATGGTGAGCCCGGGCGCGTTCGCGGCGACGGCGTAGAGGCCGACGCCGGCGGGCCCGCGCGCGGACACGACGAAGAAGTCGGCCTTGCGGGCGTCCTGCACGAATGCCGCGCGGCCGTGGAGCTTGCCGCCGCGCACCTCGACGTCGGTGTCGCCAGGCTCCCAGGAGCCCGACTCCGGCGTGATCGCCAGCGTCGCGGCCTCGCCGCCGGCGATGCGCCCGAGCGCCCCCGTGGCGCCCGCCTCGCGCAGCACCATCGTGGCCATGAGCGTGGCCGGCAGCGGCGACGGGGCGGCCACGCGGGCCACCTCTTCTACCAGCGTCGCGGCGACGATCGTCTTCATGCCGAGGCCGCCCGCCGATTCGGGCACCGCCAGCCCCGTCCAGCCGAGCTCGACCATCTGCTTCCACAGATCGCGATCCCAGGCGGCGGGCTGCACCGGGCTCTCGTACGCCTCGCGGTGGTCCTTGGCGACCAGCGCGCGGAGCGTGTCGATGGGAAACGAGTCCTTCAGGAACTTGCGCGCCTGATCGCGCACGAGCTGCTCGTCGGGGCCGAAGCCGAAGTCCTTCGTCAGTGCCATGGTGCGTCCGTCCTCACTTCACTTCGACTTGGGCAGCCCGAGCACGCGCTCGCCCAGGATGTTCCGCTGGATCTCGTTCGAGCCCGCGGCGATCGTCATGCCGTACGAGTTCATGTACGCGTGCGGCCAGTGGCCGCCGTCCGGCGCGTTCGGATCGCCGAGGTAGCGCGAGGCCGCCGGCCCCGCGATCTCCACGCCGAGCGCGCTCAGGTCCTGCAGCAGCTCGGTGATGAGCACCTTACCCTGCAGCGGGATGCGCATCGGATGGTCGATCAGCGAGGCGACGCGCATGCGGCGCGCGTTCTGCCGGAGCCCCTCCGCCCGCACGGTGATCTGCATGATGCGGTCGCGGATGACCGCGTCGTCCCACGCGCTGCTGCCGTTGCGCGGCGTGCGCTTCGCGAGCGCGATCAACGACTGGATCTGGTCCTCCACGGACGGGCCGCCGCCGCTGCCCGCGCCTTCCGCCGCGCCGCGCTCGTAGGTGAGCGTCGTCATGGCGACGGTCCAGCCCTTGCCGACCTCGTCGAGCCGCAGCGAGTCGGGCACGACGACGTCCTCGAAGAGCACTTCGTTGAAGCCCGTCTCGCCGGTCATCTTGACGAGCGGGCGCACGGTCACGCCCTTCGTGTTCGCGATCGGTACGATGAAGTAGGTGAGGCCGTTGTACTTGTGCTCGCGCGAGTGGCGCGCGAGCATGATCATCCAGCTCGCGAAGTGGGCGAGGCTCGTCCACACCTTGTGGCCGTTGATGATCCAGTTGTCGCCCTGGCGGACGGCGGTGGACTGCACGTTGGCGAGGTCGCTGCCGGCGCCCGGCTCGGAGAAGCCCTGGCACCAGATCTCGTCGGCGGCGAGCAGCGGCGGGAGATAGCGGCGCTTCTGCTCGTCGGTGCCGTGGACGAGGATGGTCGGCGCCGCCATGCCGAGGCCGATCACGTTGATCATGAACGGCACGTTCGCGCGCGCCATCTCCTGGCTGGCGATCGTCTGGAAGCCCTTGTAGCCGTGGCCGCCGTATTCCTTGGGGTAGTCCGTCCCGACGAGCCCGGCGGCGTGGCACTTCTTCTGCCAGGCGCAGAGGTAGCGGCGCTGCTCCTCGGTCGCCACCTCGATCGGGTTGAGCGGCATGCGGAAGCTCGGCGCCGGGGGACGGTTCTCCGCGAGCCAGCGCCGGCAGTACTCGCGGAACTCCGATTGCTCTTTGCTGTCGCGACCTTCGGCCATCCCATCTGTCTCGCCCGAAGCGGGTGGTCGAATCAAGGCCCTCTCGAAGCAACCCACCTGGCTCCGTACACTCCGCCGGTGCCCAGCTCCGTGGTCGCGCGGCTCACCGCGCTCGATTCCGTCGTGCGCGACGCGCGAGGAGCGGCCTCCCGGCACCGGCCAGCACACGGGGAAGGCTCGGACCGCCACGCCAACGCCGGAAGCCGAAGCCGGCGATGAGGAGCAGAACGAGCGTCCACCCCAGCATGTGAGCGCCTCATAGGGCTTTTCGGAGGCGTCCGCCGGCGCGCAGGCCCGAGTGCTGGTCAACGCGGTGTGCCGGGACTACCAATGCACTGGACATGAAGGAGCCCGGCGTACCATCGTCGATGCGGGCGATGTCGCTCGAAGAGCTGGGTCCGATCACGGGCCGCCCGGTGCTGCTCGTCGGGAGAACACGCCCGGTCCCCGATCCGGCGCCGGGACACGTGCTGCTCCGCGTGCTGGCCTGCGGCGTCTGCCACACGGAGCTCGACGAGATCGAAGGCCGCACGCCCCCGCCGCGCCTGCCGGTGGTTCCGGGACACGAGGTGGTCGGTCGCGTCGAGCGGCTCGGCCGCGGTGTTGTGCGCCACCGCATCGGCGACCGTGTCGGCGTCGGCTGGATCCACTCCTCGACCGGGCGCGAGGACGAGAATCTCGCTCCGGAGTTCGTCGCCACCGGCCGCGATGTGGATGGGGGCTACGCCGAGTACATGACGGTGCCGGAGCGGTATGCCTTCGCGATCCCCGAGACATTCGCCGACGCGGAGGCGGCGCCGCTGCTCTGCGCCGGCGCGATCGGGCATCGCGCGCTGCGGCTCACCGGTCTTGCGAACGGCGCCAACCTGGGTCTCATGGGCTTCGGTGCGTCCGCGCATCTGGTTCTCCAGCTGGCGCGCCATCTCCATCCGAGCTCGAGGATCGCGGTCTTCGCACGCGAGACGCAGGCGCGCGACTTCGCGCGCGCGCTCGGCGCCGACTGGGCGGGCGCGACCAACGAGCGCCCGCCGTTCCCGCTCGCCGCCGTCATCGATACCACGCCCGCCTGGCGCCCCGTCGTCGATGCACTGGCGAGCCTCGCCCCCGGAGGCCGGCTGGTCATCAACGCGATTCGCAAGGAAGATGCCGACAAGGCCGCGCTGCTCCAGCTCAGCTACCACGACCACCTCTGGATGGAACGCGAGGTAAAGACGGTGGCGAACCTCACCGGCCGCGACATCGAAGAGTTTCTGGCGATCGCGGCCGCCATCCCGATCCGGCCGGTGGTGACCACGTATCCGCTGGCCGATGCCGATCGTGCCCTGCGCGAGCTGCGCGCCGGCGGGGTCACCGGCGCCAAGGTCCTGGTGCCCTGAGCATGGGCTCGGTCCGCCAGCTCGAGGAGATCGCCATCGCCGACTGCGCCTGGGAGATCGACGCCGCCGATCTTCCCGATCTGTTCGAGACCGCCGTCCGGGCGCTGGCGGAGCTGACCGTCGATCCCGCGACGCTCGCCGGCACGGTCGAGGCGCGGATCGAGCTCCGCGCGGACAGCCTCGATCTCCTGCTCTTCGATTTCTTGAGCGAGCTCATCTACCGCCGCGACACGGACGGCGTGGTGTTCCACGGCGGCCGCGTGGCGATCGACGGCGACGGGCCGTACCGGCTAGACGCACGGCTCACCGGCGGCCGTATCGACATGGCCTCGACCATGCGCAGCAACGACCCGAAGGCCGTCACCCTCCACCAGCTCGCGGTCGAGCCGCACGAGGGGGGCTGGCGCGCGCGGGTGGTGCTGGATATCTGAAAGCCACGATGCGCGCCGAGCGGGTAGGCGAGTGCGTCTGGGAGATCCCGCCGAGCGAGAAGCCGGGCATGCGCGTTCCGGCGCGGATCTACGCGTCCGAGGCGCTCTTCCAGGCGCTCGACCAAGGCGTGTTCGAGCAGATCACGAACGTTGCTTGCCTGCCGGGCATCGTCGGGCGCGCGCTCTGCATGCCCGACGGGCATTGGGGCTACGGCTTCCCGATCGGCGGCGTGGCGGCGTTCGATGCCCGCAGCGGCGTCATCTCGCCGGGCGGCATCGGCTTCGACATCAACTGCGGCATGCGGTTGCTGCGCACCGCGCTTACCGAGGCGGAGGTGCGACCGCGCCTCGGCGAGCTGGTCGATGCGCTCTTCCGTGCCGTGCCGGCCGGCGTCGGCGCCAGGGGCTTCGTCGACACCGACGTCGACACCTTCCGCGACGTCATGCGCGAGGGGGCTGGGTGGTGCGTGCGCCGGGGGCTCGGCTGGCCCGAGGATCTCGACCGCGTCGAAGGCCGGGGCTGCCTCCCCGGCGCCGATCCCGACGCCGTGAGCGAGCGCGCCGTGGCTCGCGGGCACCGGCAGCTCGGGACGCTGGGCTCGGGCAACCACTATCTGGAGATCCAGACGCTGCGGCCGGACGGCATCCACGACGCGGAGCTGGCGCGCGCGTTCGGCATCGAACGCCCGGGGCAGATCTTCGTCATGCTGCACTGCGGCTCGCGCGGCTTCGGCCACCAGATCGGCACCGACTATCTCCGTGCCTTCGAGGCCGTCATGAAGCGCTACGGCATCGAAGTGCGCGACCGCGAGCTGGCATGCGCGCCGTTTACCTCGCCCGAAGGGCAGGCGTACTTCGGTGCGATGAACGCCGCGGCCAACACGGCTTTCGCCAACCGCCAGGTGATCACGCACCGCGTGCGCGACGTCTTCGCGTCGGTGTTCGGCCGCGACGCGCGGGCGCTCGACCTGGAAGTGATCTACGACGTCTGCCACAACACGGCGAAGCTCGAGCGCCACCGCATCAACGGAGCGGAGCGCGATCTGCTCGTGCACCGCAAGGGCGCCACGCGCGCCTTCGGCCCGGGTTGTCCCGACGTCCCGCCGGCGTACCAGCGCGTCGGACAGCCGGTCATCCTCGGCGGCTCGATGGAGACCGGATCGTCCCTGCTGGTCGGCACGGCCACGGCGATGACCGAGACGTTCGGCTCCACCGCGCACGGCGCCGGTCGCACGATGTCCCGCCACCAGGCGAAGCGGCAGATCCACGGCCGCAAGCTGATCCGCAGCATGGCCGAGCGCGGCATCATGGTGCGGGCGGTGTCCGAGGGAGGCGTCGCCGAGGAGGCGGGCTTCGCCTACAAGGATCTGCGCGCGGTGGTCGACGTGCTGGCGCGCACCGGCATCTCGTGCCCGGTCGCCACCTTCACACCCATCGGCAACATCAAGGGCTGAGCGCGATGGACGCTCGGGTGCGCCAGGCGGCCGACATCATGGCCCGGTTCGCCGCCCGCACCGGGCTCACCGCCGGCGGCCCCGCGCGCCGCTATCTCTGGACCGATGCGTTCGCCGTGACGAACCTGCTCGGCCTCTCGCAGGTCACCGGCGAGAGCGAGTCGGGCGAGCTGGCGCTGCGGCTGATCGACCAGGTGCATCACGTCCTCGGGCGGCATCGTCCCGACGACGCGCGCACGGGGTGGCTGAGCGGCCTCGACGAGGCCGAGGGCGGGGCGCATCCGACGCGCGGGGGGCTCCGCATCGGCAAGCCGCTTCCCGAGCGCCCGGCGGGCACGCCGCTCGACGAGCGGCGCGAATGGGACCGCGACGGCCCGCTGGTGGCCTCCATGGGGCAGCACGATCCCGTGGACGGGCTCGTCACCTGCTGGCAGCTCGCCGCCACCGCACGGGCGACGGGCGTCGCCGAGCCGGGTCTCACCGCCATGGCGCACGACTTCGCGTCGATGGTCGATCGGCGCGGCCTCGCCACGATGGATCCGCTCGGGCTCGGCGGGCTGCTCGCCGATGCCTGGCGCACGGATCAGCTGCTGCGCCAGGGAGGGCTCGGCGACGACGAGGGGCTCGTGGGGGACCTGCTCCGGGCGGCTGCCGCGGGCCTCGACGCCTATGCTCGGTCGCCCGAGCTGCGACAGCGGGCCGTCCACCGCCTGGCCTTCCGGGAGCTCGGGCTCGCGATCGGGCTGGCCGCGGTCTCCTCGATGCACGCGGCGGTCCGTGGCGAGCCGCACCGGGCGTTGCTGGAGCGCCTGGCGCAGTTCGTCCCGCTGCGGCCGGCCATCGAGGCGTTCTGGCTGGACCCCGCGCACCAGGGGGCGGAATCGTGGACCGGCCATCAGGACATCAACGACGTGATGCTGGCCACCAGCCTCGTCCCGGACGGCTTTCTCCGCCTGGCGAGCCCGCGTTGACGGCGGTTCCCAGCCGGGCGGGTCCCGGCCCTCTTTCTTTGCAGCGGCGAGAACCGGGCGCCGAGCCGCCGGGCTTTCCCGGCGGCACGGGAGCTGCAATCTATTATGGGGCGGAGGCAGTCCGATGGACGTGCTCTGGATGATGGTCGCCGCGTTCGTGACCCTGAGGCTGGGAAGCGTGTATCTGCCGACGCCGGCGGAAGCCGTCTCCCGGTCACGCGAGACGCGCCCCCGCAGGGCCGGAGGTACGGCATGGAGCCATTGAGCGAGCCGTCGATCTGGATGGTGGCTCTGCTGATCGCCTGCGTGCCGCTCAGCTTCGTGGCGGCGCCGCTGGCGATCGAGGCGATGGGGCGCCTTCTCCGGCGGCACGACGCCCGTTACCCGTCGCGGAGGGCCCGGCGCGGCTGATACGATCGCGCCGTGCTGCGTGCCGGCGTCGGGGTCGCGATCGCCATTCTCACGCTGGCCGGTTGTGGTGGCCGCCCGGCGCCGCCCTACGACAACGTCGTGGTGGTCGTGATCGACGCGCTGCGCGCCGACCACCTCGGCTGCTACGGCTACGCGCGGCCGACGTCGCCCGCGATCGACGCGCTCGCGGAGCGCGGGACGCGCTTCGAGCAGGCGGTGACGCCGTCGCCGTGGACGCTGCCCGCCATGGCGACGCTGTGGACGGGGCTTCTCCCCGCCGTCCACGGGGCGGTGCAGGCGAGCGACATGCACGCGTGGGTGCGCGGCGAGGGCTTCCAGCCGACCGCCGTGCTCGACGTGAGCCGCACCACGCTCGCGGAGGTGCTGAGCGAGCACGGGCTCGCCACGGCGGGCTTCGTGGCCGGCAGCTACCCGAGCGCCGTCTTCGGCATGGGGCAGGGCTTCGACACCTTCGTCGACCGGGGGTTGTTCGGCCCGCGCATGCAGGTGGAGGCGTTGTGGGCCTGGCTGGAGTCCGCCGCGCCAGCGCGCTTCTTCGCGTACCTGCACATCATGTCGGTCCACTCGCCGTACGAGGCGCCGAGCGCCGATCCCCGCGCCATACCGGCGGGCGAGCGCGGCGCCGCGGTCCGCGCCTTGCTCGCCGAGGAGCGGCGGCGCTGGGCCGCGCTGGCGTTCGATCCCGAGTACGCGGGCACGCTCGACGGCAGCTGGGCCACGCTGCAGCAGATCCGGCGCAGCGAACGGCTGCCGGCGCCACGCGATCTCGCGCATCTCGTGGCGCTCTACGACCAGGGCATCCGCTACACGGATCACTGGGTGGGCGAGCTGGTCGCGGGCCTCGAGGCGCGCGGCCTCGCGCGCTCGACGTTCGTCGTGCTCACCGCCGATCACGGCGAGGAGCTGGGCGAGCACGGTGGGCTCGAGCACACCCGGACCTTCTACGACGAGGTGATGCGCGTGCCGCTGGTGGTCGTGGCGCCCGGGATGGCGCCGCGCGTGGTCACGACCCAGGTCGGGCTGCTGGACGTGTTTCCCACCGTGCTCGATCTCCTGGGCATCACGCCGCCCGTGCCGGTGCAGGGCCTGAGCCTCAGGCCCGCGCTCGAAGGGCAGGCGCTGCCGGAGCGCGACATGCTGGGCGAAGCGAGCCAGGTCTCGGGGCTCGCGGCGCTGCGGACGGCGCGGCACAAGTACGTCGTCGGGAGCCACGGCGAGGAGCTGTACGATCTCCGGGCCGACCCGGCCGAGCGCCACAACCTTTGCGCCGCCGAGCGCGCGCCGTGCATCCCGTTTCGCGAGCGTCTGGCGGCGGCGCGGGCACGATCGGCGGCCTTCCGCGCGCGCCACCCGCTGCCCGCCCCGGACGCCGCGGTGATCGACGACGATACCCGCCGCCGGCTGCGGGCGCTCGGCTATCACTGATCCGCTCGCCTCCCCGCGGCGCCTCGGCTATGCTCCGCCGACCATGGCGGATCGGAAAGTGCAGGACGCGGCGACGCTGCTGGCGGAGCTGCGCGAGCAGGTGCGCGGGCTCGACGAGCGCGTGAGCGAGCTCGGGAGGCACCTTTGACCTGCCCGGACTCGAGCGCCGTGCGGCGGCGCTGAGCGAGCAAGCCGCCAGGCCCGATCTCTGGAACGATCCCGAGCGCGCGCAGGCGATCACCCGCGAGAACGCCCGCGTGCAGGCGACGCTGGAGGCGCTGCGCGCGCTCCGCCAGGGCGTGGACGAGGCCCACGTCTTCCTCGAGCTGGCGGAGGAAGGCGACCAGGATGCGCTGGACGAGCTCACCGCGCACGCAAAGACGGTGAGCGCCAAGCTCGATCAGCTCGAGCTGCAGCAGCTGCTCGGCGGCGCGCACGACGCCGGCGACGCGATCGTCGAGATCCACCCCGGCGCCGGCGGGCTCGAGGCGCAGGACTGGGCGGAGATGCTGCTGCGCATGTATCTCCGCTGGTGCGAGCGACGCGGCTTCAAGGCGGAGCTGGCGGAGGTGCAGCCGGGGGAAGGCGCGGGCATCAAGAGCGCCACGTTCACGGTGAGCGGCCCGTACGCCTATGGCTACGCGAAGGCCGAGAGCGGCGTGCACCGGCTCGTGCGCATCTCGCCCTTCGACGCCAACGCGCGCCGGCAGACCTCGTTCGCGTCGGTGCTGGTGATGCCCGACATCGGCGAGGACATCCAGGTCGACATCCGCGACGAGGATCTCCGCATCGACACCTATCGCTCCAGCGGCGCAGGCGGCCAGCACGTGAACAAGACCGACTCCGCGGTGCGGATCACGCACCTGCCCACCGGCATCGTCGTCGCCTGCCAGAACGAGCGCTCGCAGCACAAGAACAAGGCGCGGGCGATGAAGATCCTGAAGGCGCGCCTCTACGAGCTCGAGCGCCAGAAGCAGGAAGAGCGCATGGCGGCCATCACCAAGGGAAAGACCGACATCGGCTTCGGGCACCAGATCCGCTCCTACGTGCTCCACCCCTACCGCATGGTGAAGGACCACCGGACCAACACCGAAGTCGGCAACGCCGACGGCGTGCTGGATGGCGACCTCGATCCGTTCATCGACGCGTACCTGCGCCATCAGCTGGCGCAGGCGAGCGCGCAGCCGAGCTCGCCCGCATGACCCCGGTCGAACGGGCTGCGGCCATCCTCGCCGAATCGGGCGCGGTCATCCGCGACAGCCACGTCGTCTACACGTCCGGCCGGCACGGCAGCGCCTACGTGAACAAGGACGCGGTCTATCCGCACACCGAGCGCGTGCGCGAGCTGTGCGCGCTCATGGCGGAGCCGGCGCGCCCGCTCGGCGCCGAAGTGGTCTGCGGCCCGGCGATGGGCGGCATCATCCTCGCGCAGTGGACCGGCCATCACCTGGGGCTGCCGGCGGTCTACGCCGAGAAGGCGCCCGAGGGCGGCATGGCGCTGCGGCGCGGCTACGACGCGCTGGTGCGCGGGCGCCGCGTGCTGGTGGTCGAGGACGTCGTCAACACGGGCGGCTCGCTCGCCGACACCATCCGCGCCGTGCGCGCCGCCGGCGGCGTGGTCGCCGGCGCGACGGCGCTCTGCAATCGCGGCGGCGTGACGGCCGCCGACCTCGACATCCCGGTGCTGCACGCGCTGCTTGAGCTGTCGCTCGACTCGTGGACTGCCGAGGAGTGTCCGCTCTGCCGCCGCGGCGTTCCGGTGAACACGCAGGTCGGCAAGGGACGCGAGTTCCTGGCGAGACGGCGCGGATGAACGTCGCCACGCGCTGGGCGACCGAGCGAGACGTGCCGTTCCTCGCCGAGATCGTGCTGCTGGCCTCGCGCTCGCATCTGCCGAAGGGCGTCTGGGACCACGCGCTGCCTGACGACGATGTCCGCCGCCGGTTCCTGGAGCGGCTGCTGGTGACCGGCACGGCCTCGTGGTGCCACTGGTCGAAGTTCCGGGTGGCGGAGGTGGACGGCGTGCCGGCCGCCGCGCTCTCGGGTTATGCGGACGACGAGCCGGACATGCTCAGCGAGGACGCCGCGATGACCGAGGCGTTCGGCCACGTCGGCATCGGCCCCGAGCGGCAGGAAGCGGTGTTCGAGCGGATCGCGCCGTTTCTCACCTGTCTCATGCCGCCCATCGGCACGCCGTGGATCATCGAGTGGGTGGCGACGCTGCCGCCCTACCGGCGCCGCGGGCTCGTCGATCGCCTGCTGCGCGAGATGCTCGACGAGGGCCGCCGCCGGGGCCGCCGGCGCGGACAGATCATGGTCATCGCCGGCAACGTGAGCGCCGAGCGCGCGTACGAGCGCGTCGGGTTTCTGCTCCACGAAGCGCGCTACACGCGCGCCTTCGAAGAGTTCATCGGCGCTCCCGGCCTCCACCGCATGACCCAGCGCCTGGCGTAGCCGGGCCAGCATGAGCCCCGTCTGCCCGTAGCGGTCGCGGGTGTCGACGTCCGCACGGGCGCTGAGCAGCACGCGCACGGCGCCCGCGTTGCCGCTCAGCACGGCGTGCCGCCAGGCTTCGGTCATGGTCGCGAAGAAGGGTCCGAAGATCGCCGTCTGCTGTATCGCGTCCTCCGTCGCCACCGCATAGACGACGGCAGCGGCGACCGCACGCTAGTCGCGGTCGGGCGCACCGAGCGGGAAGTGCCGGCGATAGGGACGCGCCTCGTCGACGGCCCGCGCAAACGACGGTCGGGCCGGCAGCCGCTGCCGAAAGGCTCGGACGTGGGCGAACCGCTCGGCGATGGGATGCACCCAGTCCGCGTAGAACAGCGACGGCGCCGCCGCGCAGTCGGCCAGCGTGAACGCATCGCCCGCGGCCCATCCCGTCCACCAGCACCGGCTGCGGCGGAGCGGCCACAACGCCGCATGCTCGGCGGCCGTGTGCGGGTCGTCGGGTGTGAGGAGACGAAGCTCGAACGGGATCGCGTTCTCGTAGAAGGCGATCGGCACTTTCTGGTGGTACGACGAGAACGGGCGGCCAAAAGCGTTGTCTCGACCCGGCGAGATGGCCTAGACTTGCACGTGGTGCTCCCCAAGCGGACCGATACGCGGGCCTACGAGGTCACCCAGCCGCTGTCCAAGCGGGATCGCGTACGCGCCGAGGCCAACGCCAAGGCGTCGCGCCTCTACAACCCGTGGGTGCATCTCGCGTTTCCATCGCTGGTCGGGCTCGGGATGATCGCCGCGGCGGCCGCGCTGCTGGAGAAGCCCACGCCGCTCGAGCTGCTCACCGTACCGATCGTCTTCGTGCTGGTGAACTTCAACGAGTGGCACATCCACCGCAACGTGCTGCACCGGCGCACCTGGCCGCTGGAAGTGCTCTTCTGGCGGCATACGCCCGAGCACCATGTCATCTTCGTCCGCGACGACATGGCGATGCGGGATACGCGGGAGTTCCGCCTCGTGCTGATCCCGTTCTACGGCATCCTCGCCATCTTCGTGACGACGCTGCCGATCACCGCGCTGCTCTGGGCGTTCGTCTCGCACAACGTGGCGCTGCTCTGGGTGGCGACCACGATGGGCTACGTCGTGGCCTACGAGTGGCTGCACCTCTCGTACCACCTGCCGGCCTCGAGCCGCATCGGGCAGAGCCGGCTGATCCGCTGGCTCAGGCTGCATCACGCGCATCACCACACGCCGGAGCTGATGCAGCGCTGGAACTTCAACGTCACCATTCCACTCGCCGACTGGGTGCTCGGCACGATCCATCCCGACACGCGCCGGGCGGCCTGACGAGGCCACGACCATGAGCACGGTTCTCATCGAGCGCCCGCGCCCGCACGTGGCCGTGGTGCGCCTCAACCGCCCCGAGCGCTTGAACGCGATGTCGATCGAGCTGTGCCTCGCGTTGAAAGACGCGCTCGAGGCGCTCGCGCGCGACAATGCCTGCTGGATCATCGTGCTCACCGGCGCGGGCCGCGCCTTCTCGTCGGGCCTCGATCTGAAGGACCACGGCACGATCCCGGACATCGAGGGGCTCACCGTGCCCCGCATCGGCCCGCGCGCGATGCGCATCTACTCGCAGCTCGTGCCGATCATGCGCCGCACGCCGCAGCCGATCATCGCCGCGGTGAACGGCCCCGCGTTCGGCGGCGGCATGTGCTTGGCGCTCGCCGCGGACATGCGGCTCGCCGCGGTGTCGGCCGTCTTCAATGCGACGGGCATCGTGAACGGGCTCACCAGCACGGAGCTTGGCGCGAGCTGGCTGCTGCCGCGTCTCGTCGGCGCGGCGCACGCGAACGATCTCCTCTACACGGGTCGACGCGTCGATGCGGGCGAGGCGCTGCGCATGGGGCTCGTCTCGCGGGTGGTTTCTGACGCATCGCTTCTTGACGAGACGCTCGCAATCGCGGAGAACATGTGTCGCTTCAGCCCATACGGCTTGCAGATGACCAAGCAAGTCATCTGGGCGAACCTCGAGACGGCGAGCCTCGAGGCGGCCATCGAGTTGGAAGATCGTAATCAACTCATGTTGGGGATGACCGACAATCTGCCCGAAGCCATCGCCGCGTTCGACGAAAACCGAGCGCCCGTCTACACGGACGAGCCGCGCCGAGGCATTTACAAGCCGTAGGACGGTCGGGTGCACGTCCAAAACTGCACTCGAGGCGTCGACGAGGCGCCACTGCGCCCTGCGTCTGCCCTAGACGGTGCACCGTGGACGCGCCCGTGTGAGGAGCGCGACACCGGCTCGCAGCGCGACGGACATGCCCGGGAACTGGGGCGGAATGCCGTGCGAGCGCGCAGCCGGCATGGCGCCTGCGCGTTGTCTGGCAGGTCACTTGCTGGTGGCAGCGGCATGCGAGTCACCCCCCTGCTCGCGGTCGTGGCCGCACTCGTCGTGTCGGGCTGCGCCACCATGCGCCCTGAGCCCGCCTCGCCGAGCTTGGCCGCGCTACCGCCCGTGCCGGAGCCGCCGGCCGTGGTGGAGCCCGAGCCGGAGCAGAAGCCGGAACCGCAGCTGCAGATCGCCTGCGTGGAGGAGCCCCTGGTCGACACCTGGGAGCGCCGCTATCGCGCGCAGCGCAGCCACTGGGAGGATCATCTCGACCATCCGCGCCGCGGCGGGAAGTACTTCCCGGAAGTGCAGCGCATGGTGGACGAGGCGGGGCTGCCGCCCGAGGTGGCGTTCCTGCCCACGCTCGAGAGCGGCTATCGCAGCGAGGTGCGCGGGATCGGGGGCCTCGGCCTCTGGCAGCTCTGCGCGTCGACCGCGCGGCGCTACGGTCTGGTGGTCACGCCGAAGCGTGACGACCGGTTGAATCCTCATCTCGCCACCAAGGCCGCGATCCGCTACCTGCAGGACCTCTACGAGCGCTACGGCGACTGGCCGCTGGCGCTCGCCGCCTACAACGCCGGCGAGGGGCGCGTGGATCGCGCCCTGCGCCTGTATCCGGGCGCGTCGTACTGGGACCTCGCCGAGCGCGGCCAACTGCCAACGGTAACGTGCACGTACGTGCCGCGGCTGCTGGGCCTCGTGCGTGCGGCGCGCCCCGACGAGTGCGCCGAGCCGTCGGACGATTCGTTCTGACGCGCGGTGCGCGCTCAGCCGAGCGCGCGCGCCAGGCGAGCGACGGCGTCCGCCGCCTCGTCGTCCGTCAGCACGAGCGGCGGGGCCAGCCGGATCACCGTGTCACGGTGCAGCGTCCAGTTGACGATGAGGCCCTCGGCGAAGGCCCGCGCGGCCGCCCGCGCGCAGCGCGCGGCATCGGCGAACTCGAGCCCGATCAGCATCCCGGCGCCGCGCACGCT
>DATMAZ010000040.1:0-41787 GCA_035559675.1 Candidatus Limnocylindria bacterium
GGCGCGCGCGGCCTTCGGCCCGGCCCCGGCCGGGGCGCCCACCCGGGCGCTCTACCGCGGCTCGGTCGCGCGGGCGAGCCGGCGCGTCGCCGAAGAGGTGGAGCTCACGACCCGGCTCGGCCCGCAACATGTGATGGTGAAGGCGCTGGCGCACGTCGGCACGGGCGCGGGCCTCGACGGCGAGCCGGTTCCGGTCGCCCCCGGCGTCACCACCTGCTACACCGTGCGCGCCCGCAAGGCGCGGCGCGACAAGCGCATCGTGGTGGTGGCCGACGCGCGCGGCGAGCACGCGCTGCGGCTCGGACCGCCGCGCTACCTCTGCATCGACCCAGGCGGGCAGGAGCGGCTCTGCTACGCCGCGCGCCGCGTCCGTCACGGCGCGGCGGGACCGGCGCGCGAGCGCGTCGAGCTCGCCACCGCCTTCTCGTCGGGCCGGCTCACGGTGCGTTCGGTAGTCGAGCTCTGCCTGCCGCCCGCCTCCGACGAGCCGCCACCCCCGCCGCCTCCGCCGGGCCCCGGCTTCTTCCTGCGCATCAGCCCGTCCTCGCGCACGGTGACCGCCGGCAGCCATCCGGTCTTCGAGGCGCGCGCGTACTTCGACGTGGGCGGCAGCGAGAACTGGAGCGACCGCGTGCTCTGGCGCTCGAGCGACGAGCGCGTGGCCGTCGTCCACGGCTCGGCCGGCGGCGCCATCATCGATACTGTCGGCGAGGGCACGGCGGTCCTGTCGGTCGTGCACGTGCCGACCGGGGTGACGTCCACCGACTCCAACGGGGACGCGACCCTCACCGTCGGCTGGCCGCTCGAGAAGCTCACGATCAGCCCGCCGGCGGTGCGCAAGAAGGTCGGCGACACCGAGGAGTACACCGTCATCGGCCACTTCACCGGCGGCACCACCCTCAACCTGACCCAGCGGGTGACCTACCACTCGAGCAACTCCGCGGTGGCCCGCGTGCACGTCGACCCCGCGCGCCGGAGCCTCGTGCGCACGGTCGCGAGCGGCGTGGCCGTGATCTCGGCCACGGACCCGCTCACCGGCGTCAGCACCACGGACGCCGCCAACGACGCCACGCTGCGCGTGGGCGGGGAGTTGCGCTTCGTCACGATCGACCCCGACCGCCGCTACGACCTCGTGCTCGGCGTGGGCGACGTCGAGCGCCTCACGGCCGTCGGCTTCTACGCCGACGGCACCACGCGCAACATCACGCAGGAGTGCGTCTGGGTCTCGTCGGATCCAACGGTGTTTCATACGCCGAACGACGAGGGCGACCGCTCGCGCGTCGAAGCGCTCTCGCCCGGCTGGGCCTGGGTGGGCTGCCGCGATGGCACCGGCATGGAGCACGGGTACAGGACGATCAGCGTGGTCACCGACGAGCTGGTCGCGCTGGAGGTACGCAACGGCCAGTCTCCACCGATTCGCGACGGGCACCCGCGCAGCGTGACCGCGCTCGGCGTGTTCGCGCCGTTCCTGCCCCACAGCTTCTTCGGACGTCGCAACCTCACGCAGCAGGTGATCTACTACACGCGCGACCCGGACATCGTGATGGCCTCCAACGAGGAGGGCAATCGCAGCCGGCTCGTCGGCGTGTCGCCGGGATGCACCGAGGTCTACGCCGAGGACCCGAGCACCGGGATCACGTCCCCCGGCCACCACGTGTGCAACGCCGGACGGCTCGTCGGCCTCCAGGTCTACGAGCGCGGCTTCGGCTCGTATCCCTATCTCACGGTGCCGGTCGGCGGCGGCATCGCGCCGCGGGTGTACGGCCTTTACGAGAGCGGCGTCTGGCTCCGGCTCGACCGGCTCGAGCCCGACTCGTACGTGCTCGAATCGTCGGACCCGTCGATCCTCGCCGTGTCGGACGACAACCAGTTCGCCGTCGGCGTCGCCCCCGGCACCGCGTCGCTGAGCGCCCGGCATCTGACCCTCGGGGTGGTGAGCAGCGCGCTCGAGGTTCCGGTGAAGGGCCCGATCGAGCGGCTCCGGATCAAGCCGCTCACGATCACGCGCGCCATCGGCGAGAGCGAGGACTACTCGGTGGTGGCCTTGTCCGCGCCGGACTACGAGGAGCCCGTCCGCGACGGGGTGGAGTACCGGTCGAGCGACCCGAGCGTGGCGGTCGCCACCAACGTCGGCGGCCGCGTGCGCACCGTCGGCGCCGGCCGCGCCACCATCTCGGCGGTGCACGTGCCGAGCGGCGCGCGCACCGAAGCGGACGCCGTCATCGACGTCGTGCCCGGCGTGATCGAGCGGGTCACGATCGAGCCGGCCGAAGCGCGGATCAATCCCGAGAACTGGCTCCACTTTACCGCCATCGGCCACTTCGGCGACGGCCGCACGATCAACGTCACCTCCCAGGTGACGTGGACGGCGCTGCAGGCCGACGTGGCGCTGCGCACCGGCTACAGCCGCTTCACCGGCAACCTGCCCGGCACGACGCGCATCGTCGCCGTCCACCCCACCGGCGTCAGCTCGAGCGATTCGGGCGACGACGCGCTGCTGCGGGTGGAGCCGTTGGTCGACATCGCGCTCTCGCCCGCGAGCCGGACCATCCGCGTCGGGGACACCGTCCGCTTCACGGTGACGGGCCGGTTCGCGGACGGCACGTCGATCAACCTGACACAGCGAGCGTATTACCAGATCGAGAGCGACAGTTACCCCGCTCCGGCGCGGGCCGACAACGAGGAGGGCGACCGCAGCGCCGTCAGCGGCCTCGCCGAAGGACAGGCGATACTCCGCGCGAACGTTCCCTCCGCCGGTTCCCGCACCGCCGCGCTGACCATCGTCCCGTGACGCAGCGGTCGTGGGGGCCGGATCGCGCTGGCCGGGCGCATCCGATGCCCGCTCAGAGCTTGTAGAGCTCGGCGACGTTGTCCCGGAGAATCCGGTCGCGCACCGCCGGCGGCAGCCCGGCCGTGTGCTCGCGGATGATCTCCTGCGAGCGCGGCCAGCAGGAGTCGCTGTGCGGGAAGTCGTTGGCCCACATGAGCCGCTCGGGATTCTGCAGCTCGGCGGTGGCGAACGCCGACCAGTCGTCCTGGAACGTGAGATAGACGTGCTCGCGGAACTGCTCGCTCGGCAGCCGCTGGAGCCCCTTCGTGCGGAGGTGGTGATGGCGCGTGTAGTAGTGGTCCATGCGGTACATCCAGTGCGGGGCCCAGCCGGCGTCGGCCTCGACGCAGACGATGCGCAGCTTCGGATGGCGCTCGAAGACGCCGCCGAAGATCAGCATGCCGATGATGTCCTGGTTGGCGCGGATGATGGCCACGGCGTAGTTGAGCGCCGGCCCGCGGGCGCGCGTGAACTCGCCGGGCGTGGTGAGGATGTGGAACGAGAGCGGCAGCTCGAGCGCGATCGCCACCTCCCAAAACGGATCCCACATGGGATCGTCGTAGTCCTTCTCGCCCGGCACGCCGGGCAGCATGACGCCGCGCAGCCCGAGCGCCTTGATCTCGCGGAGGTCCGCCACGCCTTCGGCGGGCGAGCGCAGCGCCGTCTGCCCGATGCCGAAGAGCCGGTCGGGATGCGCGGCGCAGTACTCGGCCATCCAGCGGTTGTAGGCCTGCATGCACGCCCGCTTGTAGGCGAGGTCGGGGTGGTTGCAGAGCACCATGCCCACCGTCGGGTAGAGGATCTCGCCCGCCACCCCGTCGCGATCCTGGTCGGCGAGCCGCGGCCCGGGCTCGTAGCCGCCGGGGTACCAGTCCTCGAAGCGGCCGTGCATCGAGATGTCCTCGGGACGCCGGCCCGCGGCCGCGATCAGCCCGATCGGCACCGCGGACTTCTCCATGCCGGGGATCACGTAGACGTCGCCGCCGTGGTCCGCGCGCGCCACGTGTGGCGCCTGGTCACGGTAGCGCCGCTCGATGTGCAGCCGGTAGGTGTCCGGATGCTCGGTCACGTGCGAGTCGGCGGAGATCACGCGCGGGAACGCCGTCATGCTTTCTCTGCTCGCACGGGGCGCCGTCGCGTGCAATGGGCGGCGGCGGCAAGCGGCGGCCCGCACGCCGGCGACGGCACGCGCGCCAGCAGCAGCCGGTCGTTGCCCTCGGGGCCTCGACCGCGGCTCTTCAGCACCGGCTCGAGCCGGGCACGGATCTCCGGCCGCATGCGTCGCCAGCGGCTCTTCCAGACCAGCAAGTAGCGGCAGCGCAGCGGGTCGTCGGCCTGGTAGACGGGCCGCCGCGCCATGGCGAGCGGTCGCCCGAGGTAGAACCGCATGCCGCCGTTCGGGGGCCCTACGAAGCGCAGCTCCGCGTCCCGCGGCACGCGGGCGGCGACGCGTCCGGCGAACTCGCGAAGCGACCGCTCTCGCCCGAGCGCGGGCTCGACCACGTGTATCGCCACCAGCACCACCGCCACGGCGATCGCCCCTGCCCCCGCCAGCACGACGGGCGGGCTTGCGCGGCGGAGCCCGACGAGCACCACCGCGAGCGCGCCGACCAGCACCCCGAGCGCCGCCAGCGTGGCGGCGGCGTGCTCGCGGGCGAGTCCGATCACGGCGTCGAGACCCCGGCGATCCTTCGGGTGGAGCCACTCGGCGACGAGCCCCGAGTCCGCGCCGGCGAGCAGCACGCCCAGCACCGCGGTCGTGAGCGCCGCCACCAGCAGCCACACGACGGCACGCAGGACGGCGCTCGAGCGCCCCAGCGCCGTGCGGCCGTTTAGCCGGGGATCGAACAGCGCGCTCACCACGAGCGCCGCCGCCGGATACGCCGGCAGGAGATAGACGCTGCGTTTGCCGGCGGCGAGCGAGTAGAAGCCGACGACGCCGGCCAGCCAGAGGAGCGGAAACAAGAGGCCGCAGGCGTCGAGCCGGGCGCGCAGCATGACGATCTGCACGGCGGCGGGGACGAGCAGCACCGTCCAGGGGAGAAAGCCCAGCAGGAAGGCGGGCCCATAGTAGTAGAAGGGCTTGCCGTGGCTGGTGCGCGTCTCACCGCCGAGAAAGCGCGCCACGTTCTCGTGGCCGAGCTGGCGGGCCACGAACGCCTCGCCGCCCTGCCAGGCCGCCGCCGCGTACCAGCCGCCGGCGAGCACCAGCACGATCGCCGCCCCCGCGACCAGACGCATGTGCCGCAGCCGCCCGAGGTTTCGGCGGGCCGTGAGATAGAGCAGACCCACCAGGCCGGGAATGGCAATGCCCACCGGCCCTTTCGCGAGCACGGCGGTGGCTGCGCTCGCGTACATGACGAGCAACGCGCCGCGCGGCGGCGGCCCCGGCGTCCGGCAGCTGCGCTCGAGCGCCAGCAGCGAGACGGTAAGGCACGCCGCCAGCGCCATGTCGACGCGCGCCTCGCGCGCCGCCGGCGCCCAGCCCCAGGCGGTGCCGAGCACGATGGCGGCCGCGATCCCCGCGGCGACGCCGAAGCGCAGCGCGGCCGCCGCCGCGGTGGCCGTCACGGCCGCCACGGCCAGCAGCGCAGAGGGCAGCCGCGCCGCGGTCTCGTCGAGACGGCCCGTCGCCGCGACCACGAGCCCGCCGAGCCAGCGGAGCAGCGGCGGCTTCGACGGCACGGTGGTGCCGCCGGTGAGCGGCAGGATCCAGTTGCCGGTCTCGCGCTGCGCTACCAGCGAGAGCACCTCGCGCGGCTCGCCCTTGTCGTAAAACGGCACCGCGCCCAGGCCCGGGACGTACAGCGCCACGCCGAACGCCACCGCGAAGCCGGCGGCGAGCAGCGCCCGCGTCATGGACGAAGGGCCTCGGCCATCGCGCTCAGCCGAGCGTGAGCAGTGGCCAGGCCTGCGACAGTCCGATGGCCACCGCCGCCGTCCCGATCGCGAGCTGCAACGGCACGTGCAGCCGAGGCGCATCGTGCCTGAACGGCAGGCCGAGCAGCGCCGACAGCGCCAGCATGCCCGTCATCGTCCCGAGGCCGAAGACGACCACGTACACCAGCGCCGTCGCCGCGGTGTCGATGGTGCCGACGACGGCGAGCATCAGCGCCGCGCTGCCGGCCAGCCCGTGCACCACGCCGACCAGAAACGGCCGCAGTCTCCCCGCGTGCTCGTGCTCGTGCGTCGCCACGGGCGGTGCATGGACGTGGAGGTGGCGGTGCGACGTCCCGGTGTGCGCGTGGGGATGGGAATGGACGCGCAGCCGGCCCTGCAGCACGCGCACCACCAGCTCGGCGCCGAGCAGCACGAGCATGACGCCCGCCGCCACCTCGAGCCCGTCGGCGACCGGCGGTGCGATGCTCCAGCGCAGCCATACGACCGCCACCGCGGCCGCCAGCAACGCCGCCGTGTGCCCGAGGCCCCAGACCGCGCCCATCGCCGCCACGCGCGGCAGCGATCCGCCCCGCCCCACCAGCGTGGACACGGCGGCCACGTGGTCCGCATCGAGGCTGTGCTGCACGCCCAAGGCGAAGCCGAACGTCAGGATCGCCGCGACGGAATGCTCCACGTGAGCGCCCGGCGTAGAGGAATCCGCTCGGAGCGTCAAGGACGAACGACGGCGGATGCCGCGACGCACGCTCACTCGGACGGCGGTGGCGATCCGCCCGGCGCCGCCGCGCCGGATGCGTGCCGGAGCGCGGCGATCGCCGCCAGCGCGCGCCCGACGTCGTCGCGTCCGGGCTCGAGCGCGAGCACGCGGCGGTAGGCGCGCTCCGCGTCGTCGAGCCGCCCTTGCCGCTGGCGCGCGATGCCGAGGTTCAAATGCGCAGCGGCATCGTTCGGCGCCCGCGCGATCGCCTGCTCGTAGAAAAAGACCGCGTCGTCGAGCCGGCCGGCGGCGAGCTCGAGATTGGCGAGGTTGAACCAGATGCGGCTGGTCGGTGGCTCGTAGACGATCGCGTCGCGGAAGAGCACGGCCTCGCTCCGCCAGTCGCGGTTGCGGTCGATCACGACGAGGCTCCACGCCGCGAGCAGCGCACCGAAGGCGACCGCCGCGAGCGGACGAAGCCGCACCGGCAGCGCGCGCGCCAGCGCACCGCACACGAGCGGGGCCAGGCCGAGCAGCGGCAGATAGAGGAAGTGCTCGGGCGCGAAGAGCCAGCGGTCGGCGATCGCGGGATACACCGGGACGAGGCCCGATGCAGGCGCGTACGCGGCGAGCACGAGCCCGAGCAGCATCCAGCCGGCGGGCGCCCGGCGCGCGGCGGCAACGAGGCCGCCGAGCGCCGCCAGCACGACGAGCGATCCACCGGCGAGCGCCGCGGGCGGCCAGGCAACGGACACGAAGCGCTCGACGTGGAGCGGCCACGGCCACACCAGCAGCCCCACGTAGGAGGCCGCGACCATGACGATGCCCGGTGCGCGTGCGACGAGAGAGCCCGCGACCTCGGGCATGCCGCCGGTCGCAAGAAACCGCGCCGTCCAGCACGCTGCGGTGGCCAGGACGAGCACCGGCCGCGGCGCCGGGCGCGCGGGGTGCGCGCCGGGGAGCAGCCAGACGACCGCCATCGGCGCCGCCGCCTCCTTGCAGAGCAGCGCCGCACCGAAGGCCACGGCGCTCGCCACGGCGTACGCATCCCACCACCGTCGCGCCCGCCGCCAGAGCAGCAGTGCAACGAGCACGCCGAGCGCGCACAGCACGTCGGTGCGTCCCGAGACGTAGCTCACCGCATCGGTCTCGACCGGATGGGCCGCCACGACGAGCGCCGCCGCCAGCGCCGCGCCCGGCCCCGCGCCCACCGCCGCGGCGAGCTCGCCGACCAGCACGGCGACCGCGGCGTGGGCGAAGAGATTGGTCGCGTGATAGCCCGCCGGGCGCGCTCCCCAGAGCGCCCGGTCGGCATGGAACGACAGCATGACGAGCGGCCGGTAGTAGGCGCCCGTCCGCTCCACGAGCAGCCGGGAAAGCGGCGGCGGCGCCAGCGCCACGAGCCGGTCGTCCCAGACGAAGTCGTTGGGCAGCGTGTTGCCATAGAGGGCGGCGACCAGGCCCACGACCAGCGCCGCGCGCACCACGCGGGTGCGTCGCGGCGAGCCGGACGGAACCCGCGACGGGCCGGCCGAGCCCGGCCCGTCGCGTCCTTCACGGGACGAGCCGATTCTGCGGGGCACCGTCCGCGCCGTCGGCGGCGCCGTCATCGTCCGTATCCGCGTCGGTGGGGTCGCTGCCAGCGGCGAACTCGTCGCCCAGCGTCGCGCCGTCGCCGTCGCCGTCGTCGGTCTCGTCGCGGCTCAAGTCGCCGAAGTACCAGCGCTCGAAGCCGTCGAACACGCCGTCGCCGTCGGTGTCGGCGGTGCCGGCGGTCTCGAGATCCGCGCCCACGTGCAGCATGGGCAGGAAGCGCCAGTCGCGCCACACCGGCTGCATGTCGTCAACGTGCGGCGAGATGAAGGTGACGCCGGCGATCGTGCCCTCGATGTGGCCGCTCTGACCCAGCGGGAACATGAACTCCCCGTTCACCGTCGGCGCGACCTCCACGATCTGCTCGTACGTCCCACGATTGCCTTCCGGCGTGGGCTCGAACTCGAGCGAGGGGAACAGCGCGGCCAGGGGATGGCGATAGCGGCTGCACGGCGGGACCGGCGAGCCGAGGACGCACGGCGCGCGCGTGGTGTCGCCGGGTATGCCGCCCGGGGCCAGCGCCTTTAGGCTGTCGCGCACGGTCGTCTCCCATCCGTCGAGCCCGGAGGCGCCGAGGGTCGCCGGAACGCAGAGCTGGTCGTCCGTCTTGGTGTCGAGCCGGAGCGCGCCGAACTGATCGGCCGTCTGGATCTGGCCGAGCACGCGGGCGTGCGGGGGCTCGCCGGACGCCGCCTTCGCCTTGTAGCAGAGGATCGCGCTCCCGGGGTGATGGACGCCTTCGCCGTTCTTGTCGGCGGCGAGGCAGAGTTCCTTCACCTTCTTCACGTCGTACAGGCGATTCTCGAACCGGTCGACGACGGCCGCCTGCGCGCCGGCGAACTTCGGCGTGCCCTGCGTCACCTTCGCCTTGTAGCACTTGTAGTGGTCGACCGCGTCGGTCGGAACGGTGGCCGGCGCGCCGAGCGCCATGCCCGCCGGCACCAGCAGCCGGCTCGCCTTCTTCGTGTCGAGCGACAGCGTGCCGAACTGGTCGGTCACCGTGACGCCGCTCTGCGGGACGTGGGCGACGTCGCTCTTCAGCACGTAGGCCACGAGGTGCGTGTCGGGGTAGCGAACCCCTTCCTCGTTCTTGTTGGCGGGCAGGCAGAGCGCCTTCGGCCGCACCACCTTGGCCGTGCCCGCCTCGATGCCGTCGGCGAGCGCGATGCCCGACTGCGGCTGGAACTTCGGCGTCTTCCGCGTGGGCTTCGCCTTGTAGCAGAGGTAGTGATCCTGGAACGCGAAGTAGTCGCCCTCGAACGCCTGCGCATAGCTGCCCGGGACGTCGCCGGCCTTCGAGTCGATGGCGTGCTGCACCAGGTTGAGCGCGCGCGAGCCGGTCGGCACCGACACGGCGCCCGCGAGCTCGTCGCCGTAGATGTCGCGGGCGAGGCGGTTCACCAGCGAGTTGAGGAAGACCATCTCTCCCTTGGACACGGTGTCGAGCACCGGATCGATGAACCGCCGGCCGAAGAACGGCGGGCCCTGATGCGCGAGCAGCTGCGCCAGCACCGCGTCGACCGACGGCTCGCCGCCGTTGCCGACGGCGTCGACCGCTTCGTCCACGCGCGGCAGCAGGAAGCGACCGTAGGCCCCACGGCCTTCGAGACCGGCCAGGTCCTTGTTCAGCTGGCGCTGCTTGGCCCGGTCCCAGGCGTTCTCGGCGGCCAGCCGCTCGAGGATGAAGATGTGGCGGAACTGCCGGCCGAAGTTCTCGCCCTCGTCGGCGGTCGCGGCCTTGTTGTTCCAGTTGGCCATGTAGCCTTCCGAGGGGTTCATCGCTTCCGGCATGGCGACGATCTCCGAGACCTCGAAGAGATCGCCGGGCGCCGGCTCCACGCCCCACGGATACTCGATCGTGAGATCGCTCGCCGTGTTCGACGCGATGCGCCGGGTCTGCCAGGCCCCGGCGCCGCTCACGATGCGCACGATGTAGTCGCTGCCCTGCTGGGTGGGATTGTGGTAGCGGAAGTTGATCGCCTCGGGCGAGAGATCGAGCCCGTTGAACGGCGTCCCCGCGGCCGAGAGGCCGTTCGGCGTGGCGCTCGCCACCGTGCCGGTGGCCACCACCAGCGGGTTCGCCCCGCCGCCGTCCATCGGCAGCCGCGGGTCGAGGCCGCCCTGGCGGCGGCGCGAGAAGCCGGAGGAGTGGTAGGTGATGTTCCCGTTGCCGTTCTGGGTGCCGATGCCGTTGAAGGGCTGGTTGTCGGCGGCGAGGAAGTTGTGGGTGCTCGGCATGATACGCGTCGCGGCCCGCACGTCGAGCACGTCCTCGGCGCGCTGGAGCAGGATGAAGCCGAGCCCGGTGGTCGTCTCCTCCTGCCAGACCGACGAATCGATCGTGACCGCGGTGATGGCGTTGCCGGCCGCGACCGCCACGTACACGGAGGTGGCGTCCGGCGGCGTGGTCCAGGGCGAGCCGACCGTGAGCGTGGTCGCGTCCACGGCGGCGATCTGCCGGATCTGCCCGGCTCCCGTTCCGCCGACGAGGGCGACGTAGCCGCCGACGAGGCTCGCGTCGAACGGTCCCGAGTCGACGAGCGTGGTCGCGCCCCCGCCGTTCGCGGTCCCTTCCACGTCGCCGACGAAGTCGATCACCGGGCGCGAGCCGCCGTTCCCGCCGCGTTCGTGCGTGCGGTAGAAGACGCGCACCGTGTCGGGCAGCAACCCGCCGCGGAAGATCTCGGTACGGCCCACCAGCGGCGCCGGGGACCCCTCGTCGTCGTAGCGCAGCGCGTCCGCATCCTCGTTCACGATCGTCTCGAAGAACTGGTCGACGACCCGCAGCTGCGCCGTCGTGGTGGTGTACGCGACGGTGTCGGTCTGGCCGATCAGCACCACCGGCCCGGCGCCGGCGAACTCCATGCCGATGCCGCGAATCCGGTTGCTCGCGCCCTCGCCGCTGCGGTTCTCGACGAAGTGCATGAGCGACGGCGTCTGGATGCCGGTCTGCGGGAACCCGCCGAGCCAGGGCCACTCCGTGGCCGACTTGTTGCCGGCGATCACCCACGCATAGCTGCCCATCATCGGCCAGGCGCCGAGCGAGGCCGCGAACGCGGCCCGCCGCGCCTGGTCGTCGGCGAGCGCCTGCATGCCCGCCGCCCAGTCGCGCCGGGGAAAGCGCCCCGCGACGTTGGCGAGCATCGTCGGCGACGACGTGCGCGCGAGCGGCCCGCCGTAGCCGGGTGTCGCGGGATCCGGCACGGTCACCGGCGCCAGCGGATCGTTCAGGAAGTTGAGATCGTCCCAGATCTGCGTGCCGGCCACGCTGCCGTGCTTGGCGATGAGCGCCTGCAGCTCGGCGAGGCGCGACGCCTCGTCGAACCCGCCGAGGCCGAAGTTCCGCACCTCGAGGATGGCGATGGAGACCACCATCTCCGGCGTGAACTGGAAGCCCGCCGTGGGATGCTGTCCGTCGTACGGATGGCCGGGACTCGAGCCGCCGGGCGGGATGTAGTACGGATCCGGCTGGTCGGAGATGTTGGTCTTGTTGCCGAACAGGTCGTCGGAGAGCCCGAGCACGTTTTGGAGGACGTCCACCTCGAGCGGCTTGGGCAACGCGCCGGTGTAGATCGCCTCGATCGTGTCGTTCACGCCCGCGCAGTAGGCGAGCGTCAGGTCGCGCTCACGCTGCGGCCATTTCTGGAACATGCTGTCGAGCTCGGAGGACGTGTAGGCGGTGCGCCGCGCCTCGATGTCGTCCTGGAGCGTGGCCGGCTGCAGCGCGCCGAACGCCTGCGAGAGCGTGCCGCGCCCGACGCGGGCCAGGAGAATCATCTGCACCAGCCGATCCTTGGCGATCTCGCGTCCGTTCTCACGGGCGAGCTCGAGATCGGTGTCGGCGTAGATGTGCGGCAGGTCGAACGCCGGTTCGCGGACCGTGACGGCGGCGGCGCGGGCGTCGGCACGAATGCCGAGCACGGCCGCGAGCACCATGATCAATCGCAGCGTGCGCATGACAGGGGTATCCCAGGCGCGCATTTCACCTGTCAACGTAGAATCTGCGCGCTCCCGTCGCCGCGCGGCCGTCGGGGTGAGCGGGCAGCGGTGACGCATGGCGTCGCGCACCGTTGACGCCTCCCCGCGCGCGTGGTCGATGGACTCCATGATCCTCGATCTCTTCAAGCTCACCGACCAGGTGGCGATCGTGACGGGCGCCGGGCGGGGCATCGGGCGGGGTATTGCGCTGGCGTACGCCGAGGCGGGCGCGCACGTCGTCTGTGCCGCCCGATCCGTCGCCCAGATCGAGGAAACCGCCGCCGGCGTGCGGGCACGCGGGCGGCGCGCGCTCGCGGTCGAGTGCGACGTGAACGAGCGCGCGCAACTCGAGCGGCTGGTGGCGGCCACGCTCGCCGAGTTCGGGCGCATCGACCTGCTGGTGAACAACGCCGGGGGATGGCTTCCGAAGGACGCGCTACGCACGAGCGAGAAGGCATTCGAGGAGGCGTTCCACTTCAACGTGACCTCGGCCTTCGCGCTGACCCGGCTGGTGGTGCCGCACATGGTCGAGCGCGCGGGCGGCGGCGCGATCGTCAACATCTCGTCGCGCGCGGGCGGGCTGGTGCAGGGCGGCTTCGCCGCCTACGGGACGGCCAAGGCGGCGCTCTCGTTCCTGAGCCGCATCCTCGGCGCGGAGTTCGCTCCCAAGGTGCGCGTCAACGCCATCGCCGTGGGCGCGGTCGACACCTCGGCGCTGGCGATCGTCATGACCGACGAGAACCTGCGACGCGAGTTCGAGCGCAACACGCCGATGGGCCGCATCGGCCACGTCGAGGACATCGCGGCCTGTGCGGTCTACCTGGCATCTCCGGCGGCCGCCTGGGTGACCGGCAAGGTGTTCGAGGTCGACGGCGGCAGCGAGATCCCCGCCTTCCGTTTCCCCACGACACCGCTCTGAGCGCGTGCTAGAAGCGGGCCATGCGCCCGTCGCTCCTGGCCGCCGTGGCGTGCGTGCTCGCCGGTGCCGCCCTCTCCGCCGCCGGCCCCGCCGCCACCGCCGAGCCGACGTCGCGGGACGCGGCGCTGGAGGCTGCGTGCGTTCGGCTCGTCGCCGAGTGCGAGGCCGCGCGCCGGACCGCGGATCGCGATCCCAAGGTGATCGAGCATCCGCCCGGCGTGTCGTTCAAGGTGACGTCGCCCTCCGCCACCCGGCACGCCGTCAACGCCATCGCCATCGCGCGCAACATCCGGCGGCGCTTCGGCACGCTGCCGCCGGCCTGCGCCAAGGCCTGCGACGACATCCTCAAGTAATCAGCGCCAGGGCTCGACCAGGATCTTGGCGTGCGCGTCGGGCCGCTCGAGGTCGCAAAACGCCTGCGCCACGCCGTCGACGCCGACACGCCCGGTGATCAGCGCATCGACCCGGAGCCGCCCGTCGGCGAGCGCCTCCAGCGTGGCCGCGAATTCCTGCGGCTGATAGGCGAAGACGAACTGCAGGTTCAGCTCCTTGTTGATGCCGATCATCGGCCAGATCGTGTCGCGCTCCATGCACACGCCCGCCACCACGATGCGGCTGCCGAGCGGCGCGTGCCGCATCATCTGATCGAGCACGCCGGGGACGCCCACGCACTCGAACAGCACGGTGGGACGAAGGTCGGCCAGCTCGCGATAGGCGTCGATGGCGGGGCGCTCGGCCGGGTCGACCACCGCGTGCGCGCCCATCGCGAGCGCCAAGCGCCGGCGCAGCGGAGAGAAGTCGGCGGCGACGATCGGCTCGACGTGGCGGAGCGCCAGCGCGGCGACGACCGCGAGGCCGACCGGACCGCAGCCGTACACGAGCGCCGCGTCGTGCGGGCCAAGCCGCGCCTTCTCGACGGCGTGCAGGCCCACCGCCATGGGCTCGGTGAGCGCCGCGTGCTCGGTCGCAAGCCCGTTCGGCACCTCCAGCGCGAGCGACGCCGGCAGCACCATGCGCTCGCCGTACCCGCCCGGCACCTCGTTCGAGTAGCCGATGCCGTGCAGCGCCCCGCCCCGGAAAACGACGGGCATGCACACGACGCGCCGGCCGGGCGGCACGGTGACCGGCGTGTCCGGGCCGTAGTCCAGCACCTCGGCGCAGAACTCGTGGCCCAGCACCACGTCGCGTGTGGGGTCGAGCAGCATGGGCGTGCCGCTCGCGCGCGCCGCCTCGACCAACGCGCCGGCGTGGCGCAGCGCATGCAGGTCGGATCCGCAGATGCCGCAGGCGAGCGTCCGGACCAGCATCTCCCCGGGGCCGGGCGTGGGATCGGGCACGGTGTCGACCACGATCGCGCTCTGGCGCATGACGGCGGCGCGCATGGTCGCACTTTCGCGCCCTCGGCGCGGGGGTGCAAGGCCTCGCGTCCCGTGACAAGGTGCGCGCATGCAAGCGGCCATCGACGGGCTCCTCGCCACGCTCGACCTCGAACCGCTCGAGGTGAACGTGTTTCGCGGGCGCAGCCCGAAGGAGTTCCGCCAGCGCGTCTTCGGTGGGCAGGTCGCCGCCCAGGCGCTGGTGGCGGCCGGCCGCACCGTGGAGCGCGGCGTGGTGCATTCGCTCCACGCCTACTTCCTCCGTCCCGGCGATCCGAGCATCCCGATCCTGTATCAGGTCGACCGCATTCGCGACGGCAAGACGTTCACCACCCGCCGCGTGGTGGCGATTCAGCACGGGCGCGCGATCTTCCATCTCTCCGCGTCCTTCCAGCCGCCGGAGCCGGGCCCCGAGCACCAGATGGCGATGCCGGCGGTGCCGGCGCCGGAGACGCTGCCCACCTTCGAGGAGCGCATGGGGCCGGCGCTCGACGAGCTCCCGCCCGAGGTGCGGCGCTGGCTTACGCGCGAGCGGCCCATCGAGACCCGCGTCGTCGAGTGGGTGAATCCGTTCAGGCCCGTGGCGCGCGCGCCGCGCCAGCTCGTGTGGATCCGCGCCAGCGGCACGCTGCCGGCCGAGCCCCTGCTCCTCCACCAGACCGTCGTGGCGTACGCCTCGGACCTGACACTGCTCGACACCGCCACCCTCCCCCACGCCATCGCCTGGAACGACCCCCGCTATATGATGGCCAGCCTCGACCACGCCATGTGGTTCCACCGGCCGTTTCGGGCCGACGAGTGGCTGCTCTACGCGCAGGAGAGCCCGTCGGCGTCGGGCGCGCGCGGGCTCTGCATGGGACACCTCTTCCGTCGCGACGGCACACTGGTCGTGAGCGTCGTGCAGGAGGGCCTGGTGCGGCCGATCGCGGCACGCGACCGCCGCGACGGCGCCGCGTAGCGGCGCTACAGCACGCGGGTCGACGGCAGGCTCACCACCACGGTGGTGCCGCCGCCGTCCGCGGTCTGCACGTTCACCTGTCCGCCGGCGAGGCTCACCACGCGACGCACGATCGCCAGGCCGAGGCCCAACCCGCGCTCGTTCGACGGCGCGGCCGGCATGCCCGTCCCGCGGTCGGACACGACGAGCTGCGTGCGCCCGCTGCGGCAGCCGGTGGTGACCCGCACCGTCGAGCCGGCCGGGCTGAACTTGAAGGCGTTGTCTACCAGCTCCATGGTGATCTTGCGCAGGAACTCGCGCCGGACGTACGCGGGCGCCGGTTCCAGCTCGCAGACGAGGTCGGCCGAGCGGCCGACCTGCGCGGCACGCTCGCGCGCGCCGGTGCCGGCCACCAGATCGAGCGCCACCGGCTCGGGGGACTGCAGCAGATCGCGCATGTCGGCCGCGGGGCGAAGCGCGCCGAGCTGGGTCCAGAGCACGAAGTTCTCGGTGATGCGGTTCACCTGCCGGGCGGCGTTGCGGATGCCGAGTGCGATGGCGTCGAGCTCGGCGTCGTGCCGCTCCCGCGCCTCGTCCATCAGCACCTCGGCGTAGCCGAAGATCACGTCGAGCGGCGTCCGCAGCTCGTCGGGCAGCGGCAGCGTCAGCGCGTAGTGTCGGTGATCCGGCCGCTCGGCCGCCACGCGGGCGAAGCGGCCGCCTCGATCGAGCGCCGCGCGCAACGTGTCGAGCAGCTCCCGGTGGACCAGCGGCTTGGTGACGTAGTCGTCCGCGCCGGTTTCCATGGCGCGGCGCATGGAGGCGCGGTCGTCGCACGAGGTGAGGAAGACGAACGGGATCGTGGTCCACTCCGGCCGGCCGCGGATGGCCGCCAGCACGTCGAGGCCGTCCATGACGGGCATGACGAGGTCGCACAGGATCAAATCGGGGCGCACGTCCCACAGGCGCCAGAGCCCGGCGCGGCCGTTGTTCGCCTCGCTCACGCGGAAGCCCTGCGCGCCGAGCGTGCTCGCGATCTCGGCGCGGATGGCGTCGTCGTCCTCGATCACCAGGACGTGTGGCGGGAGCCGCGGGGCCGGGTCCGCCGCGGGTGGCGGCATGATGCGCTCCACCGTACCCATTCGGAAACGGTATCGGTTGCGACACCCGGAACCTTGAGCCGTGCGGCCGCGGGGCCGAGGTCAAGTTCCTGGCATGCTCACGCCGCCAGCCGGAGCACCAGCGCCGCCACCAGCACCGCCGCCATCCACGGGTTCGCCCCGAGGTACGTGACGGTGAACACGGCCCAGAGATAGTAGAGGCCGAACCGGTGGAGCCGGCTCCAACGGCGGGCGCTCAGCCGGCGCACGGCCGCATCGGACGAGGTGGCGGCCATCAGCGCCGTCACGACGAAGCCGCCGCCGCCCACCACGATGGTCACCCAGGGCACGTCGGCGAAGGCCGTCGGCTCGACGCGCCCGAGCGCCAGGATGGCGAGCAGATGCAGCAGCTGCGAAACCGCAAAGGCCAGCCCCAGGTAGCGGCGGTTCTGCAGCAGCCAACGCGTGGCCCGGCCGGGCCGGACGCGATGCAGCGCGGAGGCGGCGAACACGGCGAGGAAGAGCGCGACCGACGTCCGTGCCGTGGAGCGAATGACGAGCCGCAGCCCGGCGTCTCCGCCTCCCGCTGCCGCGAGCAGCCCGCCCACCAGGGCGACGAGCACGGCGGCGAGCGCCAGCACCAGCCGCGGGCCGCGCGTCCATGCGCCGAGGCTCACCGCCCGCTGGCAGCCCAGGCGATCGCCTCCTCGACCCGATCGTTGCCCCAGAAGAACTCGTCGCCCACCCGCAGCATGGGCGCGCCGAAGATCCCAAGCGCGGCCGCCTGATCGGTGCGGGGGAACTGGCTCGGCTTCTTGAACGGCACGCCGAGCCGCGCGCACGTCCGCTCGAGGTCGCGCCACATGTACCGGCCCTTGGCCGGGTAGATGTTGAACGGGGAATCGCGCCAGCCGTGCGCCCCGAAGATCAGGCCCAGCAGGAACGGGCGCCACGTAAGCGTGACGCCCGCCCCGCGCGCGAGGGCTTCGACCCGAAGGGCGGCGGGGTACGAGTAGGTGCTGGCGAACTCGAACCAGAACTCGATCGCGCCCGGCATGCACCGCTGCTAGACACGGCGCCGCCCTTTGTCCAGCGGATCAGTGCCCGCCGTACGGCGACGGCTCGGCCTGCTGCGTGAGGTGCAGCAGCAGCTGCTGGCGGGCCCGCTCGTAGGCGAGCGTCTTCAGAAGCTCCTGCGTGTGCTGGGCGATCGGGATGGAAGCGACGAGCCCCGCCACGTCGGCCGGCGTCAGCCGGTCGATGGTGCGTCGCATGTCCTCGATGGCCTCGGCGGGCACCTCGAGGCGGGAACGCTCCACCAGCTCGAATACCGGCGCCATGCGCTGGGCAAACGCCTCCCGGGCCTGCAACCGCTCCTCGGGCGTGCAGCTGACGTTCAGCCGCGCAATCGCCGTGTCGAAAAGCTGGTCGAAGGCGGCGAGGATGGTCTCACGTGGGGTTCCGGTCGTCATGTCGCCGGCAAACTAAGCACCGAGGGTAGCGTTGTCACCCCCGACCCAGCTCCCTCAGAAGACCGGCGCACCGGCCCCGTCTGCCGCACCCGCCAGTCCGGATCGATCGCCACCGCCAGGCTGCCCCCGGCATGTGCACGGTCACCTCGGCGTCGACCAGATCGAGGCGCCGGGCCACGGCGGCCGCCGCACAGCTGCTGCTGCCCGACGCCAGCGTGTAGCCGGCGCCCCGCTCCCAGATCGCGAGGTGCAGCGTCGTCCGGTCGACGACCTCGACGAGCTGCACGTTGGTGCGATGCGGGAAGGGGTGCACGCGGCAGACGACCTCGCCGCCCGGCGTCGAGACCGCAGACGGCTCGGTCGCCACCAGCCGCGCGTCCCGGAGGTAGCGCGCCAGGATGCGCAGCCCGTTGCCGCTCTTTTCCGCCTCGGAGCCGTCGGGATTGAAGATACACAGGCGCGGCAGCGCGGCGGCCGCCTCGACCAGGAGCACGCCGTCCGCACCCACAGATTGACCTCGCGAGCGTCCCGATCCTAGGCTGCAGCGCCATGCCGGAACACGCAAGTCCAACCGTGGCCGAAACGAACAAGGCGCTGGTGCGCCGCTTCTGGGACGATCTCTACGCGCACGCGTTCGAGAAGGTGGGCACGTACTTCAGCGCGGACGCCGTGTACGACGACGTGCCGATCCCGGCGGCCAAGGCCGTCGGGCCCGCCGCCATTGTACGCAAGCTCACCATCGGCCTCGGGCGCGTGCCGCGGCACGTGCACCACCTCCATCGGATGGTAGCCGAAGGCGACTGCGTGGTGACCGAACACGTCGAGGACTGGTGCTTCGCGCCCGATCACGTGGTGTCGCTGCCGTTCGTGTCCGTGCAGGTGATCCGCGACGGCAAGATCGTGCGCTGGAGCGACTACTCGAACATGGACACGCTGCTGTCGGCGGCGCCGCAGTGGTGGCTCGACCACATCACGACGGCGTGGGCCGAGGGCTGAGCCGAGGCCCGTCAGCCCCGCAGCACCGAGCCGGCCGGCACCTCGCGGGGCGCGGAGCCCTCCTGCCGAATGGTGACGTCGCCCTCCGCCACCACCCCGCCGCCGAAACGCACGTCGCCCCGCACGACGAACCGGTGGCAGCCGACCAGCGACGGCGGGCCGTCCGGAAAGCGCGCGGTGAGATCGTCGACCTCGCGATAGTAGGCCGGGTCGAGGTCGACCACGAGATCGCCGGCGCGGCGGCGCGGCGAGACGACGACCCGGAAATCATCCGCAAGCTCGTAGGCGTCGGACCAGAGCGCCAGGAGGTCGCTGGTGGTCTTCACCGGCACCAGGCGGCCGCGCGGGACGTGCAGGACACGGGCGCCGGGAAAGACGCCAATCGCCGCGCCCATCGCCGTCTCGAGCTGGATCACGCGCGGCGAACTCGGGTCGTGCGGATCGATCGGCTTCTCGTTCACGATCATCGACAGGCCGAGGATGCCGCGGCGCTCCTCGAGCAGCCGCGCCAGCACGTCGAGGTCGACCCACAGGTTGTTCGTGTTGAAGTAGCGGTGGCGGCGCACGTCCTGGAAGGCGGTGACGTCGTCCGGGGGGCACTGGGCGGTCTCCCGCAGCACGAGCCGGCCGTCGCTCGCGCGCGCCACGTGCCCGCCCTTCTTGTCGGCCTCGCTGCGGTCGGCCACCTCCATGAGGAAGGGGATCTCCTCGCTCGCCACCCAGCCGAGCACGTCGAGGTCGAGACAGGCGCCGAGGTTGTCGGCGTTGGAGAGAAACGCCCACCGGATGCCGCGCGCCCGCAGCGCGTCCAGCAGCCCGGAGGTGAGCAGCGCCGGATACACGTCGCCGTGCCCGGGCGGACACCACTCGAGCTCGGGATTCGCGGGCCAGGTAGCGGGCCGGCCATCGTCCTTCCCGATGCGCGGGACCTTGTGCTGCAGGAAGTCCTCGGGAAGGCCGGTCGCCAGCTCCGGATAGCGCTCGAGGACGCGGCGGGAGTCGTCCCGCGTGCGAAAGCTGTTCATCAGCACCAGCGGCAGCGCGCAGCCGTGCTCGCGCCGGAGATGCAGCACCTGGCGCACGATCAGATCGAGAAACGACAGCCCGCCCTTGGCCGGCAGCAGTGACTTGGCGGCCGACAGGCCCATGGTGGTGCCGAGCCCGCCGTTCAGCTTGATGACGACCGCCCGACCGAGCGCCTGGCGCCCGGCAGCGCGATAGCCGGCGAGCGCCGCCACGTCCGGCACGTCCGTCACCGGCGCAATCGACGACTCGGGCATGAGCCCTGTCTCCCCGCGGCGGTAGTGCTCGAAGTAGTGGCGGAAGCAGTCGATGGCCAGGCGGGGAAGGCCCGCCGCTTCCATCTTGGCGGCGAAAGGGGCGAAGGCGGCTGCGAGAGATTCGTCCATGCGGGGATGAGGCTAGCACGCAGCGGCGCGGGAGTCGTCACTCCACGTCCACGGGCCAACCTCGCACGCGGCGGGATGCCTCGACGTCGAAGTCGGGATAGAATGCATCCCGCCATGAGCATTCAGCTGAATCACACGATCGTGTGGTGCCGGGACAAGCAGCGCTCGTCCGCCTTTCTGACGGAGATGCTCGGCCTCCCGCCCGCCAAGCCGTTCGCCGAGTTCCTGGTGGTGGAGACGGCCAACGGCGTGTCGCTGGACTTCCACGACGAGGACGGGCCGATCATCCCGCAGCATTACGCCTTTTTGGTCGGCGAAGACGACTTCGACGCCGCCTTCGCCCGCATCGAGGCGCGCGGGCTCGCCTACTGGGCCGATCCCTTCCGCCGGCAGCCGGGCGAGATCAATCACCGCGACGGCGGCCGCGGGGTCTACTTCGAAGATCCGGACGGGCACCTGCTCGAGCTCATCACCCGGCCGTACGGCAGCGCGTAGCCGCGAGCGACGGCGCGCGGGCGCTCCGTCGCGCAGCTGACGAGGCGCCGCTTCGCCTCACGCCCGCATGACGAGCTGCGTGCAGCGGAATACGGCCACGGTCTTTCCGGTCGCCTCCTCCGTCACGGTCGCATCCCACACCTGGGTCGAGCGGCCGGCATGGATCAGCTGCGCCTCGCAGCGGAGCGTGCCGTCGCGCACCGAGCCGAGGAAGTTCGCCTTCAGCTCCACGGTCGCATGCCCGCGCGCGCCGTCCGGGAGGCTCACCGCCGCGCCGATGCCGCACGCACTGTCGGCGATCGTCACCAGTACGCCGCCGTGCAGGAGGCCGTTGGTCGGGGCCAGGAGCTCGGCTCGCAGATCGAGCCGCGAGACCACGTGTGCGTGAGCGACCTCCAGGTACTCGATCCCCACGAGCCCCGGAAACGTCCCCGCGATCGCCCGATTCACCTCCGCCGCCGTCGCGCCTGCTCGAATGGCCGTCATCGACTCAGCCCCCCGCCGAGGTTTCGGTGAGCCGCAGCCCGACGATCGACGCGACCAGCAGCGCCAGGAAGAAGCCGCGCGCGGCCGTGAGCGGCTCGCCGAACAGCACCACACCCGCGATCGCCGTCCCGGTGGCGCCGATGCCCACCCAGACGGCGTAGGCCGTGCCGATCGGGAGCGTGCCCGCCGCCACCGCGAGCAGCCACATGCTGCCGATGATCGCGGCGATCGTGCCGAGCGACGGTCCGAGACGCGTGAAGCCGTCGGTGTACTTGAGCCCGACGGCCCAGGCCACTTCGAGCAGACCGGCGATCGTCAGCACGAGCCACGCAGAACCCACGTCCACCGCCTAGCGCAGCCGGAGCTGCCCCCCTTCGTCCACCACCCGCCCCTCCGCCACGAGCTTGTCCATGTGCGCGCGCAGCTGCGCGGCGGCCGCCCAGAACAACCCCGGGTGCAGGTCGGGATAGATGCGCGGCACCATGGCCTCGATCGAGGCGAGGCCCGCGGCGAGGGCGTCGAGGACCTGCTGCTCCCGCTCGCGCCGGTGCGCCAGGTACTCCCGCAGCTTCTCGTGCGGCGTCTCGATCGGCGGGCCGTGCCCCGGAAAGATCACTGCCACGTCGAGCGCGTCGAGCCGCTCGAGCGTGGCGAGATACTGCCGCATGTCGCCATCGGGCGGCGCGATCACCGCCGTGCCGGTCGAGAGCACGTTGTCGCCGGTGAATAGCCAGCGGCGCTCGGGCTCGTAGTAGCAGACGTGGCCGGACTCGTGCCCCGGGGCGTGGAGCACACGGAGCCGGCCGCCCGGGTACGGCAGCTCGTCGCCGTCCTCGAGCGACCGCTCGGCGCCGAGCGGTCCCGGCCCGACCGGAAAGTCCCGCCGCGACTGGTGCACCGCGAGCGGCACGCCGAACGTCTCGCGCACCGCGTGCGCCCCGCCGACGTGGTCCGGATGGACGTGGGTCAGGTAGAGCGCGTGGATCTGCACGCCGGCGGTGGCAAGCCGCCGGCGGTTCTCGTCGTCGAGCGGCGCGGCGTCGATCAGGACCGCGTCGCCGCCTTCGCCGAGCAGGTACTGATTGGTGCCCGGCCCGGTCATGAGGCCGGCATTGGGCGCCAGCACCACCCGCACGCCGCCGTACGGCGCCTTCGGCGTATCCCCCGACATCGTCTCGTCCCCTTCTAGACCGCCCGCGCCGGCGGTGGAAAGCCGCCGGGGCCGCGGTTGCGACGAGCGCACGCTCCCGGTACTCCACGCGCCCGGGAAGAGCGCCACGATGATCGCCACCGGAGACTTCAAGCGCGGCGCCCGCATCCTCGTCGACGGCGAGCCCTACACCATCGAGGAATACACGACGCAGTCGCCCTCGGCGCGCGGCGCCGCGACCCTGGTGAAGGTCCGGCTGCGGCACGTGGTGACCGGCCAGGTGAGCGACCGCACGTTCAAGGCCGGCGAGCGGTTCGACGAGCCGGACGTGGCCATCCGTACGGTCCAGTACCTCTACCGGGACGGCGACGACTTCCACTTCATGGACCAGCAGACCTACGATCAGTTCACGCTGGGCGCCGACGTGCTCGGCGAGATCGCCCCCTGGCTCACCGAGAACCTCGAGGTGACGGCGGTGCTCTACAACGGGCACGCCGTGGGCATCACGCTCCCGGCCTTCATCGAGGCCGAGGTCGACATGGTGGGCGGCGGCTCCCGCGGCGACACCGCATCCGGCAAGAACCTGAAGGACGCGACGCTCACCAACGGGAAGACCGTCAAGGTCCCGCTCTTCATCGAGTCGGGCGAGCGAATCCTCGTCGATACGCGCACTTGGGAGTTCGCCCGGCGCGCGCCCAAGGCCTAGCGCTCCCGGGCCGTCGTTTCTCCTTGCGTTGCGCGCCCGGGCCGCGTTAGCACCCGGCATGCGAATCCGCCTGCTCGCGCTCGCCGCCGGATGCGCGGCCGCGCTCCTCGTCGATCCCGCGGCCGCCGCGCCACGCTGCGACCGCATCGCCGCCCGCATCCAGAACCTCCAGCAGCTGCCTGTGGCGAACCTCGGGCGGCTTCGGCGCCTGCAGCGGCGCTACGCCGATCGCTGTGTGCGGCTGAACCAGATCCAGGTGCTGGGCTCGCACAACAGCTATCATCGGCTGCCGCGCCCCACGCTGCTGAGCGTGCTCCTAGCGCTCGACCCGCTGTTCGAGGGCTTCGTCTACGAGCACGCGCCGCTCGACGTGCAATTCGAGACGCAAGGCATCCGGCAGATCGAGCTCGACGTCTTCTACGACCCGCTCGGCGGGCACTACGGGACGCGCAAGGTGCTGCCGCTGCTCGGCGAGGACGGCATGGCGCCGCCGGTCATGTTCGAGCCAGGCATGAAGGTGTTCCACGTGCAGGAAGTGGACTTCGAGACCACCTGCGCGACGCTCGTCGAGTGCCTCGAGACGATCCGCAACTGGTCGTCCGACAACCGCCGCCACCTGCCGATCGTCGTGCTGATCGAAGCGAAGGACGATCCCATCATCGACCCGTTGAACCTCGGCTTCGCGGTGCCGCTGCCCTTCGACGAGGCGGCGTTCGACGCCCTCGACGCCGAGATCCGCTCGGTGTTCCCGCCCCGCAAGCTGATCACGCCCGACGACGTGCGCGGCACGCACGCGACGCTGGAGGAGGCCATCCTGACCGACGGCTGGCCCACGCTGCGCGAGGCGCGCGGCAAGGTGATGTTCCTGCTCGACAACGAGGGCAAGCAGGCCATCTACACAGCGGGCCACCCGAATCTCGAGGGACGGGTGCTGTTCACCAATGCCGACCCCGGCGACCCCGACGCGGCGTTCGTCAAGCGCAACGACCCGATCGGCGACACCGACATCCCGTCGCTGGTGCAGGCCGGCTACCTGGTGCGCACCCGCGCCGACGCCGACACCGTGCAGTCGCGCACCAACGATCCCACGCAACGGGACGCCGCGCTCGCCAGCGGCGCGCAGTTCGTCAGCACGGACTATCCGGTGCCGAACCTGGACTTCAGCCCCTACGTCGTCGAGATCCCGGGCGGGCACACGGCGCGGTGCAATCCGCTCAACGCCCCGCCCGCCTGCGAAGACTCGGTGCTGGAGATCCTACCCTAGCGCCGAGGAGGCGTGCCGCGCCCACGGCGGCCGCTTCGCCAGGACGCGGGCGAACACCGGACAGCTGCGCTCGTGTGCGCCCGGCAGCTAGCCCGTGCTGAGCAGGAGGGCGAGCAGGCGCCGGGCGTTCTCGATGGCGGCGTCCACCTTGAGGCGGTTGCGCACGATGCCGGGATTCGCCAGCAGGCGCCGCCGCGCTCGAAGAGCGCGTCGTCGTCGCGCAGCGGAAAGCCGTACTCGCGGTCGTGGTACGGGCCATGCCACGGGTGTCCGGGGGTGACGCGGCAGTAGCTCGTCGATGTGGCGAAAGGTAGCATCCGCGCCGTGTCACGCCAGAGAGAGCCACGAAGCCGCTTCATCACCGCCAACCGGCTGACGCACCATCTGCTCGAGTGGCGCCCCGACGGACCGGTGGTGCTCCTGCTGCACGGCTTTCTCGAGCACGCGCACGCCTGGGACTTCGTGGCGCCGCGGCTGGCAGCCGCGGGCTTTCGCGCCATGGCGCTCGACTGGCGCGGGCACGGCGACTCCGAGTGGGTCGGAGCGGGCGGCTACTATCACTTCGCCGACTACGCGGCCGACCTCGCGGGCGTCGTGCGCGCGCTCGGCGGCCGCGCGGCGCTGGTCGGCCATTCGATGGGCGCCAACGCGGCGCTGCAGTACGCCGGCGCCGAGCCCGAGCGCGTGAGCCACCTCGCCTGCATCGACGCCCTCGGACCGCCGGACATGGGCGACGAGACCGCGCCGCGCCGCTTCGCCGACTGGATCGCGCAGCTCGAGCGGCTCGCGGAGCGTCCGGCGCGGGGGCTCACGCTCGACGCCGCTACGGCGCGCCTGGCGGAGCGCTTTCCGCGCTTTTCGGCGGGGGTCGCGGCGCACATGGCGCGGCACGGCACCCGCGCAGCCGGTCCGGTGCGTGCCTGGAAGTTCGATCCGCTCCACCAGACGCTCTCGCCCTACCCGTACACGACCCGCCGGGCACGGGCGTTCTGGGAGCGCGTGCGTTGTCCCGTGCTGTACGTCGAGGGCGCCGAGACGCCCTTTCGTCTCTCGGAAGCCGACCTCGCCGAGCGGTTGACCGCGCTCCGCGCCGTGCGGCACACCCTATCCGAGGTCGGACATCACCCGCATCTCGAGTGTCCCGAGCGGCTGGCCGACCTGCTGATCGGCTTTCTCCGGAGGACCCCATGCGAGGCTTGACCCAGGATCACCCGCTGCTCGTCACCGACTTCGTGCGCCGTGCGGAACGTCTGTTTCCCAACAAGCAGGTGATCACCCGCACCGCGGGCGGCGCGCATCGGGTCACGTACGCCGAGCTCGCGGCGCGGGCGCGCCGCCTGGCCGGCGCCCTCTCGCGTCTCGGCGTCCGGCGCGGCGACCGCGTGGCGACATTCGCCTGGAACACCTTCCGGCACCTCGAGCTGTATCTCGCCGTGCCGAGCGCCGGCGCGGTGCTGCACACGCTCAACATCCGGCTCTTCCCCGACCAGATCGCGTACATCGTGCAGCACGCCGAGGACGCCGTGATCTTCGTCGACGACACGCTCGCCGCCGCGCTCGAGCCGCTCGCCGAGCAGTGCCGGTCGGTGCGGGCCTTCGTCGTCATGGGCGACGGGCCGCTGCCGGCGACACGGCTGCCGAACGCGGTGGCATACGAGGAGCTGCTGGCGGCCTCGCCGCCCGAGTACGACTGGCCGGCGCTCGACGAGCGCGACGCCGCCGGCATGTGCTACACCTCGGGCACCACCGGCAATCCGAAGGGCGTCGTGTACTCGCATCGCGCGCTCGTGCTGCAGGCGTTCGTGCAGTGCGCCACCGACGCCTTCGGCCTCGGCGAACGCGACGTCGTGCTGTCCGTCGTCCCGATGTTCCATGCCAACGCCTGGGGGCTGCCCTTCTCGTCCACCATGGTCGGCGCCACGCAGGTCTATCCCGGCATCCAGCCCACGCCGGACGACATCTGCGAGCTGATCGAGCGCCACCGGGTGACCGTGACGGCCGGCGTGCCCACCGTGCTCCTCGGGATGCTGCAGGCGCTCGAGCGGCGCGCGTACGATCTCTCGTCGCTGCGCGTGGTGCCGTGCGGCGGATCGGCGGTGCCCGAGAGCCTGCTCGAGCGCTTCGACCGCCTCGGCATCACCGTGGTGCAGGCCTGGGGCATGACCGAGACTGCGCCCCTCGCCACCGTCTCGAAGCCAGCGAGCCACATGGACGGCTGGTCGGAGGCCGAACGCCGGGCCGTCCGCGCCAAGCAGGGCCGCGCGCTCCACGGCGTGGAACTCCGCGTGGTGGACGAGAACGGACGCGAGCTGCCCTGGGACGGCAAGAGCACGGGCGAGCTGCAGGTCCGCGGGCCGTGGATCACGTCGGGCTACTACCGCGACGACCGCAACGCCGAGGCGTTTCAAGGCGGCTGGTTCCGCACCGGCGACGTGGTGACGATCGATTCCGACGGCTTCGTGCAGATCACCGATCGCGCCAAGGACGTGATCAAGACGGGCGGCGAGTGGATCTCGAGCGTCGAGCTGGAGAACCACATCATGGGCCATCCCGACGTGCTGGAGGCGGCGGTGATCGGGCTTCCGCACCCGCGCTGGCAGGAGCGGCCGCTCGCCTGCGTGGTCAGGCGTCCCGGATCGACCCTCACCGCCCGGGACGTGCTGGACCACCTGGCGCCGCGGGTCGCCAAGTGGTGGCTGCCGAGCGACGTCGTGTTCGTCGAGTCGATTCCCAAGACCAGCGTCGGCAAGTTCGCCAAACGGCAGCTTCGCGAGCAGTTCCGAGACCACCGGTGGCCGGACGAACGCGCCTAGCGGCGCAGGTGCGCTAGAGTCCTGGCAGGCCATCTTCCCCCGTCGACAAGCGGGGCACCTTCGTCTAGGACGGGAGGAGGCCCGACGACCGCCGCACGCGCGCTGGTGGACGGCGCCACCCATCGGCCGGTCGTCGCAGGAGGCGGTATGACGCGCTTTGGAACCTTGGTCGCAGGATTGGTCCTGTCCGGTGCGCTCGCCATGGTCGCATGCGGCGGTGACGACCGGGGCGCCGGGCAGCCGGGTGGGCAGCCCACCCAGACGACGACGCCGCCCGGCACGCCGCCCGCGCAGCCCTAGGAGCGCGACCCGAGCGGCCGCGGCGCGCCGCCATTGCGTGCGGCCGCGTCGACCAATACCTCGAGCACCGACGCCTCGCCGGGCACGCCGACGCGCAGCGGGAAGCCGTAAAAGCCGGTGCCGCGGTGGACGTAGAGCCGGTTGGTGCCCTGGCCGAAGAGCCCGTGGTCCGGCCACTGGGTGCGCGACAGCACGGTCCAGCCGAAGCCCATGCTCACCAGCCCGAGCTGCCCACCGTGGAAGTGTCCCGAGAGCACGAGGTCGACCTCGCCCGGCGGGATGTGGCGAAAGCCGATCGGGCTGTGCATCAGCAAGAGCCGCAGCGCGCCGTCGCGGCGCGGATGACGGGCGAAGAGCGCCGCGAGGTGTGCGGCGTGATCGCGCGCGACCCAGTCGGCTCCGACGATCTGTACCTCGCCCACCGCCGTGCGCGTGACGATGGCGTCGTCGAGCAGCAGGTGAATGCCGTTGGCGACAAGCCCGTGCCGCACTTCGTCGGGGGCCTCGTGGTCGTGGTTGCCGAAGGTGGCAAAGCAGCGGTCCGAGATGCGGGCGAGCGGTGCCAGCGCCGCGGCCAGCGCGCCCGGCGTGTTCTGGCTCTCCAGAGTGAGGAAGTCGCCGGTGAGCAGCACCAGGTCGGGATCGTGCTGCACGAGCCGCTCGAGCCGCCGCTGCAGCCGGTGCACCGGCTGCCACGGCCCGAGGTGCGGGTCCGTGATCTGCACGATGCGCAGCGGGCGGCGCGCGGCAGCCGGTGCGCGCCGGCGATGCCGCTCCGTGGGAAGCCGCGTGATCGTCGGATGGGGCACGCCGTCGAGCGGAAAGCGCACGATCTCGTGCGGCAGGCGCATCGACGTGAAGACGGATGCTGCCCCCACGACGAGCGGCACGAGATCGAGCCAGCCGAGCATCATGAGCGCGCGCTCGAAGCCCCCGAGCACGAGCGCCGTCCGGAGGGGCAGCAGCAGGAGCAGCCACAGCCCGGCGAGCGCACCGGTGGCGATGAACGCCATGCCGGGACGGCTGATGAGCCAGCGGAACGGGCGCGGCCGCAGCCGGGCGCGCACCAGCGCCATCATGTGAGCGCAGGCGGTCGCCATGCCGTACGCGAAGCCGGCGTCCAGGCCGGCCACGAATGCCGGCGGCAGCAGCACGGCGAGCCGGTGATGCAAGAACAGGGTGCCCGGCAGCGCGATGCTGAGCACGATCAGCTCGAAGATGGCATAGGCACGGCCGCGGCGCCGCCACGCGTACAACGGCACGCCCACGTAGGTGCCGACCGCCAGCGCCGGGACCGAGAGGTGCAACAGCTCGCTCACGACCCGGCGCAGTGTACCCGTTCCGACACGCGGTGCTAGTACACTGCCCATGCGCAGCCTTTTTCCGACCCTGCTTCTCGGCGCGGCTGCCGCGGTCGCGCCGTTCTCCGCGCTCGCGGCCAAGCAGAGCGCCGAGCAACGGCGCTGCGTGCTCGCGGTGCTGGGCGGCGGCCTCGCCGTCGCGCGCGTGCAGAGCGCTGCCAACGCCGCCTGCGTCCGCGATGCCGCCCTCACCGGCATCGCGGACGCAGGCGATCGTCCACGAGCGGGGTGGCGCGTGAAACACGCTTCGTCGCCTGCGTCCGCAAGGCGCTGCACAGGGGAGCCGGCGACGGCGCCGCGCTCGCCGGCACGTTCTCGAGCTGCCTCGTGACCCGGCTGACGTGCCGCGCGTTCCGGCTCGCCGCCACCAGCGCCGCGCTGGACGTCGACTGCGACCTGGTCGACGACCAGCTCGACAACCACAGCTGCCGGTTCCCGGTGTCGCTCTCCGGCCACGCCTTGCCGTTCATCGGCGGCCCGAACGGCCGGATCGCCGGCGCGCGCGTGGCGATCCTCGAGCACCCCGAGCGCGAGGTCACCACCAGCGCCGACGGCGCCTTCGTCTTCGACGACCTCGAGGAAGGGAGCGAGGTGACGCTCACCATGGATGCGCTCGGCTACCATTCGATCCAGACGGGCACCATTCGCCTCGGTGCTGCCGGCGCTAGCCGGGTGACGTTCCAAGCCGTCACCTTCGAGGTCTACGCCGCGCTGGCGGCGCTCCTCGGCGTCACGCCGGACGAGGAGAACCGCTGCCAGATGGTCACCACCGTCACGCGGGTGGGCAAGTCCATCTACGATCCGGGCGCACACGGCGAAGCCGGCGCCACGGTGCGGACGGACCCCCCGCTGCCCGCCGAGCACGGGCCGATCTACTTCAACGCCTCGGTGCTTCCCGACCGCTCGCTCACCGAGACCAGCGAGGACGGCGGCGCGCTCTACATCCAGGTGCCGCCGAGCGAGTACGTCTGGACGGCCCACAAGCCGGGCACGCTGCTCTCGCGCATCACATCGAAGTGCCGGGTGGGGTTCCTGGTGAACGCGTCGCCGCCGTGGGGGCTGCAGACGCTGGGGCCGCCGCCAGACGAGGCCCCGTGAGCGGGCCGCGTCAGCCGAGCGCCTGGCGCAGCCGCTTCACCAGCTCCACGCGCTCGGTAGCCGGGAGCGCCAGGCGGCGCTCGGCGAGCGGGCGCACCCAGATGGGGTGCTGCGGCTCGGGATCGTCCGCGTAGCGCGGCGTCACGTGCCAGTGCACGTGGTGCAGCATGTTGCCGAGGCACGCATAGTTGATGCGCACCGGCGTGAGCGTGCGCTCGAGCGCCGCGGCGACCCGCGCCACGTCGTCCCACAGCCGCCCCTGACGCTCCAGCGAAAGGGCGCTCAGCCGCTCCTCGTGGTCCTTCAGGTAGAGAATGCAGTAGCCCCGATAGGCCTGCTCGTCGGCGAGCGTGACGATCGACTCGCTCAGCTCGGCGACGAAGTCCGGGTTGCGACCGGATCGGGCGAGCGCCACGCAATCACATCCGAGGCAGGCCATGGCGGATCCTACAACGAGCGCACCATCCACTGCACGTGCATGCGAGACCCGTGGCGGGTTCGAAAGCCGGGCACGCGCCGCGGCGCCCCGTAGCGCACAAACCGCCACCAGGTCCACGAGCGAGCGCCAGAAGAACGCCGCCGACCCCGGCCGGAAAAACGCCCCCTGACGCGCCAGGCGCGCGATCTCCTGGGCGGCGGCGCCGCTCGCCGCCCGGCTGTCGGCACATCCCGAGAGATACCCCACCACACGGCCGCCCTGCTCGGCGACCAGGAGCAACTCCGGCTCGCGATCGGTGTAGTACTTCGTGATCACGTGGGCGAAGCTCTCGCGATCGCCCCAGAGCCAGTCAACCGGCTCGCCCATGTAGCCCGTGGCAAACGCGATCGCGCGCACGGCGGCCCGGTCGCCCGGGCGGTAGGCGCGGACCACCGCGCCGTTCACGGCCGCAGGAAGTCGCGCATTAGCGCGTGGGTGCGCTCGGGATGCTCGAACTGCGGGACGTGCCCGCAGTCCTCCAGCACGATCGAGCGCGCACGAGGCAGCGCCGCTTCGACGTGCGGCGCGAACCGCGGGGGCACGAGCTGGTCGCTGTCGCCCCAGAGAAACAGCGCGGGACACCGGAGCGCCGGCAGCCGCTCCCAGAAGCCGGCCTCGCCGTGCGCTTCCTCCAGGTAGATCTGACGGGCCGCCGAGAAGAACGCCATCCGCCCGCGCGCACCGGCGAACACGCGCAGGAACTCGTCGACCGCCGCGTCGTACCACTCGATGCGCAGGCGCTCGGGCCGGGCGAACATCATGCGCAGCACGGTCGACACCAGCGCGCGCGGCACGAACAGCGGCATGGCGGCGAGCTCGGCGGCGAGCAGCCGCACCAAGGGGGTGGCGGCCCGGAAGCGCTTGAAGGCGAGCGACGGCGTGAACAGCACGAGCCGCTCGACGCGCTCGGGCGCCACGAGCCCGAGCTCCAGCGCCACCCGGCCCCCCATGGAGTTGCCTATCAGCACGGCCCGCTCGATGCCGAGCACGTCGAGGAAGCCGGCGAGCCAGCGCGCGAAGAACGCCGGGTCGTACGCCAGCACGGGCTTCGCCGATTCGCCGAAGCCCGGGAGGTCCGGCGCGAGCACGCGGTGGTCGCGCGCCAGGGCCGCGAGCGTCGGCAGCATCGACGCATTGGTGGCGCCGAGGCCGTGCAGCAGGACGACCGCCGGACCCCGGCCGGCCTCGAGGTAGAACGTGTCGAGCCCCGCGGCTTGTACCCAGCGCGGCCGCGCGAACTCGACGGGCCGCGGCAGCGCGGGATCGTCGGCCTCGAGTTTCAGCGCCAGCGCGATGCTGCCGCGGATGGCGAGCCGCCCGTCGAGAAAGGCGTGCACCCCCGAGATCTCGCCCTCCACCAGCGCGGCCAGCGTTTCGGCGTCGGCGCGGATCTCGGCGTCCGAGCGGCCGGTGCGGCCCTGCACGACCGCCATGTGCCGGTCGTCGATCAGGAGCGACCAGGCGGCCCGGCCGGTGTCGAACAGCACCGTCGCCCGCTCGCCAGCGCGAAGCGGCGACGGACCCCCGGCGCGCCGCACCAGCCCGTGGAACACCCGATCCGTCGGAGACCGCAGCTCCATGAAGCGCGCCAGCGAGTCGCCGGGGGGCACGATTCGTTCATACCCCGAGCCGCGGCCGAGGTCGATCTCCGCGACCGTCTGCCGGCGCTCGTCAGGACGGCACGCCGCGCGCGTCGAGCGCGCGCACGATCCAGCGGCGGTACGCCTCCAGCGGCAGCGCGCCCGTGATCGGAACGTCGTTGCCGTCGAGCAGCACGGCCGGCACGCCGTTCACGCCGAGCCGGATGGCCTCGTTGTGCTGATCGATGATCGCGTTCAACAGCTCGGGGTCGCCGGCGAGCGCCAGCTCGGCGCGGGGCAGCCCGGCCTCGTCCCAGATGGCCGTCAGCGTGTCGGCGTTGGTGATGTCGCGGTTCTCGGCGAAGTAGGCGTGCATCAGCCGCCGATGGATGGCGTCGAACGCCGCCTTCCCGAGCGCGGCGGCCGCCTTCGCCACCAGGTGCGGCGGCACGCTGTGCGACGGCGGGCCGGCGTCGGTCGCCCAGACCCGGAACGTGCCGCCGTCCGGATCGGCGGCCGGACGCAGCCACGAGCGCGTGTAGGCGCGGAACTGCTCGAGCGTCCGCGTCGGATCGGGCATGGGCCGCAGGAGGTAGCTGCGCCACTCGAGCACGACGCGGCCGGCGAACTCGTCCTCCAGCCGGTGGAGCCGGACGGCGGCGTTGTAGCACCACGGGCACAGATAGTCGGACCAGACCGTCAGGTGCAGCGGGGCGTTCATGTGCGCTCGACGATCGGATGCTCGTGGCAGAAAAACATCACCGAGGCCCCGTGATCGATGAACCGCCGCTCGTCGGCGAGCAGCTCGTCGCCCGCCGCCCGGCCTTCCGCCGTGCCGGTCGCGGCCGCCAGGTCCTCCAGGCTGTCCCACCAGAGCTCCGCTACCCCGTCGTACGGCTCGCCCGTGCCGCGCGTGGCGCGGAGCGCGTCGGCGTACGGCGTATCCAGGGTGTGGACCTGCACGTAGCGACGGATGCGCAGCGTGTCCGCGTGCCGGGCGACCAACGGCCCGTGCGTCTCGCGCCAGTAGCGCTGGAACTCGGCGCGCGTGAGCGCCGGCAACCGCCTGAGCAGGAAAACCAGCTTCACCATGCCCGCCCGCTCACCGCTCGACCACCACGCCGCGCCAGAAGGCGACGTGGTCCTTGACGCTCGCCGCGGCCGGCTTGGGATCGGGATAGTACCAGGCCGCGTCGCGGTTGATTTCCTCGCCGACCACCACGTCGTAGTAGCTCGCGACGCCCTTCCAGGGACACGTCGTGTGCGTCGCGCTCGGACGGAGATGCTCGCGCCGCACGGCCGCCGCCGGGAAGTAGACGTTGCCCTCGACCACCTCGAACCGGTCGCTCTCGGCCAGCACGGTGCCCTTCCACGAGGCGCGCGCCATGGATCCTCCTTACCGCGCCGCACGCGGCGGCGGAAGGCGCCCCCGCTTGACATCCTGGAGCCGGGCGCGCACCCGAAAGGCATGCGCCGTCGGTGGCGACTCGCTGCGGTCGTGCTCCTGCTCGTGGCCGGCGCCGGTGCGGTCGCCTGGCGGCATCAGAGCGCGCTGATCGGCCGGGCGGCCGAATGGTATCTCAGCCGCACGACCGATCCGGCCCGGCAACGCGCCGTCGTCGGCGGGCTGCACCGCACGCTCCTCATGCAGCCGCCGGCCGACGTGCTGGTGCCCGAGCTGTTCGACGTCGTGACCCTGGTATCGCGCCGGGTGGCGACCGGTGAGATGTCCCTCGACTGGGCGGCGCACCTCTACACCACCTACGTGCGCGACCTCCAGGCCCAGCGCCCGAAGGGCGTTCCCCGGCGCACCCCCGACGAGATCCGCGCCGAGATCGACCGCTACGTGGCCTTCTATGCCATCCGCAAGCGGCCCGACGTGCGCGGCGTCACCATCGTGCTCGGCACGGGCGACGACGTCATCACGCTGGAAGAGATCGAGGCGGCGGAACGCGCCGGCGAGGAGTTCGATCCGCGCACCGGGAAGCTGCGCTGACGGTCACTGGGTGCCCGCGTGCCGGGCGAGATAGTCGCGCAGCGCCTGCTCCTCGGCGGGGGCGAGCCAGGGGATCCCGCGCCGGGCAAACAGCACGCGCATGCGGGCGAGCTGCACGTCCCACATGGCCGCCGTCATGCTGCCCGGGGCATACAGCCGGTGGCACCCGCCGCAGCGGGCGGCGAGCAAGCGGGCGCCCGGCGAATCCGGCTCGGGCAGCTCGACGCTGCAGGCGGCGAACGCGCCGCAGGCGATGAGACTCAGGAGGAGCCGTCGCACGCGAGCCTGCAGTACGCGATCTGCCCGGGCGCCTCGGCCACGCCGACCTCGAGGGACACCAGCGTGCGCCCGCCCGCCTCGTTCGCGAGCGCGACGCGCAGCCGCTCCAGGAGATAGGCGGCCAGCTCCTCCGCCGAGCTGTGCACGATCGGCAGCAGGCGAACGTCCGCCCGCGGGAATGCGAAGTGGTCGCCCGTCTCGGTGGTGACCGACACCACGTCGCCCTCGTCCCGCACGGTGAGGCAGTCGCTGCGCTCGGGCAGCACGACCCGCTCGTCCAGCTCCTCGCAGAGCGTCTTCGCCACGCGCTTGACCACCCCGAAGTCGAGCACGTAGCCGTCGGGGCCGAGCGCCGCCTCGACGCGCACGGACATCTGGTAGTTGTGCCCGTGCAGCGGCTCGCGAAAGCCCGGGTAGGCGATGAAGTGCGCGGCCGCGAACTTGAGGTACTCCTTCGCGACGACGACGCTGTAGCGCTGCGGCGCGGTCATGCGGCTGGAGTTAGACCGGGCCGTCCGGCGCGTGTCAACGTTCGGCGCGCCGGCGCGCCGCGAGCAGCATGGTGAGCGCGGTGTACACGGTGACGCACAACACGAGCGTGCGCACCGCCTCGAGCGGCAACGCGCGCACCACGAACGCCGCCACCAGCACGGCCGGAATGCCGCCCACCGTGAGGCCGAACGCCACCGCCGGCGCGTAGGCGTCCCGGACGACGAAGCGCCAGCCGGCCACCGGCATGAGAAAGGCGCACGAGCCCATCATGACGGGGAACGCGGCCTTCGCGTTCATGCCGAGCAGCGTGACCAGGATCATGCACGGCGCGTAGAGCCCCACCCCGACCATCATGAGCGCGCCCAGCACGAAGTTGCCGGCCAATCCGAGCGCGAGCCAAACGCCGGCGAGCGAGACCGCCTCGGCGCCGGCCGGCGTCCCCGCCACCTGCTGCCGCAGCATGAGCGCCGCCGCCGCCAGCAACGCCAGGCCCATGCCGATCTGCACCCGGCGGCGATCCCAGCCGGCGACCACGCCCGCGCCGAGCCACGCGCCCGCCACGGCGGCCACGATCATGCTGGCCAGCGTCCAGGGCTCGACCTCCACGATGGCGATGAAGACGAGCGCCTGCGCGACCGAGGGCAGCGCGTGTCCGACGTTCAGCGTCCCGGGGATGATGCGGTCGGAGACCAGCGACAGGGCGCGAAACGCCGCCGTGGTGGGCGCGAACGAGCCGATGCCGAGCGTGTCGAAGAAGTTGGTCACGGCGCCGATCACGATGCCCCACCCGAGCGCGCCGTCCCGCCGCAGGCGCCGCAGCCGGATCCCCCATCCGACCGCGAACGTCGCCGCCACCAGCGCGAGCGCGGCGAGCAGCACGGTCGCGGGCGTCATGCCGCGATTCGCTGCTCAGCTTGCACACGCGACCCGTGCGGCATCCGTCTCGAGCGTGGTCGGCCGGACGGTGACGGGCAGGCCGCCCCGCGGCCGCAACGTGAGGTGCGGCTCGGGCTCGACGAGCGTCCCCGGAACGACCGCCAGGCGGTAGCGCTGCGCCATCATGGCGACGATCAGCTGCGCCTCCACCAGCGCGAACGTCTCGCCGATGCAGAGCCGGGGGCCGCCGCTGAACGGGAAGTAGGCGAACCGGTGGCGCGCCCGGATCCGCTCCGGCGTGAAGCGGTCCGGGTCGAAGCGGTCGGGCTCCTCCCAGAACGCAGGATGGCGATGCGTGATCCACGGCGAGAGGCTCAGCACCGCGCCCGCCGGGATGCGGTAGCCGCCGATCGTGTCGGCGGCCACGGCCTGCCGGCCGATGCCCCACACCGGCGGATAGAGCCGCATCGCCTCCTCGACCACCATGCGGGCGAGCGGCATGCGCGGCAGGTCGGCCAGCGTCGGCGTGCGAGCGCCGAGCACGGCAACGACCTCGCGCCGCAGCCGGTCGGCGACCGCGCGGTGCTGCGAGAGCAGGTACCAGGTCCAGGTGAGCGCCACCGCCGTCGTCTCGTGGCCGGCCAGGAGAAACGTCATCACCTCGTCGCGGAGCTGCCGCGCGGTCATCCCGTCGCCGGTCTCTTCGTCGCGGGCAGCCATCAGCATGCCGAGCAGGTCGTCGCGCGGCTCGCCGCTGCGGCGGCGGGCGTCGATCATCCGGTAGACGAGGCCGTCGAGGACGCGCCGCGCCCGGCGAAACGCGCGGTTCTTCGCCGTGGGGAGCGCCAGCGGCGGCGTGAGGTAGGTAAGCGCCCGTTCGGCGCAGAACTCCAGCGCGGTGGCGAGCGCGGCGCCGGCGGCCGCGGCCTCGCCGGAGAGATCGCGGCCGAAGAGCGCGCGCCCGACGATCGTCAGCGTGAGCGCGCTCATCTCCGCGGCCAGGTCGAAGGGCGCGCCCGAGGCGGCGCGCGGCTCCCAACCATCGAGGCGGTCGGCGGTGCAACGCACCATGGTGTCGACGAAGCCGGCGATGCGCTCGCGGTGGAACGCCGGCTGCGCGAGCCGGCGCTGGCGGCGCCAGAAGTCGCCCTCGCTGGTGAACAAGCCCTCGCCGATCAGGACCTTCACCCGTCCGACGATCGGGCCCTTCACGAAGTTCGTGTGCCGCTCCTGCAGGCAATGCTTCACGTCGTCGGGATGGAACAGCAGGTAGGCGCTGATCGGCCCCATGCGCACCACCGAGAGGTCGCCGTACTCCTCGAACATGCGACGCACGAAGCCGAGCGGATCGGCCCGCATCTCGCGACCAACCAGAAAGGGGGTGAGATAGCTCGGTCCCGGAGGTCGCTGCTGCCGCTCACGCCACATGCCCACCTCGCCCCTGCGGCAGCCAGTCTGACAGGCGCGCCAGGCGAGGACAAACCGGCGCGCCGCTCAGGGCACGCCGGCGATCCGGATCCGGAACGCCGCCGCGGCCTGCTGGCGCACCGCGTTCGTCACGGCCGCCTCGTGCTCGTCGTCCACCAGTGCGATCACGGCGCCCCCCACCCCACCGCCCGTCAGCTTGGCGCCGAGCGCGCCGGCGACGCGGGCGGCAGCGACGCGCCGCTCGATCTCCGGCGACGACACGCCCATGCGCTCGAGCAGCGTCTGATTGCGATCGAAGGCGGCGCCGAGGGCCGTCGCGTCGCCGCGACACAGCGCACGGATGCCTTCCTCGACCACCTCCGCCACCGCGTCGAAGAGCGCCTCGTAGCGCGCCCGCTCGGCCTGCCGGCGTTCGCGCAGCCCGCCCACGGCCGCGCCGGTGCTGCGCGGCACGTCGCCGGGCGCCACGACGATCACCATCGGCGCGCCCGGCACGAGGCGCTCCACCAGCGGCGGGTCGCCCCGCACGAAGCGAAAGGTGGTGCCGAGCGCCGCGGCCGCCGGATCGATGCCCGACGGCGTGCCGTGGAAGATGCCCTCGAGCCGGCGGCCGAGGTCCAGCTCCTCGTCCCGCTCGAGCCGTCGGCCCGCCGCGGCCGCCAGCGCTCGCAGCACGGCCACGCAGAGAGCCGCCGAGCTGCCGAGGCCCTGTCCCGGCGGCAGGTCCGAACAGACCCGGACCACCCAGCGTCGCGGATCGAGCGCCAGCGCCTCCGCCGCCTGCGCGACCAGCGCCTCGCCTCGCGCGTCCCCGGGCACGACGTCGCTCTCGAGCCGCGGCCCCGCGTCCCGCAGCGCTTCGGCCTCGATGCCGAGCGGCAAGCCGGTGGCGACCGCCGGGCGTCCGTAGACGACCGCGTGCTCGCCGAGGAGAATGACCTTGCCCCCGGCGCGCCCGCGCGCGGGGGAGCCGCTCACGTGGTGGCGTCGCGCGCCGAGCGGAGGAGTTCGCGGGCGCGCTCGATCTTGATCTCGCCATGCTCGATCAGCGCCTGCCGCAGCTCCTCGGCTTCGTCGCCGCGCGCGCCCGCGGCGTGCGAAACGGCGCGGGCGTGCAACGCCATGTGGCCCTTCTGGATGCCCTCGGTCGCGAGCGCGCGCATGGCCGCCATGTTGGAGGCGAGCCCGACGGTGACCATGATCGCCGCCAGCTCGCGCGCCGAGCGCACGCCGAGGATGCGCAGCGCCAGCCGCACGCGCGGATGCGACTCGGCCGCGGGGCCCACGGTCGACACGCCCATCGGCAGCTCGAGGCTGCCCACCAGCATGCCGTCCTCGATCGACCAGCGCGACAGCGAGCGGTACGCCCCGTCCCGGCATGCGTAGGCGTGCGCGCCGGCCTCGATCGCCCGCCAGTCGTTGCCGGTGGCCACCGCCACCGCATCGATGCCGTTCATGATGCCCTTGTTGTGCGTGGCGGCGCGGTAGGGGTCGGCCCAGGCGAACTCGTACGCGTAGAGCATTCGCTCGGCGACCTCCTCGCCGGGGATGCCGTCGCGTCCGAGCGCCTGTACCGGCACGCGCACCTCGCTGCGCGCGAGCCGGCGATCGGCCAGGTTCGAGAGGATGCGCAGACACGGCTGGCCCTGCCCCAGCTCGGCCACCCGCGGGGCCAGCGTCTCGACTAGCGAGTTGACGGCGTTGGCCCCCATGGCGTCACCGGTGTCGACCAGGACGTGCACCACGACCATCGTTTCGCCGCGCGGCGTGTCGACGAGCCGGACCTCGATGTCGCGCGGGCCCGCGCCGCGCCGGCAGAGGCCCGGCGTCAGCGCGTCCGCGCGCGCCAGCAGCTCGGCGCGCGCGGCCTCGAGCCGCGCCACCGCGCGCTTTGGATCGCGGACGCGGATCAGCTGGATCTGACCGATCATGGCGCCAGGATCCGCCTCGGCCCGGAAGCCGCCGCCGGCGCGCGCCACGAGCGCCGCGTTCGAGGCGGCGGCGATGACCGACGGCTCCTCGACGGTCATCGGGATCACGTAGTCCCGGCCGTTGATCTGGAAATTGAGGGCCACCCCGAACGGCAGCGCGAACGTGCCGACCGCGTTCTCGACCATGATGTCGGCGGTCTCGAGCGGGAGCGCGTCGTGGGCCGTGAGGGCTTCCATCTCCTCGCGGTTGAGTCCCAGAGTCTCACCAAGCTTACGCTGCCGCTCCTCGACGCTCAGCTTGTAGAACGCCGGGATTCTCGAGCTGCTCATTCGCCTCCTCCGAAGTCGACCCAGGCCTTGAGCCGGGGACCCAGCACCGTGGGAACCCGGCCGAGCGCGCTGAGATCTCGTGCGCCGGTTAGTAGCATGGCTGTACGGAGCCCGGCCACCAAGCGACCAACGAAGTCTCCAGCACCCGTGACCCCCCCTGCCGTATAGGCCCGGAAAACGGGAAGTGCCACCCCGGCCGCGACGGCTCCCAGGGCGATCGTCTTGGCGACGTCCAGCCCCGAGCGGATGCCGCCGCTGGCGATACAGGCGAGCCCGAGGCCCCGTACGCCGAGCAGCGCCGCCGCCGTCGGAATGCCCCAGTCGGCGAACTCCTCGCCCAGCGCCTGGGCGGCGGTGTCCCCGCGCAGCGCCTCCACCCGCACCCACGAGGTGCCGCCGGCGCCCGAGACGTCGATCGTCTGGACCCCGCAGTCCTGGAGCCGCCGGGCCACGGTGCGCGAGATGCCGCAGCCCGTCTCCTTTACCACCACGGGACAGGGCAGCTCGCGCACGAGGCGCGCAATCGCAGCGAGGCCGCCACGGAAGTCCCGGTCGCCACCGGGCTGGATCAGCTCCTGGGCGGGATTGAGGTGGATGCAGAGCGCGTCGGCGGCGATCGTCTCCACCAGGCGTGCGATCTCCGCGCTCGGCAGCTGCGCCGCCTGCACCACGCCCAGGTTCGCCAGCACGAGCGTGCCGGGCGCCTGCGTACGGACCGCAAAGGTGCCCGCCAGCGCGGGCTCGCGCTGCATGGCGCGCTGCGAGCCGAGGCCGAAGGCGATCCCGTGCGCTTCCGCGACGGCCGCCAGGTCGCGGTTGATGGCCGTCGCCTCGGCGGTCCCACCCGTCATGCCGGTGATGAGCAGTGGCGCCTGCAGCCGCTTGCCGAGCAGCGACACCTCGGTCGACACCTCGCTCTCGGCGAGCTCGGGCAGCGCGTCGTGCACCAGCTCGACCTCCTCGAGCAAGGTCGTCTTGCCGCGATACTCGACCTCGCCGTCGGCGCAGAGCTCGAGATGCGCGCGCTTGCGCTCTCCGAGTCCGTCACTCAACGTGCACCCCCCACGCCGCCACCGAAAGCGCCAAGGGTCGAAAGCCGGCGTCCCGCCAGGCGGCACGCAACGCCTCGGCCTCGGCCGGCGAGCGCGCGAACGCGATCGCGCAATCACCGGCCCCTGCCCCCGACGGCTTGGCGGCGATGCCGAGCCGCGCCGCCACGTCGACGAGGTGGGCGAGCGCCGGGGTGACGATCGGCAGGTCGAGCTCGCGGCCGAGGTCCGCGAGCAGCGCGCCGCTGCGGGCAACCGCGGCGCAGAAGGCCGTCGCATCGTCGCGCGCCGCGGCGTCTGCTGCGGCCTCGGCCGCCGCCGCGATCTCCCCGAGCACCGGGCCGTTCGCCGTCGTCTCGAACTTGGCCACCAACGGTACCGTATGCGCTCCCGCGCCACTCCATGCCACCACGAGTTCCAACCCGCGGGGGACGCGCGACGGCTCCACGGCGAGCCCCGCCGCGGTACGGCGAACCTGCACGACGCCGCCGTGGACGGCCGCCGCCACGTCGCCGCCGCTTCCTTGCCCGCCCTGGAAGCGGCGATTCGCTTCGAGCGCGAGCCGGAGGATCGCGTCGCGGGCGCGCTCGCCCCGCTCGGCCAGGATGGCGGCGGCTGCCGCGACGATGGTGGCGGCGCTGCGGCCGAGGCCGAGCTTCTGGCCGCCCGCAAGCAACTCACCGCTCTCGACCTCGAGGCGGCCCCGCTGCACGCGGAGCGCGCGCGCGACCGCCAGCACGGCACCCACGTCGCCGCCCGGCGCCGGCTGCGGCTCGAGGTCCGCCCCGCGCAGGCTCGTACCTTCGGCGCGCGAGTCGATGGCCAGCGACGGATGGCCGGCATCGAATCGCACGCGAGCGTACCGGTTGACCGCGGCTACCAGCGCCGGTGCCCCGCGCAGCACGGCGTACTCCCCCGTGAGGAAGAGCTTGCCGGGCGCGATGGCGGTGACCACGCTCAGGACACCACCTCCGCGCCGCCACCGAGCTTGCATGCCACCACGCGCTCGACCCCAGGCACGTCCGCCAATGCCGCTTCCACGGCGCGGGCGCTCTCGGGATCGCACAGCACCTTGACCTGCGGGCCCGCGTCCATGGTCACGTAGGCGGCGGCGCCGGCGCGCCTGAGCGCCCAGACGCGCTCGATGCACGCCAGCGTTGCGCTCCGCCAGTAGACGAGCGGCGGCTCGAGGCCGAAGCCCACGGCGTGCATCTTGAACGCGCTGTGCTCGGTCACCCGCCCGAGCGCCGCGAGGTCGCGTGCCGCGATCGCCGCGCGGGCGCACGCCAGATCGGCGTCGGCGCCGGCCACCCACGCGGGATAGAACAGCGAGTCGGCCGCGAGCCGCATCCCGTCCCGCGACGACACGGCTTTCGGCGCGCTGCTCACCAGCGCCACCACCACCCGCACGTCCCAGGCATCGGGGGCGAGCAGCGGCACCGCGAAGCAGTCGGAGCCGTCGGCCGCCTC
>DATMAZ010000041.1:0-8563 GCA_035559675.1 Candidatus Limnocylindria bacterium
CGGCGAGCAGCGCCGCCGCGGCCGCCTCGGCCGCGAGCAGCGCCGCGGCAAGCGGCGCCGCCAGCTCCGCGGGTGCGAGCCGGTACGCCCGCACCGCTGCGACGAACTCGTCACGCGCCTGGAGCTTCGCGCGCACGGCGGCGGCGAACAGCAGCGCCAGCGACAATCGCAGCGTCCAGACGAGGACCGGATCGAGGGCCGTCATGGCGCGAACAGCAGCGAGATGCCGAGGCCGACCTCGGAGATCTCGCGCCGGACGGCGCCCGTCATGGCGTCATGCACGGTCACCGTGGGCGGCATGGCGCCGGCCGCGATCAGCACGGGGTCGTCGTCCTGCGTCACCAGGATGTTGTCGATCCCGGTATGCGGCAGCGAGGCCCCGAGCGCCCAGCGGCTCATGCGACCCGTGAAGCTCTCGGCCGAGAGCGCGCCCTGCTGCGCGATGAAGCTCACCAGCGGGTTCAGCGTCTCGATGCGCTGCACGCGCTTGCGCGTGCCGAGGTCGTACACCCAGATCTCCGTGCCGGGTTGCTTGTGGGTGTCGGGACCTCCCTGATGCACGAGCGCATAGAGCCGCCCGCTCGCGGCATGCACCGCCAGGTGCTGCTGGCCGCCGATGCGCCACGAGGCCTTGCGGTCGGCCTCGTCGAACAGCGACCAGCGCTCGCCGATGGCCAGCGCGCCGCCCGCCACGTCGATCGGCTGCACGTAGCCCTCGAACGATACGAACAGCCAGGTCGAGCCCCGGCGCACCGCCTTCTCGGTGAGCGGATCGTTCTGGGGATCGAAGAACGGCTGGCCGCGGCTGATGGAAGCGGGCTGCCCGCCGTCGTCGAGGTCCACCGTCAGCGCCGCACCGTTGGCGCACAGCATGAAGAAGCGGCGGGGACCGGCAGCGAACACGAGGCTGCAGCCCGGCGTCGGCACCTCGGACGTGAAGCGGCGCGCCACCACGTCGACGATGGACAGCGACGTGACCGGCGTCAGGTTGAAGACGGCGAGGAAGCGGCCATCGTCCGAGAGCGCGCTGGCGGCGTTGCCGGGGAAGTACTCGGCGCGCTTGGGCGGGATGCCGATCTCGTGCACGGGCGCCAGCGTGCGCGCGTCGTAGACCGTCACCACGTCGGTGCGCGCGCCGCGCACGCCGCGCTCGTAGTACGTCTCCGGGATGTAGATCTCCGGCCGGTCCGGAGAGCGCAGCGGGAAGATGACGAAGCCCACGCCGGCAGTCCCCGAGCTGATGGTGCCGCGCAGCTCGCCCGTGTCGCCGTCGAACAGCGCGGTGCGGTGCAGCAGGATGTCGCTCACCCAGAAGGCATGCGGCGGCGGGCGGTCCGGCAGCGTGAGCGAGCGGCCCACGTCGGAGACCTGCGCGCGGGCGGTGACGGCCGCCACCGCGAACACCACGACCGCGCCCAGCACACGGGTCCGCGCCCCCCGAAGCATGGGCTCCTCTAGCACGGGGCCGGCCGGCCGCGAAGCGCGCCGGAGGGGCTCCGTCTCCCTACTTCGGTGCGACGCCCGGCGGCGCGAAGCGTCGCAGCGACGCGACCACGGCGTCGATCTCGGCGTCGGTGAGCACACCCTCGAACGGCGGCATCATCGTGCCGGGCTTTCCGCCCTTCACCACCGCCCGCAGATCCTCGATGGTCCGTCCCTTCCAGAACTCGGCGCTGCCGAAGTCGCGAGGCGGCGGCTGCAGCGCGGGCGCCGTCGGTCCGTCCCCGCGTCCCTGGTCGCCGTGACAGGCGCTGCACCGCTCGGTGTAGAGCCGGGCGCCCAGGTCGTCGGCGCGGGCGGGCCCCGCGAGCAGCAGGACGAGGACGGCGGCGACCGGAGTCCACGCACTCGGCATGCCCGCTCGGTAGACGGACGCGACCAAAGACGCAAGCCGGCTCGGCCTACTGCCGGCCGGCTCCCGACCGTTCGCGCGCCTCCCCTGCCCGTTCGCGCGAGAAAGCTTGTACGGCAGGGGCCTTGCCGCCGAGAATACGACCATGCGCCGACCCCTCGCTCTCGTCCTCTGGCTCCCCGCCCTGACGCTCGCCGCGCCCACCTCCGTCCGGGCCGCCGACGCCTGCCTCACGGGCGCGTCGACGCTCGGCGACCAGCGCGCCATCCGGGCGCTTCGCACCTCGCTCGACGCGACCTGCCCGTGTGACGGGTTCACGAGCCGGCGCAGCTACCGCCAGTGCGGCACCGGCGTGATCGAGGCGGCGCTCGCCGGCGCCACGCTGCGGCCGGAGTGCCGGCGCACCGCGAAACGGCTGCTCAAAGGCAGCACCTGCGGGAGCCCCGATCGCGTGACCTGCGGCCGCATCCGCGAGACGGCGCGCACGCCCGTCTCGTGCAAGGTCCGCCGCGAGGCCGCCTGCACCGACACGGCGGCCGTCGAGCAGACGCCGTGCGCCGCACAGGACTTCTGCGCCGACGTGGTCGAGTGGACGGCCGGCACCTGCTCCGACGTGCGCGTGCGCGGGCCCTTCGAGGCCGGCGTGACCCACATCGTGTTCACCAAGCAGTCGGCCGTCGATCCGCTCCAGCCGCGGCCGCTCGACACCTACATCTGGTACCCGACGACGCCGGGGGCCGGCACGGTCAACCCCACCACGGGCGGCGTCACCGACGCGCCACTCGATCCCTCGGGCGCCCCCTATCCCATCGTGCTGTTCTCGCACGGCTCGTGCGGGTACTCGCTGCAGAGCTCGATCATCCTGTCGATCCTGGCGTCGCGCGGCTACGTCGTGGTGTCGCCGCCGCACCCGGGCAACACGCTGCAGGACGGGCTGGCCGTCTGCGGCGCGCTCGCGACCCAGGTGAACTCGGTGGTCGAGCGGCCGGAGGACATGATCTTCGTGCTCGACCAGATGCTGGCGGAGCACGCCGATCCCCGCTCCCGCTTCTACAACGTGCTCGACCCGACGCGCATCGCCATGACGGGCCATTCGTTCGGCGGGCTCACGACCTTCCTGGTCCAGGCGCGCGAGCCCCGCATCACGGTGGCCGTGCCGATGGCGCCGGCGACCGGGCCCGCGCAGGGCGGCCTCACGGTGCCGTCGCTCACGCTGCTCGGCAAGATCGACTCGGCCGTGAGCAACGCCAACGCCACGGCCGCCTACGACCGCTCGGTCGCGCCGAAGGCGCTGGTCAGCATCCACCATGCGGGCCACTACGCCTTCTCCAACCTCTGCTTCCCCGGGCCCGACTGCAGCTTCCCCGCGACGCTCAGCCAGCCCGAGGCGCACGCCGCGGTGCTGCGCTGGCTCGTCCCGTTCCTCGAGTGGCGGCTGCGAGGCGACGAGACCTACGCCGCGTTCTTCGCCGCGCCGCAGCCGCCCGGCTTCGACGTCTTGCGCGCGGACTGACTATTCGGGCGCTCGGCGTCACGGCGTTGCGTCGTCGCCGAAGCCCCAGGAGAGCGTGCCGGAGAAGATGCGGCCCGGGAGCGGGAAGCCCAGCACGTCCTGGGTCTGGTCGTCGGTCAGGTTGCGCACCTCGAAGGTGAAGCGCAGCCGCTGCCAGCGGCGGCCCGGCAGGCCGAAGGAGACGCCCGTGCCGAGCAGCGTGCGGCTGTCCACGCGCTCGGTGTTGGCGCGATTCAAGTAGTCGTCGCCGATCAGGTTGGCGTCGAAGTAGAGCCGCGGGGCGAGCGGCGCCACGGCGCCGAGCCCCGGCAGCGGTCGCGCGGGCGACCAGGCGAGCTCGGCGCGCGCGTAGAGCTCGTGCTGCGGGCGGCCGGGCAGCCGATTGCCCCGCAGGAACGACACGTCGGACTCGTCGGTGGCGTCCTGATGCGTGTAGTTGACGCTGAGCGCCAGCCGCTCGGCGATGCGCCCGCGCGCGCTCACCTCCTCGCCCGTGAGCAGCGCGCTGCTCACGTTCTCGGGCACGACCAGCTGCTGCGAGTTCTGCACGAAGACGATCACGTCGTCGATGGGGTTGTTGAAGTAGACGACCTCGAGCGCCATCTCCGAGAGGGGCCCCCAGGCCGGAGGCAGGATGCGGAGACCCACGTCGCGCAGCTCGGCCGTCTCGGCCTCGAGGTCCGGGTTGCCGAGCACCACGCCCTGGCTGCCGAAGAGCTCCTGCAGGTTGGGCACGCGCACCGCGCGCCCGACGTTGCCGAGCACCGTCAGCCACGGCAGGAGACGCGCCCGCAGCCCAAAGCGCGGCAGCAGGTAGTCGTCGACCGACGTGGTAGCCGGCGTGGCGGTGGGTCCCCCGCCCGGGTCGCCCGGGAAGTCGTCGCGCACGATCTCCCAGCGCAGCGACGGCACGAGCGACACGCGCTCGCCCCAGAGCAGGATCTCGTCCTCGCCCGCGATCGTCCCCCGGAGCCGGCTTCGGCTCGGCGGCGACGTGGCCTGCTCGAGCTCCTCGGAGGCAAAGCGCTCGTAGCCCACGGCGACGAGCGCGCCGAGCAGCTGATGGCTGCCGAGCGCGCCGCGGGCGACGAGCTGCCCGCCCGTGCCGAGCGTGTCGTCGCGATTGCGCGTCGGCTGCAGCACCAGCTCGCCCTCCGGGTCGTCGAAGGCGACGTGCTCGTAGAGGAGGTACGCCCGCGCCGACAGCGCCACCGGAAGGCGCTCGAGTGCCGGCACGTCGAGGGCGAGGTCCGCCAGCTCCCGGGTGGTGGCGAGCGCGGTGTCGAGCGCCTGCACGCTGCCGGCCCCCGGCACGCCCTCGTCCTTCCAGAAGGTGTCGCTGGTGAGCGTCACCGTGGCGTCGGTGGACGTCCGGTAGCGGAGCCGCGCCAGCGCGCCCACCTGATCGAAGGCGTTGTTGCGGCGCACCTCCTCGCGATCGTCGGCCGGGTTGTCGCGCGTGCCGAGGTCGTTGGTGAACGTGAAGTCGCCCTCGCTGCCGAGATAGTGGAGGAACCCCAGGTATTCCCAGGCGCCGCGCGCAGCGCCGTGCGCGAGGTTCACCTTGCGCGTCCCGAACGACTCGCCGCTGGCGCTCGCGGCCCAGAGCGGCCGATCGGCCGGCGGCCGGCGCGTCACCACGTTCACCACCCCGCCCGGTGCGGACTGGGCGAAGGCGAGCGGCGTGGCGCTGCGGTACACCTCGACCCGGTCGACGAAGTCGAGCGGGAGGTCGCTCAGGTTGACGGTCTCGTTGTCGGCCCGCGAGAGCGGGATGCCGTCCAGGTAGACCTGCACCTGCCCGGCCGAGAAGCCGCGCACCGAGACGGTGCTGAAATCGCCGAGCCCGCCGAAGCGACGGACCCGCACGCCCACCGCTTCCGACAGGAGATCGGAGAGCGTCTCCACCCGGGTCGCGGCCTCGGTGGCGGGCACCACGGTTCCGAACGCGGTGGGATCCTCGGGCGGCGCCTCGGGGACGACCCGCTCCGGCGGCGCCGTCACCAGCACCTCGTCGAGCTGCTGCTCGTCGGCCGCCGCGCCGCTGGCGGCGAGGACCGTGGCGAGGGCGGTGGCGATGAGCGATGCGCGTCTCGTGTTCCCCAGCTCCTTCCCCGCGGAAGGCGGCGTGCTGGCGCGCTCGGGCAGGTTTTCTGGCTCGGGGTTCGTCCTTCCCCGGCACCTTCCCACCCCGATGGGGCAGTGGTCGTTCGCCGAGGTCGTTCCCCCTCACAGCTGCGGGGCAGCGGAGGATTCGCACCTCCTTCCCTCGCCCGAGGGCGTGCACGGCGGCTCTAGGGGGACGGCGGCGTGCTGTCAAGCCGCGGCCGGCGGCGGCTTGATTCCCGCGGCACGGCGCTCGATAAGCGGGCCCGCATGGGACGCTTCCTCGAAGACTTCACCGTGGGCGAGGTGATCAAGCACTGGCCCGGACGCACGATCCGCGAGTTCGACAACACCTGGTTCACGCTGATGACGCTCAACTCGAACCCGCTCCACTTCGACGAGCACTTCGCCCGCCAGAGCCAGCACGGCCGCTGCCTCGTGAACGGCACGCTCGTGTTCTCGCTCGCCGTCGGGCTCTCGGTGCGCGACGTCAGCGAGAACGCCATCGCCAACCTCGAGTACGAGAAGATCCTGCACCACGCGCCGACGTTCCACGACGACACGCTCTATGCGGAGTCCGAGATCCTCGAGGTGACGCCGTCCACGTCCAAGCCCGATCGCGGCGTGGTGTACCTGGAGACCCGGGCAATCAACCAGAAGGGCGAGAAGGTGCTGTCGTTCCGCCGGCGCGTGCTCGTCCCGAAACGACCTGCCGGCGGCTGATCCCCGCGCATGTCCGAGGCGACTGCCGCCGGCCGCGGCCTGCGCGTCCATGCCGGAGCGATCGCCGTGGCCCTGGCCGTGGCGCTGGCAGAGACCTGGCCGCTCGCCACCCGCCTCGACTCCGCCTTTCCGAGCCAGCGAGCGGCCGACGCGGCGGCGCCGTCTCCGGGGCCCGATCAGCTGCTGATCGCCTGGATCCACGCCTCCAACGCACGGCGGCTCGGCGAGAATCCGCTGCACGTCTTCGAGACCAACAACATGCACCCGTTTTGGCACACGCTCGCCTACTCCGAGAACCTGCTCGGGCTCACGCTGCCGGTCTGGCCGGTTCACGCCGCCTGGAAGAATCCCGTCCTCACCTCCAATCTCGCCCTGCTGGTGGCGCTCGCGGTGAGCGCCTACGGCGTGCAGCTCCTCGTGATCGAGCTCACAGGCTCGCGCGCCGCGGCTGCCGTCGCCGCGGTGCTGGCGATCTACGCGCCCGGGGTGTGGGGGCGCATCGATCAGATGCACGTCACGACGGGCGTGGCCGCGGCGCTGGCGTTCGTGGCGCTCCACCGGCTCATCCGGACGCGGCGGCTGCGGCACGTCGTGGCGCTCGGCATGCTGCTCGCCTGGCAGGCCTGGGCGAGCCTCCACTGGGGCCTCTTTCTCGCGCTCGGCATGGTGGCCGGCGTGCTCGTGCTGCTGGCCGCGGACCGCGACGCCCGGCGCGCGCTGCCCGCCCTCGCGCTCGCGGCCGCGCTGGCGGCGGCGCTCACCGTGCCGCTGGCGCTGCCGTACCTCGCCGTGGCCCGCGAGATGGATCTCACCGAGCGCGGCATGGTGGCCTTTCTCTCGCCTGCCGCGATTCTCCCGCCGCTCTGGCGCGCCGGCGCGTACCTCGTCGAGCGCGCGGCGAGCGGCGAGCGGCTCGTTAGCGGCACGACGCTCGCGCTCTGGTTGCCGATCGCCGCCGGTCTGCTCGCCACGGCCGTCGCCTGGCGCCCGCGTCGTGTGCCGGCGGCCGCGCTCGCGGCCATCGCCGCGGGCATCGCAGTGAACTACTGGTACGCCTGCGGGCCGCGGCTCGGTGCACCGCCGCTCCAGCGGCTGCTGGCGGACGTGCCCGGCATGACGCTCGTGCGCGTGCCCGCGCGCGCCATCGTCTACTGCCAGCTGATGCTCGCCGTGCTGGCCGGCTGCGGGACGGCCGCCGTGCTCCGCCGGCTCCGCCCGCGGGCTGCGCGGGTCGCAGTGGTCGTAGGCCTCGTCGCACTGGCCGTGGTCGAGGCGGGATGGCGTGGCGGCGCCCTGGCCCCCGCGCCCGGGCACGGTGTGCCGGTACCGCCCGCGCTGGCGCGGCTCCCGGCGGACTGTGCCGTGGCCGAGATCCCGACCGACTTCGCCGTGCAGGCGAAGGCCCTCTACCGCTCGATCGGGCACGGGCGCCCGCTGGTGAACGGCCGCAGCGGCTTCTACCCCGTCTCCCCGTTCGTCGAGACGCGGCATTTGAACGCCTTCCCCTCGGACGACGCGCAGGCGTATCTCCGCGCCGCCGGCGCGTGCGCGGTGATCGTACGGCTCGACGCGCCGGCGAGCCGCCGCATCCTGGCGGCGAGCCAGGCGCGCGGGCTCAGGCCGCGCAACCTCACGGCCGCCTACGACGCCATGCTGATCGTCCTCCCGCCAGCGCCGCCGGAGCCGTCTCAGGCGCCGCGGCTCGCGCGCGAGGGCTGGCGGATCGTCGAGCCCGCTACCGACACGGCGCCGCTCGTCGACGGCTCGCTCGACACGCTGCGCATCTTCCGGGTACGCGGCGCCGACGGCCCCGAGCGGCTCGCCATCGACCTCGGCCGCGTCCAGTCGGTCTCCGGCGTCGACGTGTCGCTCGGCACCCACTTTCGCCGCTACCTCTGGACCTATCGCGTGGAGGGCTCCGTGGACGGCGCGGTCTGGACGACGCTCGCCGAGAGCGCGAACGCCATCCCGCCCTTTGCGTCGTACCGCGCCGACCCGACGCGCATCGTGCAACGCATCCGCTTCCCGCCGGCCCGCGCGCGCTTCGTGCGCCTCGGCCCGTATCGCTCGCCGCCGCGCGATCCCTACTCGCTGGCACCCGACGCCGGCTTCTTCACCTGGGGCGTCGCCGAGATCGACGTCGCCGGCGCGCCCGCGCGCCGATCCAGCTAGGCCGCGGCGCCGGCCGCTCTCGCGACGGCCGCCAGGGTGGCCAGGACCACAGCCTCCACGACGGCGTCCGTGCGCGCGAGCGTGGCGTCATCGAGGCCGCCGTGCGTGCGGTAGGCGCGCGTGCGCAGCGCGATGGTCGCCAGCGCCGAGGCCAGCACGGTGAGCAGGCCGACGGCGTCGAGCACCACCAGCGCCCC
>DATMAZ010000042.1:0-3617 GCA_035559675.1 Candidatus Limnocylindria bacterium
AAGGCGGCCCGCCAGGTCGGGCCGAACGGCACCTGCAGCTCGTAGGATTGTCCGGCGTAGCGCACGTCGAGCACGCGCTCGATCCGCGGCCGCGTGATGCCGTCGCGGGCGAGCGCCGCCGCGGCCTCCCGCTCGAGCGGCCGGAGACGGCGCGCCAGCACCGCGGTGGCGGGCTCGAGCAGCCGGACGGTCGCCACCAGGTCTCGCACCGCATCGGCGGAGAGCACGCCCCAGGCCGACAGCAGCCCTGGATCGCGTGGCAGATAGACGCGCTCGATGCCGAGCGCGTCCGCCAGCTCCGCGGCGTGGAGCCCGCCCGCGCCGCCGAACGCCAGCAGCGTGAACTCGCGCGGGTCGAGGCCGCGCTCGACGGTGATGACGCGCACCGCCCGTTCCATCGCCGCGTTCGCCACGGCGAGCATGCCGGCGGCCGCCCGCTCGACCGAGCAGCCGAGCCACCGGGCGAGCGGGTCGAGCGCGCGGCGGGCGCGGGCGACGTCGAGCTGCATCTCACCGCCGAGGAAGTCGTCCGCCCGCAGCCGGCCGAGCACGAGGTTGGCGTCGGTCACCGTGGGTGCGAGTCCGCGTCCGTAGCAGGCGGGCCCCGGATCGGCTCCCGCACTCTCCGGACCGACCACCAGCGCGCCGCCGGCGTCCACGCGCGCGATCGAACCGCCGCCGGCGCCGACGGTATGGATGTCGAGCACCGGGAGACGGACGGGCAGGCCGTCGATCGTGGTCTCGGTGCGAAAGGCGAGCGGGCCGTCCACCACCGCGACGTCGGTCGAGGTCCCACCCATGTCGAGCGTGACGATGCGCGGGAGCCCCGCCGCGCGCGCGGCCGCCGCCGCACCCACGACCCCGCCGGCCGGACCCGAGAGAATGGTGCGCACCGGCTCGGCGGCGGCGATTCGGGAAGCGATGAGCCCCCCGCTCGATTGCATGACGCGCAGCCGCCCGCGCGTGCCGGCGGCGAGACGCCCGATGTGTCGCGCCATCAGCGGACCCACGTAGGCGTTCACGGCCGCGGTGGACGTGCGCTCGTACTCCCGGTGCTCGCGCTGCAGCTCGTGGGCGAGCGTGACGTGGAGGCCGAGAGGGCGCAACGCGCGCCCGAGCCGGCGCTCGTGCGCGGGCCGCGCGTAGCCGTGGAGCAGGCAAACGGCCACCGCGTGCGCGCCGCTTCGCCGGACGGCGGCCGTTACGCGCCGCACCTCGGCGGCGCTGAGCGGCACCAGCACCCGGCCGTCGGCGGCGACGCGCTCGGCGACGCCGATCCGGTGCCGCGCCTCGACGAGCGCGCGCGGCGGCACGGGCGTGAGATCGTAGAGGCGCGGGCGCGTCTGCCGGCCGATCTCGATCACGTCCTCGAAGCCAGCTGTGGTCACCAGCGCCACCCGCGCGCCCCGGCGCTCGAGCAGCGCGTTGGTCGCCACGGTCGAGCCGTAGTGCAGTACGACGGGCGCGCTGCCCGCCAGCCGGGCGAGCCCGGCGAGCACGGCGACGGCGGGATCGTGCGGCGTCGAGCGAACCTTGCAGCGCCGGACTTCCCGGCCGACGCGCGCCACGACGTCGGTGAACGTGCCGCCGGTGTCGACGCCGACGAGCGTCACGCGCTGCCGGCGCCGCATGCGCTCAGGCGCTGGCGCTCGTCTTGGTCTCGGACTTCGCGGTGTCGGACTTGGCGCTCGTGGATTCGCTCTTCGCTGCCGAGTCGCCCCCACCGTCGCCGGCCGACTTCTTGTCCTTGCCGGCGCCGGCCCGCGCGTAGTCCGTCACGTACCAGCCGCTGCCCTTCAGCTGGAAGCTCGTGTTGGAGATGAGCCGTCGCACCTTCCGTTTGCAGGTCGGGCAGCGCTGCAGTGCGGGCTCGGTGATGCGCTGGCTTACCTCGAATTCCCCGCACGTCTCGCAGAGGTACTCGTAGATCGGCATGGCCGCCGGCTTAACCACCGCTCCGGACCTTGTCAATTAAGGTGCGGCGCGAACCGCGCATGCGCCGCAGCGGCATCCAGGCCCGCGACGTGCACCCGCTTGGTGCGTCCCTGCGCGCCGGCCACCAACGTGATGGCGCGCAGCGGGACCGCCAAGGCCTCTGCCAGGAGGCGGCGCAGCGCTTCGTTGGCCGCGCCCCCGACCGGCCGGGCCGCGACGCGAACCGCGAGCGCGGTGCCGTGCACGCCGACCACTTCGGACCGGCGGGCGCCGGGGCGCACGTGGATCAGCAGCTCGACGCCGTCGCCGCGGGGCGCGAGCCAGCTCGCCTCAGCCAATCGCCACGAGCCCCACGGCCGTGAGCTGATACGCGAACTCGGTGAGCGTGCCGACCAGGAAGGTGCGCAGGAACTGCAGCCCCAGGAGCACGACCAGCGGCGAGAGGTCGAAGGCGCCCACCACGACGAAGGGCAGCGCCCGGCGCACGCGGGCGAGCAGCGGCTCGGTCGCCCCGCGCAGAAAGCGCACGATCGGGTTGTAGGGGTCGGCATTCACCCAGGAAGCGATGATGGCGACCAGCAGCACCAGCGAATAGATGTTCACCAGGGCGTCGACGACGCCCACCAGCGCCAGCGTGAAGTTCCGAACGACCGCGCCGCCCATCTCAGGACACCGCCAGCTCGCGCGCGCGGCGCGTGGCGGCGTCGATGGCCGCGATCACGGCCTCGCGAAAGTGGTGCGTCTCGAGCGCGCCCAGCCCCGCCAGCGTGGTGCCGCCCGGCGAGGTCACCATCTCGCGCAGCTCGCGCGCCGACATGCCGCTCTCGGACAGCATGGCCGCCGCGCCCGAGAGCGTCGCGTGCGCGAGCAGCGTGGCGAGGTTCTGCGCCAGGCCGCCTCGCACGCCCCCCTCCATCAGACACTCGGCGAAGTAGTAGACGAAGGCCGGGCCGCTGCCGGAGACGGCCGTCACGGTGTCGAGCAGGTCTTCGCCGGTGATCGCGATCGCCTCACCCACCGCCTTGAAGAGCTTGAGCGTCTGCTTGAGATCGGCGTCGGTCGCGTGCGAGCCCGTCACCGCCACGGACACGCCGCGGCCGACGAGTGCCGGGGCGTTCGGCATCACGCGCACGACGCGGGCCTGCCCGCCGAGGCCGGCCTCGAGACGGCGGAGCGGGAAGCCGGCCGCGATCGAGATGAAGAGCTTCCGCGGGGTCACTTCGGGACGGATCTCCTCGAGCACGCTCGCCATGCTCTGTGGCTTCACCGCCAGGATGATCGTCTGCGATTCCCTGACCAGCTGGCGGTTGTCGCGCGTGCCGTCGATCTTGTGCTGCCGCTTGAGTCGGCGCACCTGGCCCTCGACCACGTCGCTCACGTAGAGGTCCCCGACCTTGTATCGGCCGGCCCGCAGGAGCCCCCGGATGAGCGCGCCGGCCATGTTGCCGGCTCCGATGAAGCCAACCTTCTTCATGACCCCTCCCGCCAGGCTGCCGGCCCACGCGCGCCGAACAGCACGCGCCCGAGCCGCAACATCGTAGCACCCTCTTCGAGGGCGACGACGAAGTCCTCGCTCATTCCCATAGACAAGTGGGGCAGTTCAACCCCGAGACGCCTCGCCGTGTGGTCGCGGACCTCGCGCAACGTGCGGAAATGGCGGCGCGCCGCCTCGCCCGCCTGCC